>DFXC01000166.1:13711-22676 GCA_002383105.1 Hyphomicrobiaceae bacterium UBA4118
GGCGCATCCTTGCCGGCGCTGCGCGCGACCATGTGCTCGGCGTGCAGGCCGTCAATGGGCGCGGCGAGACCATCAGGGCCGGCGGTAGGGTGATGAAGAACGTCACCGGCTACGATCTCGGCAGGGCGCTTGCGGGATCGTGGGGCACGCTCGCGGTCGTGACCGAGATGGCCATCAAGGTGCTTCCGGCCCAACGCGAGGTCCGCACCGTGCTGTGTTTCGGGCTGTCCGATCCGACCGGGGTCGAGACCCTGTGCCTCGGCTTCGGCACACCCTTCGAGGTCTCAGGGGCGGTGCATGTGCATGCCGAGCTCGCCAAGCGCTTCTCCGACGAGGAGATCAGCGGCGCCGGCGCCTCGGTCACCGCCATCAGGGTCGAGAACCTGCCGGCCTCGGCCCGCTACCGCTCGAGCCGCCTGAAGCAGATGCTTCAGGCCTACGCACCGGCCCTCGAGCTCGACACGCAGCGGAGCCGCGCCTTCTGGGGGGACATCCGGTCCCTCAAGATGTTTCAAAAGACAGGGCGGCCGCTGTGGCGCATCTCCACGATCCCTTCTAGCGCCCCCAAGCTGATCGGCAGCATCGCGCGCAAGATCGACGTGCGTGCCCTCTATGACTGGTCGGGCGGGCTGATCTGGCTCGAAACCCCGCCCATCTCCGACGCCGGCGCGGTGGAGATCCGCCGCACCCTTGCCGAATTTGGGGGCCATGCCACACTGATCCGCGCCGAGGCTCCGGCCCGGGCTGTCATCGACGTGTTCCAGCCGCTCGATCCGCCGCTCATGGCACTGACGGCGGAGCTCAAGCGGGCCTTCGATCCGGTGGGGATTCTGAACCCTGGCCGCATGTATCCAGGGATGTAGGCGAGGACCATGCAGACGAACTTCAACGCTCTCCAGCTCGCCGACCCGACCATCGCGCGCGCCGACGCCATTCTCAGGCGCTGCGTTCATTGTGGGCTGTGCACCGCCACCTGCCCGACCTATGTGCTTACCGGCGACGAGCGCGACAGCCCCCGCGGACGCATCTACTTGATGAAGCAGATGTTCGAGGACCGCGAGGTGACGCCGACGATGACCTATCACATCGATCGCTGCCTCTCCTGCCTCTCCTGCATGACCACCTGCCCGAGCGGCGTCGACTACATGCATCTCGTCGATCTCGCCCGCACCCGCATCGAGATGAAGGGGCACCGCACCTCCGCGCAACGCACCACGCGCTGGATCTTGAGCAAGGTGCTGCCTTACCCGCGCCGCTTCCGCTTGGCCCTGATGTTGGGCTGGCTGGCGCGGCCGTTCCGCGGCCTGATTGAGAAAGCCGGATTCCCCGCGACCGCCGCGGCCTTGGCGCTGGTGCCGAAGGCGAGGCCCAAGTCGAACCTCACCAAGCCCAAATCTGCCATCGGCAAGGAGCCCAAGGCGAAGCGCGTGGCGCTGATGCTCGGCTGCGTGCAGGAGGTGATGGTCCCCTCCATCAGCCTCGCCGCCATCAGGCTGCTCAGGCGTCACGGCGTCGATGTCGTCGTGGTCAAGGACGAGGGCTGCTGCGGCGCTCTCGTCCACCATCTCGGCCGCGAAGAGGAGGCGCGTGACGCCGCGCGCCGCAACATCGATGCCTGGACGGCGGCCATGCGGGAGAAGCTGCTCGACGCCATCGTTATCACCACCTCGGGCTGCGGCACCATGGTCAAGGACTATGGCAGTCTGCTCTCCCGCGACCGCGGTTATGCCGAGCGCGCCGCCTACGTCTCCGGCCTCACTCGCGACATCACCGAGTTCGTCGAGGAGATCGACCTCATGCCGCCGCTGATGTGGACGGGGCTCAGGGTTGCCTATCACGCCCCTTGCTCGCTCCAGCACGGCCAGAAGCTCGACGCGCTCCCCCTCAAGCAGCTCTCCCAATGCGGCTTCAACATTTTGGAGATTCCCGAAGGGCATCTTTGCTGCGGCTCGGCCGGCACCTACAATCTGCTCGAGCCCGAACTGTCGGGAGAATTGCGTGAGCGCAAGCTGCGCAATATCGCCAGCGTCACGCCTGACGTGATCGCCACCGCCAATATCGGCTGCGTGATGCAGCTTCAGGGGGGCACCAGCGCTCCCTTCGTCCACACTGTGGAGCTGCTCGACTGGGCGACGGGCGGCCCTTGCCCTCCGGCGCTGGAGAAGCTGAACGTGAGGTCGCATCAGGTCGAGACCCTGGTCGAGATGGCGAGAGAAGCCGCCCTCATCGATTGAGCGGGCCTTAGCCTTGCTTGCTGGGCTTCCGGCGATGGGTTAGAAGCGGGCGGCTGGAGCCCTTCTAGACCAAGCCGCATCCTCCCATGACCAACAAAGACGAGCCGGTGCGCCCCGAGGCCCGCCTGCCGAAGGGCTTTTCCGACATTTCGGCGGGAGAGATCCGCGCCACGGAGACCATGCTCGCCACCATCAGGGGGGTGTTCGAGTCCCATGGCTTCGAGCCGTTTGACACCCCGGCACTCGAATATTCCGACGCGCTCGGCAAGTTCCTGCCCGACCAGGACCGGCCGAACGAGGGCGTGTTCTCCTTCAAGGACGACGACGAGCAGTGGCTGTCGCTCCGCTACGACCTGACGGCGCCGCTCGCCCGTTACGTCGCTGAGAATTATCAAAACCTGCCCAAACCCTTCCGCCGCTACCAAACGGGACCGGTGTGGCGGAACGAGAAGCCCGGCCCTGGCCGCTTCCGCCAATTCACCCAGTTCGACGCCGATACCGTCGGTGCCTCGTCAGTTGCCGCCGACGCCGAACTCTGCATGCTTGCCGCCGACACGCTGGAGGCGCTTGGACTTAAGGGCCAGTACGTCGTCAAAGTGAGTAATCGAAAGGTGCTTGATGGCTTGAGGGAGATTATCGGTCTTAACGATCAGAAACATGACGGTCGCTGGCTCACGGTAATGCGTGCACTCGACAAGTTGGACCGACTTGGAATTGACGGCGTGTGCGCGCTGCTGGGACCGGGCCGGAAGGACGAAAGTGGTGATTTCACCAAGGGCGCTGACCTGGATCGTGCGTCCATCGTGACGCTCACGAGCATTTTTGAGCCAGTCGAAGATGCTGACGAAAAGATTGCACAGCTTGACCTCAGACTCAGAGACAGCGTTATCGGACAAGAGGGCCGCAAGGAATTGGAGAAGATCTGGTCACTTGTTGCCACGTCTAGCTATGACGACGGGCGCATTCTGATCGACCCCTCAGTCGTCCGGGGGCTTGAATATTACACCGGGCCTGTGTTCGAGGCTGAGCTGACCGCGCCCATCACTGACGAGCGCGGGCAGCCCATCAGACTCGGTTCGGTGGTGAGCGGCGGGCGCTATGACGGGCTGGTCGAGCGCTTCACCGGCGAGAAAGTGCCTGCCACCGGCGTTTCCATCGGGGTCTCGCGGCTTTTCTTCGGCCTCCAGCGTCTCGGCAAATACAAAGTGAGCGTCGCGCAAGGCCCCGTGGTGGTGCTGGTTTTCCCCGATCAACCCATCGAGAACTACCAGCGCCTGGTGAATAGACTCCGCAAACCCGACGATGGTGGTCCACCAATCCGCGCCGAAATGTACCTGGGGAGCGGCAAGATTGGCGCGCAGACCAAATATGCCGACAAGCGCGGCAGCCCTTGCGTCGTCATCCAGGGCGGCGATGAGCACGCCAAGGGCGAGGTCACCATCAAGGATTTGATCCTTGGTGCCACGCTCACTTCGATCAAGGATCGCGACGAATATCTGAAGAAGCGGGCCGAGGCGCAGTTCCCCGTCCCCGAGCAGAAACTCGTCGAGGCGGTTCGTGGCGTCCTCTCTCGTCACAAAGCCTGAAACCATGGCCGCTGAATCGGCGCTAAAGTTTGAGGCTCTTGAAGCCCAGGCCACCGCCCTGCTCGAAATCTTTCGGCGCGCAGGCTACGAGCAGGTTGCGCCTTCCATCATCCAGCCCGCCGACATCTTCCTCGACCAGATCGGTGAGTCGATCAGAAGCCGCACCTATGTCTTCACCGATCTCGCCGGTGACGAGCTTTGCCTCCGGCCCGACCTGACCGTGCCGGTGTCGCGGCTTTATCTCGAGCGCCACCCATCAGCAGATTGGCCCGCGCGCTATTGCTATAACGGCCCGGCCTTCCGCTTTCAGCCCGACCGCCGCAACCAGGCCCATCCGCGCGAGTTCCGCCAGGCCGGCATCGAGTGCTTCGGCGAGACCGACCGCGAAGGCGCCGATGTCGAGGTCGTGCTCCTTGCCGTCGAGGCTGTGCGAAGCGCCGGCCTCAAGGACTTTCGTCTCCGCTTCGGCGACATCGCGCTGTTCTACGCCCTGCTCGATGCGCTTTCGTTGCCGGAGCGCTGGCGGCTCAAGCTCCGTCATTATTTCTGGCGGCCACCGGTGTTCCACGCTCTGCTGGCGCGGCTGGCACGCGGCGAGCGGCCGAATGGCGACGGCCTTGTCATGGCGCTCGCCGACCGGCTTGCTGGCCTGCCCTCTGAGCGGGCGGAAGAGCTGGTCGGCGCCTATCTTGAGGGGAACGGCCTGCCGCTGTCGGGTAACCGATCTTTAAGCGAGATCACGGCGCGGCTGCTCGACCACGCCGCGGACCTCCGCGCCGATCCCTTGCCGCGTGAGGTCGCGACCGTCATCGACTATTACCTCGCCGTCTCTGGCCCGCCGAAGGAGGCCGCCGGGCGCGTCGCCATGATCGCCAAAGGCGCGGGCATCGACCTTGGCCCCGCGCTTTACGCACTGGTCAACCGCTTCGGGCGCCTCGAAGCAAGCGGTATCGATCTAAGCGCCTGCACCTTCGCCACCGAGTTCGGCCGCAACCTCGAATATTACTCGGGCCTCGTGTTCCAGATCGAGGCCGGGGGCGAGCGCGATGCGGACCAGATTGCGGGCGGCGGCCGCTATGACGGGCTTCTCGCCCATATCGGCGCCCCGCGCGAGGTGCCGGCCATCGGCTCCGCCATCCACACCGAGCGGCTGCTCGCTGCCGTCGAGAGGGGATCGTGATGGCGGCAAATCTCTCCATCGCCGTCCCCTCCAAAGGGCGCCTCAAGGATCAGGCCTCCGAGCTGTTCGAGCGGGCGGGCATCGGCTTGCGCAAGAGCGGGCACGAGCGCGGCTATCGTGGGGCGCTTGCCGGGCTCGACGGCGTCGAGGTGGTGTATCTCTCGGCGGCGGAGATCGTGCACCAGCTGAAGGCCGGGGGCGTTCACTTGGGCGTCACAGGCGAGGACCTGATCCGCGAGACGCTCGGCGATGTCGACGGCTCGGTCGAGTTTTTAAGGCCGCTCGGATTCGGCCGGGCCGATGTGGTCGTGGCCGTGCCGGATTGCTGGATCGACGTCGGCGGCATGGCCGACCTCGAGGATGTCGCCGCGCAATTTGCCCGGGCGCATGGACGGCGCCTACGCGTCGCCACCAAATATATGAATCTGACGCGGCGCTTCTTCGCAGGCCACGGCGTGACCGGCTACCGCATCGTCGAGAGCGTTGGCGCCACCGAGGCAACGCCGGCGGCGGGGACCGCCGAGCTGATCGTGGACATCACCACCACCGGCACGACGCTCCGCGCCAATAATCTGAAGGTGCTGGAAGACGGACTGATCCTGAAGTCGCAGGCGCATCTCTTTGCCTCCCGTGTCGCGTCTTGGGATGCAAGCGCTACGAAGCTCCGCGACGCCATCCTGACACGGCTTAAGCCTTGATGAGGTGCATACCCATGCTCACCCGTTTCATTGTTGCAGCGGTTCTTGTAACCGCATCGATGACCATCGCGCTCGCGGCGCCGGCGCGCATCATCATCCTGCGCCACGGCGAGAAGGCCAACAAATGGAAGCTCTGCGACACAGGCGAACAACGGGCGAACGCTCTTGCCGCCAACTATCTCGGCCGCGGCGCCGCCAAGTCTCTGTTCGCCTCGGGCGATGAGCCGGCCTTCTTCTTCGCCATCACGCTGCATACGCTCGAGCTCGCCTCGCCAGCGGTCGCGAGCTGGAACAAGCCGGTCATCCTTTATTCGGTGGTGCCCGAGGCGGACCGCGACAAGGACACTCAGACCAAAGAGCTCAACCAGCGCACGCAACAAGCGGCGAGCAATATCATGACCAATCCGGCGCTCGCCGGCAAAACCGTGGTGATGGTGTGGGAACACAAGCACATCGCCAATGCCAAGCTCGAAGCAAAATTCGAGGGCGAGGCCGTGACGCTGCGTAAGCTCCTCAAGCTCGACATCCTGCCCGGCGTGCCGGCGACCTGGCCCGACGACACCTACGACTATTTCTGGATTGTGGACTTCCCCGCAAACTCTAACGTGCCGTCGCGTTTCTCGATGGTGAAGCAGGAGTTCGGCGCCCCTTATGCGGGTGTGCCTTCCAACGATTGGGACGCGCCGAACGGGCTTGAGGATGCTAGCGGCTGCGAGATCAAGGACGACTGAACCGGCCTCTTGGGCGATCGTATCTACGCCAAGCTCACCCCAAGCTCGTCCTCGGCCTCGGCATCATCTCTGCGGCCGGTTGGCGTCAGGTGATGGCGTCCGCCTGCGTCTGGCTGAAGCTCGAAGAAGCGCCCATGGAACTGCACGAGGCTCGAGCGGTGGCCGATGGAGACGATGGCCGCATCCGGCAGGCGCGCCACGAGCAGGCGGTAGAGTTCGGCCTCGGCCGCCTCATCCAGCGCGCTGGTCGCCTCGTCGAGCAAGAGCCAATCGGGCTTTTGCAGCAGCGCCCTGGCGATGGAGAGCCGCTGCTGCTCGCCGCCCGAAAGCTTGTCGGCCCAATAGGCGGTGTCGTCGAGCTGGCCGCTCAAGGCGGAAAGCCCGACCGCATCGACCACCTTCTGGATCTCCTCAGGGGTGAAGGCGTTCTCGGGGCCTGGATAGGCCAGCGCACCCCTTAACGTGCCGAGCGGAAGGTAAGGCCGCTGCGGCAGCACGAGCACATTCGCCCCCTTGGGAATGCGGATCGAGCCGGCGCCGAACGGCCAGACGCCGCCGAGCGCCCGGAACAGGCTGGTCTTGCCCGATCCCGAGGGCCCCGTGACCAGCACGCGCTCGCCGGGCCCAATGCTGAGGCCCGAGACGCGCACGATCTCCTTGCCGTTGGGCAGCCCGACGGCAAGCTCGTCGGCCTCTAGCGCGCTTCCGCCGTCGGCGATGAACTCCACGCGCGGGGCGGTCTTATCGAGGCCTTGCGCCCAATCGATCGAGGCCTCGAAGCCCGCGAGCCGGTCGAGTACCGCCTTCCAGTCGGCGATGCTGGTGTAAGCGGAGACGAAGAAGGACAGCGAGCTTTGCACCTGCCCGAAGGCTGAGGCGACCTGCATGAGCCCGCCAAGGGTCATGGCGCCGAAGAAATAGACCGGGCTCACCACTATGAAGGGGAAGATGATGGCGACCTGGGAATAGCCGGCGGTGAGGAAGGTGAGCCGCTTGGTCCGCTGCATGATGCCGTACCAGTTGCGGATCACGTTGCCGAAGCGGTGGGTGAGACGTTCCTCCTCGGCCTTCTCGCCCGAGAGCAGTGTCACCTGCTCGGCGTTCTCGCGGAGGCGAACCAGAGAGAAGCGGAAATCGGCCTCGTAGCGCTGCTGGTCGAAATTGAGCTTGACCAGGGGGCGCCCGACGAGATGGGTGATCCAGGTGCCGAGGATGGCGTAGATCAGCGCCGCCCAAACCAGGTAGCCCGGGACGTTGTAGGTCTGAGATCCGATCATCAGCGGCGTGGCTGAGGACAGGTTCCACAGGATCACGACGAAAGAGACCAGGGTGACGATGGAGCCCAGCAACGCGATGCCAATATCCAGCGTCGAGCTGATGAACTGGCGGATGTCGTCGGCGATACGCTGGTCGGGGTTGTCGGCCTGATCGCCCTTGAGCCGCATGCGGTAATGGGTGCCTTGGCCGAGCCAGCGGCCGAGATAGCGCCCGGTGAGCCAGCGCCGCCACCTGATTTGCAGCCATTGCTGGAGATAGATCTGGTAGACCGCGGTCACTATGAAGGCGGCGGCCAGGATGCTGAACACGCCGAGCTGCCAAATGAAAGTGTCCCAGTCCTTGTTCTGCAGCGCGTTGTAGAAGGTGTTGTACCAGGAGTTGAACTTGACATTGAGCCAGACCTGGAAGAGCTGGAGGCCGATCACGGTGATGAGCAGCACCCGGCCGGGCCATCGGTCGTCCCCGCGGAAATAGGGGAAAGCGATGTGCGTGAAATCTTTGGCCGAAGTGCGGAAATTCGCCATTAGCGGACGGCTCCAAGGACAAGGGGGGACGATAGGGCCAAAACGAAGCCCCTGGGAAATTACGATTCTGTAAGGCTTAAGCGAGCACGCGCCCAGGAATACGGCAAAAGGGGCGGCCAATGGCCGCCCCCTCGCTTAACGCTAGCCGTTTTCGGCGTGGACTGAAGCCAAATGGCTTACATCATGTCCATGCCGCCCATGCCGCCGCCGCCCGGCATATGGGAATGCTCGTCCTTCTTCCTCGGCGCCTCGGCCACGCCCGCCTCGGTAGTGACGAGGAGGCCGGCCACGGAGGCCGCATCCTGCAGCGCCGTGCGCACGACCTTGGCGGGGTCGATGATGCCCTTCTGGATCAGGTCGACATATTCGTTGTTCTGCGCGTCATAGCCATACGAGGCGGATTTTTGGTCGAGCACCTTGCCGACCACGATCGAGCCCTCGACGCCCGCATTCTCGGCGATCTGCCGGATGGGCGCCTGCAAGGCCCGCCGTACGATATTGATGCCGGCCTCCTGGTCCTCATTGTCGCCCTTGGTCTTGATCGCCTTCGAGGCCCATAGCAGCGCTACGCCGCCGCCTGGCACGATGCCTTCCTCGACGGCCGCGCGGGTCGCGTTCAACGCATCGTCGACGCGATCCTTCTTCTCCTTCACCTCGACCTCGGTAGCGCCGCCAACCTTGATCACGGCAACGCCGCCGGCGAGCTTGGCAAGCCGCTCCTGCAGCTTCTCCTT
>DFXC01000166.1:22954-23118 GCA_002383105.1 Hyphomicrobiaceae bacterium UBA4118
GGCGCCGCTGACGATGGTGGTGTCGTCCTTGGTAATCGCCACCTTCTTGGCCTTGCCGAGCATGGCGACGGTCACGTTCTCGAGCTTGATGCCGAGATCCTCGGAGATCAGCTCGCCGCCGGTCAGCACCGCGATGTCCTGCAGCATGGCCTTGCGGCGATCGC
>DFXC01000165.1:0-3788 GCA_002383105.1 Hyphomicrobiaceae bacterium UBA4118
TCGGTCTCCTCATTCCGCTGGCAAGCCTCGACAATGGCATCGATGCCCTGATGCGGTCGCTGTTCGGGCTCTCCACCGGGCTCCTCTTCTCAGGCACGGCGTTCGCCATCGTGCTCGCCTACACGATTCGCTTCCTTGCCGCCTCGCTCGGCGCGGTGGAGGCAGGCTTAAGCAAGATCTCGCGCAACATCGATGCCGCCGCCCGCACCCTCGGCGCCTCGGTCAGCGAGATGCTGTTCAAGGTGCATCTGCCCCTGCTACGGCCCGCGCTCGGCGCCGCCGCGCTCCTTGTCTTCGTGGATTCGATGAAGGAGCTGCCGGCAACGCTCCTGCTCAGGCCGTTCAACTTCGATACGCTGGCGACCCAGGTCTTCACCTTGGTCTCGCTTTATCGCTACGAGGAGGCCGGGCTCTCGGCGCTCACCATAGTTCTCGTCAGCCTCGCTCCGGTTCTCTTGCTGCAAGGGATCATCGCCGGAAGCCGGCCCGGCGCCTCGACGAGCCGCCGGTCTGCGTTAGAGACGAGTCCGGAATGGGCGTTGCGCATCTCTTGATAACCCAAGAAAATGCGGGTGTTGGGCTCGCCATTGCGAGCCAATCGGGCTAGAAAGACGGGTCCTTTCGGTTAACGGAAATTGCGGCGGCCTTGATTTGAGGCCGCGCCAGAACGGGTGGGTAGGGTCGGCATGAAGCCTCGCCAGCTCCCTTGGAAGTGGCTTCTTCTCGGCCTTATTGCAATTCTCCTTGTTGGCCTTGCGATCCTTCCCCGGGAGTTCGGCAATTCCTCTCAGCTTGCCGAGCGCGTAACTCAGGCTTTGTCGGCCTGGACCGGCGGCGAGGTCAAGCTGACCGGGCCCTTGGCGGTGCGCTACTTCCCTGACGTGTCGATCAAGGGCGGCTTCGAGCTCAACAACCCCTCACGCCTGCCGCTGGTGCAGTCCATCTCCACCAGGCAAGCCAAAATCTCCCTCGATCTTGCCGCCCTTATGCTCGGCCACATCAGCGTCGATGCATTGCGGCTGATCAGGCCGGAGATCACGCTCAAGACCGGCACGTCTCAACACACGGCACCTGACGAGACGCCGCAGGCGCTGATCGCCAACTTGCTCGCCGGCGCGCCGGTCGGCGTCGTTCGCGTGCGCGACGGCACGATCAACCTACCCACCGCATCGGGCACCGAAACGATCACGAAATTCGATGCCCGTTTCGATGCGAGCTCGGGCAGCGGGGCGTTGTCGAGCTTCGGCTCCTTCCTGCTCAGGAATGAGACTGTCCGCTTCGCCCTCGACAGCGGCGGACCTTCCGACACGGCGAACGGCCCGACCGTGCCGGTAAGCCTCACGCTCACCTCTACGCCGGTCGCGGCCAAGGCTACCGGCACTGCTTCCTTCGCCAACGGGCTTCAGCTCGACGCCGACGTGCAAGTGGACATGGGCAATGCCCGCCGCTTTCTGCAATGGGCCGGCATCCCCTTGCCGGAAGGGCAGAGCCTGCAAGGGCTGTCGGCAACGGGCATCGCCCACTGGAAGGGATCGACGCTGACCTTCGACGACGGCTCCTTCACGCTTGACGGCAACACCGCGGTTGGCCTCCTCGCCGTCACCCCGGGCGAGCGTCCTCGCGTCGAGGGAACGCTCGCCTTCGAGCGGCTCGTGCTCGATCCCTATCTCGGGGACGGCAAGGCGGCCGAGGCGGCGGCACCACAAGGCTCGGTGTTCGATCGGGCCCTGCTCAAATATTTCGATGCCGACCTGCGCATCTCGGCGGCGGAGATCACGGCGCCCGCCATCAAGCTCGGGCGAGGCGGCTTCACCATCACCGCCAAAGGAGGCGTGCTGGCGAGCGAGCTGGGCGAGCTCGAGCTTTGCGGCGGCTCGGCGTCTGGCCGTATTGGCCTCGATATCTCGCATGACACGCCGAAAGCCACCCTTACGGCGAACCTCTCCGACGTTGCGATCGACGGGTGCCTGCAACAGCTTGCGCTCGACGTCCCGCTCAAAGGGACGGGCGGGCTCAAGGCCGACGCCTCGACCGAAGGCCGTACGATCGACGAGCTGGTCAAGGGTCTCTCCGGCGGCCTAAAGGTCGACGCGGAAAATGGGACTGTGCCGGTCGATTTCTCCCGCCTGCTGACGTCGGCTGCCCCCCTCGACGGGGAAGGCTGGAGCCGCAACAGTGTGACCTTGTTCGATACGTTAAATGCCGATTGCCGCCTCGCTGCCGGCCACATTTGGTGCCAAATGTTCAACATGCAAACACGCCGCGGACTGATTTCCGGTGCTGGCGATGTCGACTTGGCGCGGCAGACGCTCGATTGGAGCTTGCTGGTCACCAGTCGCGCCGCGCCGCTCAAGGCTTCCTCGCAGCTCACCACGGAGACCGAGCCACGGGTGTCCATACGCGGATCCTTGTCGCAGCCAATGATCCGCCGAGCAGACCGTCCAACCCTCGGCGAGGGGTCGCCCCAGACGAGCCCGGCGGCAAGCCACGTTTCGCCGCGCTGAACCCCCGGGGAGAGTCCTTTCAACTGGGATCATTAAGGTGTCCGGACAAAACAACCGCCATTCCTGCGGAATTCTCGCGACCACGCTGGGCCGGCGTTGCGGGTTTGCGGCCGTGCTTGCCGCTTGCCTCATCGCGGCACCGGCCGCGCGAGCCGAGGATACGCCTCAGGGCGGCGAGAGCGGCACCACGCTCAGCATCGCGACTTGGGGAGGGGCTTACGGCCAGTCGCAGGAGATCGCCTATTTCGAGCCGTTCGCCAAGGAGACCGGCACCATCATCGCGACCGAGATCTATGACGGCACGCTCGCCAAGATCAAGGCGATGATCGGCGGGGCCGAGTCCGAGGTGGATGTCGTGGATGTGTCGTCGGCGACGCTCGGCACCCTTTGCAGCGACGGCTTGCTCGAAACGATTGAAGCCTCGAGCCTCGGCGCGGCGCCCGGCGGCCAGAGCGCCGAGGAGGACTTCTACACCGGCGGTCTTTCCGCTTGCGGCGTCGCCAGCGTCGCCTGGTCCACGGCAATCGCCTTCGACCGCCAAGCCTTCACCAAGAGCCAGCCGTCGCAGATCGCCGATCTCCTCGACACCAAGCGCTTCCCCGGTAAGCGCGCCTTGCCCAACGGTCCGCGCTACACACTCGAGCTTGCGCTCCTTGCCGACGGCGTGGACCCGGCTAACGTCTACGCCGAGCTTGCCACCCCGGCCGGCGTGGACCGCGCCTTCAAGGCCCTCGACAAGATCAAGGACAACGTCCTTTGGTGGGACAACGCGCAGGATCCCATCACCTGGCTGCTCGAGAAGAAGGTGGCGATGGCGGCGGGCTATAGCGGCCGCATCTTTCGCGCCGCCGTCGGCGACCGTCAGCGGCTCGGCGTAATTTGGGACGGCCAGATCTACGATCTCGATCTCTGGGCCATTCCCAAAGGGGCCAAGAACAAGGACGGCGCCAAGCGCTTCATCATTTTCGCCAGCGACCCAGCGCGGCTTGCCGCGCAAGCGCAGCTGATCGCCTATGGCCCGATGCGCAAATCGGCGCTTCAGCTGGTTGGCAAGCATCCCGTCATCGATGTCGAGATGAAGGATTTTCTGCCGACGGCGCCGGACAACTTCAAGAAGGCGCTGCGCTTCGACGACGCCTGGTGGAGCGACCACGGCGAAGAGCTCGGCAAACGCTTCCAGGAATGGCACCCGCCCCCGCCGCCCCCTGAGGAGGACAAGCCGCAGGACGCCGATGCGAAGGCGAAACACGCACGCCCAAGCGCTCAAGCGGCGCCGTGAAGACT
>DFXC01000165.1:3962-5185 GCA_002383105.1 Hyphomicrobiaceae bacterium UBA4118
CACGCGGACGAGGGGCTTGCGCTGTCGCCCAACTGCCACAGAAATGTCGTGCCGGGGCGCCGCTCGGGCAGCGCGAGTCTAGCGGAGGAGTCTCGCGCATCGGCGAGCGCGCATGGCGAATCGCAGTCGCTCGAGCGAGCCGATTTGAGCATATCGGTTTGAGAGAGCGAGTGAATTTCGGACGCACCGGGCGCGCGCCGCGACGCTAGCGCCGCATCGCGCCGCCCCTGCCCGCCCATGCGCGTTGTGTGCGTCGTGCGCCCGCGTCCTTCCATCGCTCCAGAGTCGCGAAAAGAAAATGCGGGTAAGCGAGAACTCCCGTTTGATTTGCCTGTCGCGTTCGTGTCATGCTTGTCGCTGGAGAGAGTCCTATGGGCACGACCCGTGGACATCGCTCTTGCACAGGATGCACGGCTAAAGCGGGCGATGCCGCCTTGGCGAGCTGGAGTTACCGGTTCGAGTTCAAGGCGCGCAGACGATGAGACCAAGCACTGCCGGGGCGGGGCCGGCAGTGCACTTTGCCTTAGCCTGAAAATTGGCCTTAACCTGACAATTGCGAATCTCAGAACGTCCGATAGACGCCGAGAGCGACATAGCCGCTCGGGGTTTCTTCGAGATAGTTGCCGGTGAAGCCGCCGGAGACCGTGACTTCGGTATCGCGGAGATTGAGCCGCACGAAGCCGCCGGCGCGCCCTGCGTCATATTCCTCGTTGCCAAGCGCACCGCCCTCGAGCCCAAGCGAGAGCCGCGGCCTCACGCGAAGCCCGAGCCGCGCAAGGCTGCAATATTCCTGGAAGGCGGTGCCGTAAGCGGCGTCGGCAGAGAGAAAAAGGCTGGGCGAGATGTCGAGCCAGGTCTCGGCCTGCAGCCTGAGGCCCAATTCACGGCCTTGCACCGAGTTATGCGGGTCGTGCGGGACGATATGCTGATCCTCGGCCTCGATCCCGGCGAAGAGCTTGACGATGAGCCGCCCAGGCCGGAACTGATAGCCGAGCAGGTTTAGGCGTTTGCCTATTCCTGAACTGCTCCAACGACTTATTGCCCTGGCGGCGTTGTACCTTCCCTCCATAGGTAACCCTAGAGGTAACACCAGACGGAGGAACTTATGAAGCGCACCGTAGAACTCGACACGCTCTCAATCACGGATCGGCTTTCCGACATCCGGCGTAACTTACGCATCGCCGCGTTGGCTTGCGATGGCTTGGATGACACGAGCACAGGAG
>DFXC01000165.1:5442-5733 GCA_002383105.1 Hyphomicrobiaceae bacterium UBA4118
CAACGTGGCTATTGCCGGCATGATCATTGGGCTTGAGCGCGAGCTCGAAACCCTATCCGAGGACATTCACCCGCCGAAACCCCAGGAGGAGATCGACTTCATAAAGAGGGATGCGGAGCGCCGGATCGCTGAGATTGAGGGCGCAACTTCGGAACCACATTCATGAGGCCCCTCAGCCGCCGATCGGTCACGACAGGCATGGTAGCGGCGGTGACCGCAATCCCCGCCATTGGACTTTGTAAGAGCGCCAAGGCCGATCCTCTGCTCAAAGTCATTGGCCGCTACAGAGCG
>DFXC01000165.1:5926-6311 GCA_002383105.1 Hyphomicrobiaceae bacterium UBA4118
GGGCTGACGCAATCCTCATGGAGGCAGTCGACCTTCCAGTGCTGACGGAGGCGAGCGCGCTCGCAGTCATTAGTCTTTTCATAGACGATGGGTGGATGCTCTCCCAGCACCGCGTTTACGGCGACGAGTTCAAGGCGCTCGTAGGGCGGCGCGAAACTACATCGCCTCAACCGTTCAAGCTTAGGCCAGGAGATGCAGAAAGAGGCCGCCCTCAACTTATTTACTTAAAGAGGGCGGCCTCCGGCGCTTACCCCCGGAGGGCTCCTGGGGCCTCTATATCCTCAAGGAGGAATCGGGCGGTGATGCAGCCCTGGTAAGGCATCCCGAACTTACTTCAGCCACAGGCGCTTTAGGCTGGAACGCGGTCGCCCAATCTGTGTTTTGG
>DFXC01000165.1:6466-8744 GCA_002383105.1 Hyphomicrobiaceae bacterium UBA4118
TTAGTTGGCTTCCTTGACTCAACCCGGCAACGCGACGGGGCCAAATTCCTCGATGACAATAAAGAAGCCCGACTGCGATGAGCAAGGTCGGGCTTCTCCCTGGCGCGGGGTTTGGGAGGGCGTCGCGCCAGTACCACCTCGCATAAACCAACAGCGGCAGCGGAGACGGCTCGGGCCAATCGACGGCGTGGCAGCGTCAGGTGCCTTCGTGGCGCCTGCGGTGACGCTAGGTGCCCGTCGCGTCCTTGACGCACTTCTTGGTGAAGCTGTCTTTGGCTGCACCTGAAAGCTTCTTGTCGGCAGCCTGGGTGTCGCACGCCGTGGTAGCGTCAGTCTCGCACTTCTTCATGAAGCTGGAGAGCGCTGCTCCTGCGAGCTTCTTATCGCTGGCTTGAGCTTTGCAGGATTCGTCCGCCATAGCGGCGGTAAGCGCAAAAGCTGAAAACAGCAGACCTAGTGCCAAGCTTCTCATTGAGGGATCCTCCGGTTTTGTCGGCCTAGGAGGGAAACACCCACTGTCGAGTTCGCGCCATCAAGTGATCTCCTTGCTAAGCCGAGTTGCGACGTAACGAACCTATGCTTGATGAGCAAAATGGTCCCGAAGACTGGGGATTGCTTCGACGATCTGCGTCACCAGTTCGGGATTTGCGTTCTCCTTGAAATAAGCGAGCAGCGCAGTCCCGATGTCTTTAATTTGCGACACGCTCAGATTGGTGGCTTCAATCTGCGCGAGAGCTGCAAGTAAAATACCGGCATCACCTCCAACCACTTTGTCCGCTACACCGCCGAGGGTGCCGAGAATTCCTCCACCGGAGCCCGCCACCACCGCGTGCTTCTGGGCGAGGTCGGCTGCTCCCGGTAATTGCTGGAACAGTTGACCCACTTTAGTCGCGTTGCCCTCTTTTTGGATTACAAACAAAATGGTCCCAACCGCCGTCTCCGCTGCATCCGGGGAGAGGTTTGCCTTAGCCGCGATCTGATCGACGAAGCTTTGAATTGTAACAGCCATGTTCTCGACTCCTTCTTGAATTTGGAGGACATAAGCCGGCATCGTGGCGTTTAACGTCGGGCGAGGCCCGTCGCACTGGTCACCGAATAGGACCACCCTAAACCTAAAACTTGTGGAGCCGCCAATGATGAGCACGGGTAAATTGTCGCGCTGGGCCATCATTTTCGCCGTCGTAGCGAAGGCCGCCCTGGGGTAGCTAAGTCCCTCTACCTGTCGGCTCGGGATCGCCCTATACTTCTTGCACTATGAGCTGCATTCAAAGGCTGCCTAGCAGCCTGAAAAAGGGGGGCTTTCGATGTCGGGGCTAGAATCGGTTCTGATCGCTGCCGTTATCGTCTTTGTTCTCAACGCAGCCGGCAGTTTCATTGAATTCAACAACAGGTTCGTGAACGCGGTGGTCGACACGGTGCTGTTCGCAATCGTATTTGGGGTGCTCGTTCACTTCGGCGTTTTGCATCTCAGCTTCGCTAGCGTGCCAACGCCCGCGGCCGCGCCCTAGACGAGCGTGTCCAGTAGCTTATCGGGCAATTGGGCTTAAGGGTGCGTTTCGTTCTTCGCGGCACGCATACCTTCGTGGATCGAGTCGCTTTCGCACATGTAGGCCCCGGCTACCGTATTCCCGTAATTCGCTGTGCCGCGGAAGTGGTAAATCTTTGAATGGGTATTCGCCCAGACGACCGTGTCGCCACCACAATGAGTCCGAGCCTTAGCTTCGGTGGTGTACTGGTTGGCGTCGGTTGAGGCGGGTGAACCAGGGCACTTGTAACCGTTCGACAAGCTCGGTCGACAGCCGCTCTCCTCTGTTGAGACGGTCTTCTTAGTCGGCGCCCCGCTGTCAGAATTTCCGGTGGCCTCCTTGGCTGAAGGCCCAGAAGTTTTGGGGCACGAATAGCCGTTCGAGAGGCTTGGCCGACAAGCACGACTGGCGCTAGCACTCTTTCGCTTAGTCTGGGATTTGTCCGGACAGGTCCAGAAATTGGACACGCTAGGGTGACACACGCGACCCGATGGCGTGGCTGTCTTTGTCGTCGGCGTCGCGGAGGGTGAGGTGTCAGGGCAGTGATAGAAGTTGGATAAACTTGGGCGACAAGCGCGATCGGCGGCGGTCGCGGGCAATGCGACAAACGCCAAAATCGCGAGGACCACGAAAGCAAGCGACGTTTTCATTGTCGGCCTCCAATTCAAGAGTGCCAGCAGAAGTTACCAACTCGGCACTATAGGACTATACCCTATCGGCGCAACGAGCTCGCCGTGGACCCAGCGGGAGCT
>DFXC01000165.1:8964-11193 GCA_002383105.1 Hyphomicrobiaceae bacterium UBA4118
AGACGCATCAGCTGAGGTACTATTGCTGCCTCCGGCGAAAGGGATGAGGGACCGAGGATGCGATGCGCCCTGCCCGGCTGATATTTGCATGTTTCGCGAACCTCCATGGTCGATCTGACTATGGGAGTTCTGACTCCTGAACGGAACGTCGTTTCCGCCGTTTCTGCCGCTCCGCTTTTGACCCAATCCGGACACCAGAGGCATTGCACTGCGGAAGTCACTTAGGACCGCTAGCGCACGCGCAAGCCAAAAGTTGTGCTATCAGAGCTTGCGAATTAAAGAGGAGAAAGAGATCATGGCCAAAACGATTGCCAGGAGAAAGCGCATTGTTCGTCGTGATTGGACGCGCGCCGATGTGAAAGAACTAAAACAGCACTCAAGAGACAAAACGCGCGTCAAAACCATCTCTAGAGCGCTCAAGCGTACCCCGGGTTCCCTGAGACAAAAGGCCCGAGCGCTCGGAATCCCGCTAGGCCATCGCCGCCCCAAAAAGAAGCGAGCTTGAATGGCCGGCCGTCTGACGCTTCGGTCGCGGTATCGGAACGCGCGCTTTGCTGCCTACTTTCAACATCTGGAGATACCTCGATGAGCTTCGTCAAAAACACGCAACCTCAGCGCACGCGGAATGCGAGTAAACGGGTGTTGCTTGGTGAGACGCGGGAAGAGGAGGCCGCTCGACTTGAAAGAGAGATAGCCGCCCATCCTGTGACACGGTGCGAACCTGGCAAGCATAACCCTTCCTCATCGCGACCGGGGTGGGATCGCAAGCCATTCATTCCGCTTTCAGAGCGGAGCGTCGCCGAGGGGATCGCGAAGAAGATGTTGCGGAAGCCCTAACCAAATCCTGATTTCCCTCGCGCAGGGCGCCGGATCACATCCCCTCCTCCCTGCGGGGTTCTATGCAATGATGTCCGCTCTTGGCACTTAGCGGACCAACTTGATGAGCGCTGATCAAGTCAGCTACTGACCCTAAGTGGACATTGGGATCGCGTGATTTTCAGCACGGAGTAACAGCAATTTGGCTGCAGCGAACGGAAGGAGCTGTACGGCGTGGGCAAGCCGAAATGACGGCCCGCCGCGATAGCAGCACCTAGCGCAGCGAGATCGCCAGCCCGCTCAGGTCGGCATTGGCGATCAACCCGACCTGCCGCCCGGACAGCGTTAACACGGCGCCCTTTTCGTTTTGCAGCACGATCGCCCGCGCCCCGACCACGAGAGCGGCGCCGGCACCGGCGCCCCCATAGACACCGGCGACGTCCGACGGGCGTCGGATGTTGCTCACATGGCCGTACAGCCTCGTCACCGAGCCGCCAAAGACTAGTCCCGCGCTCAAGCCCCCGATCGACAGCGGATAGCGCCGCCCGTGGAAGATCAACATGCCGCTGCCGCCGGATACGCCGATGAACCAACCTCCCTTCAATTCCCGAATCCAAATGGTGCCGGTATCGGCGTGGGCGGCGGACGAAACGCCCGCACCGGCCAAAGCGAACAGAGCGACGAGAGCGGCACGAAATCCCGACGAAAATCGCATGGTGGACTCTCCTTGGGTCATAGGGGCGCGTGGAGTGGGCGATCCGAAAAACCCGCCGGTCGGGCGGTCCTCGCCTTGAAAGGGCACGTCCTCGGTGCGGGAATCGCGTGCCGGTCGCTGGCTCATCTCCGGTATTATACCCCGGTTTCCCTAGATGACGACCAAACCGGCCCGAATAATCGCGCCTTTCCGCGACGACCGTTCCTAATCTTGCCGGAGACTCGCTTTAGCCGACCCAAAAACAGCCCGCGCGGGTTCTCGCCTGAGGGGGACGCGCGCGCGAGTTTCCGCTTCTGGCACGAAGCGGAATTCGGACTGATGCAGGTTCAGGCAGTTGACCGTTCTTGAACCCGCAACAAGCGCGTCCCAAAGCCAATCTGGCGCCAATACCGAGAACGACAATAACCTTTCGGCTCAAATGCCTTCTCCTAGGGACTTTACGATTCTGTAAAGTCCCGGCGAGGTTCCGCCAAGGCGTGGCTCTCTAACTATGTGCTGCAGACGAAATCCGGATGATGAGATTAAACGCAGCCTTCTGCTTTAAGGGGCGAAGCGGGCGTGGTCGCCTCGTGTTCTAATGAAACGCGAGGCGACTGTCACTATCACAGGCCCATTGCCTTATGGGCCTCATCCATGTGCTTCATGCACCCAGCCGTGTCACCCTTCTTCATCGCAGCCTTGGACATGTCGAGAGCCGT
>DFXC01000093.1 GCA_002383105.1 Hyphomicrobiaceae bacterium UBA4118
TACAATCAGAACTACAACCAGAGCTACGACTACGACAACTACGTGAACAAGAATCATCACCACCATCAGAAGCAATACAGCTACAAGCAGTACTACAATTTCAGACCCTACCCGTGGTGGCTGCAGTATTACGGCTGGAATTTCGGGCCGCGTTGGTAACCAAGCGGCGAGACGACTACACAGACCGCTTCACCTTCATGACGGTCTGGCGCGACGTCAAGGTCTGCTCCCTAGCCGGCCTTGCGAGCCCGAGGTCTCTCCTCACGCTCGGGCGAAACGAGGGCTGCCGCCTTTCCCCCTAGGCGGCGGCCCTTCGTCCATCTATTCCCCAAGCTCCAAGCCCTCCCCTCCCCGCAACACCGCCTCGGCCGCTTCGGTGTAGCGGCCGTCCGGCTCATGCAGCACGAGCCCAGGCAGGAGCTTGAGCCCCGCCCTGCTCCCTTTCCGCCCTTGCAGGATGACGCGGGTCGCGGGCTCGCCTCTTTTAGAAAACAGGGGAAAGACGGCGATGTCCCCGAACCGCCGTTCGAGCAGCTTGAGCAGGTTAGTCAGGCTGTCGGGCCGGTGGATGAGAGTGAGAAAGCCCTTGGGCGCAGCCATGGTGGCAAGGAAACGCACCCAGTCTTCCAGCGCGCCGTCCCCCATGACATGGGCGAAGGCGCGGCCCCGGTCCGGCGCAGGCCTCACGCTGCCGGCGACGTGAAAGGGAGGGTTGGCCATCACATGATCATAGCTCTCGCGCATCAGCCCCTTAGCCCTCAGCGCCTCGGCGGGAGCCGCGACATCCGCTTCGACCACCCTGAATCTGCCGGCAACGCCATTGCGAGCGGCGTTGCCGGCGGCGAGTGCGCATAGGCTCGCGTCGGCTTCCACGGCCGTCACCTCGAGGGCGGGGATACGGGCAAGGAGGCATAGCCCCGCGACGCCTACGCCTGCGCCCGCATCAAGCACGCGCTCGGAAGCCCGCGCCGGCACTGAAGCGGCAAGGAAGACCCCGTCGCTCCCCGCCCGATGGCCCTGCTCTGGCTGCAACACGGAAATGCGGCCGCCGAGGAAATCGTCCAGGGTCTCTCCGCCTTTGTCTCGCGTCACGGATGGTGCTCCGGATCAGCCCTTTTCTTCGGAGATGACATGGCCGATGCCGGCCTCGGTGAGAAGGCTGCGCGCTTGCCCGATCCGCTCGTTCTCCACCAGGACGCGCCGGGGCAATATGCCGATCGAGCCTTCCAACACGCTCATATTGGTGTCGGCGACGATGAAGCCGATATCCGCCTCCTCCAGGAGCGCGCCGACATAGGACAGAAGCACCGCGTCGTTTGAGCGCAACAGTTCCTTCATTGGCGGCAAATGCCCCTGTCCTTAAGTGTTGAGCCGGGGCGCCTTGACCCTTCGTGGGCGACCGCCGACAATATCTGGAAAAGGAGCCCCCGCGGCCGATCTTAGGAGAAAGTCCCTTGGGAGTTGTCGTTAAGCTTGCCGGTGCGCGCGATGCGAAAGCGAGCCTTGCGCCGCTCATTGCGCTTGTCGAGGAGGATATGGGCCATGTCAACCGGATCATCCTCGATCGCGCGAGATCCAATGTCGAGCTGATCCCCGAGCTTGCCAGGCATCTGATCGATTCCGGCGGCAAGCGCCTGCGCCCGATGCTCACGCTCGCCGCAGCACGGCTGTGCGGCTACGCGGGCGACGGCCATGTGCGGCTCGCGGCGAGCGTCGAGTTCATGCATACCGCCACGCTCTTGCATGACGACGTGGTCGACGAGAGCAATCTTCGCCGGGGCAAGACCGCAGCGCGGCTCCTATGGGGTAACGAGGCGAGCGTGCTTGTCGGCGACTTCCTGCTCGGCCAGGCCTTCAAGATGATGGTGGACGTGGGCTCGCTCGGCGCGCTGCGCATCCTGTCCGATGCCGCCGCGATCATCGCCGAGGGCGAGGTGATGCAGCTCATCACCGCCAAGAACACCGAGACCACCGAGGACGACTATCTCGCCGTGATCGACGCCAAGACCGCGGCCCTGTTCGCGGCGGCAGCCGAGGTTGGCGCCGTGATCGCCGGCCGGCCGAAATCGGAAGCCGCGGCCCTGCGGTCCTATGGCCGCAATCTCGGGCTTGCCTTCCAGCTGGTCGACGATGCGCTCGACTATTCGGGCGAGCAATCGATGCTCGGCAAGAGCGTGGGCGATGATTTCCGCGAGGGCAAGATCACGCTGCCCGTGGTGCTCGGCTACCGCCGCGGCAACGCGGCCGAGCGGACCTTCTGGCAGCGTACGCTGCAGGAGGGCAATATCGGCGAGGACGATCTCGCCGAGGCGATGGGCCTGATGAAGCGCCACAATGCGCTAAGCGACACCTTGGAGCGGGCGCGCCATTACGGCGCGATTGCCCGCGACGCGCTCGCCATCTTCCCCGACTGCGAGGCCAACGCGGCCCTGCTCGAGGCCATCGAGTTCTGCGTCGACCGGCCGTTTTAGTCGCCCGGTCTACCGGGTTGCTCCAAGCGCGCTCGCGGCGATCCACCAATCGGGGTGAGATCGGGCGAGCCCAGCAGCTTCACGCTCGGCCTCATCGGCAGTGGCGAACAAGGCAAAGCAGGTCGGTCCGCTCCCCGAGAGCCTGACGAGGCGGGCGTTTTCCAGCCCTGCGAGAGCGGCGAGCACCTGTTTAATGGCAGGCGCCAGACGCATGGCCGGCGCCTCCAGATCGTTGCCGCGGGGTGCGAGATAGTCGAGCAGCCACTCGAAGCTTCCGGCGAAGTCGGGTGGCTCCGGCGCATTTGCCGGCGACACCGGTAACGGCGCCGCGCCGAGCGCGGCATAAACCGCTTCGGTGGCAAGCGGGAGCCTCGGATTGGCGAGAAGCACACCACAAGGCGGGAAGCCGCGCACGCCGCTTACGATCTCGCCGCGCCCGGTCATCAGCGCCGGACGGCTCTTAAGACAGACGCTCACGTCGGAGCCGAGCCTCGGCGCAATCAGGGCCAGATCCGCCTCGGAGAGCGCGCCGTCATTGGCGCTCCCGATCAGCCGCAAGGCGGCAGCCGCATCGGCAGAGCCGCCGCCGAGGCCCGCAGCGACAGGAAGGACTTTGATCAGAAGGAAGCGGCCGAGCTTCAGCCCGGGATGGGTGACGCTCGCCGCCTGCGCCGCTTTGACGATGAGATTGTCGCCGCCCAAGGCACCGGCGAAGGGGCCTTCGACCGCGAGCTCAAAAGGGGCTGAAGGATCGAGCTCGACGGTGTCGCCGAGCCCGGCGAAAGCGGCCAGGCTCTGGAGCTCATGAAACCCGTCGGCGCGGCGGCCGAGAACCTCAAGCGTCAGATTGAGCTTCGCCCACGCCGTGTCACGGAGCGCCGTCATGCTCCGCTCCCCGGGGATTGGCCAAGGCTCCCGTCCTATTGCTGCGTCTTCTCGCCCGCTTGGGTGGTCCGGTCCTGCGCCGACTTGGTGTCGGCGGTCTCGGTCAAGCCGGACTCGATCTTCTGCTTGAGCGCGACGGTCTGGTCGTCGTCAGGCTTCAGCGTGAGCGCCTGCTGCCACTGATATTTCGCCTCGAGCTTCCGCCCCACGCGCCAATAGGCATCGCCAAGGTGGTCGTTGATGACGGGATCGTCGGGCTTGAGCTCGACGGCGCGCTCGAGCTGCTCGACGGCGCCCGGCAGATTGCCGAGCCTGAAATAGGCCCAGCCGAGGCTGTCGACATAATAGCCGTCGTCAGGCTTTAGCTTCACCGCCTTGCGGATGTAGTCCATCGCCTGCTTTAGATTGCGGCCCTGATCGATCCAGGAATAGCCGAGATAATTGAGCACGAGGGACTCTTCGGGAGAGAGCTCGAGCGCCTGCTTGAAATCGGCCTCGGCGCCCGGCCAGTCCTTCAGCCGCTCGTTCGACACGCCGCGGGAATAGAACAGCGCCCAATTGTCCTTGGTGGGCTTACCGATCAGCGCGATGGCGCGGGAATAGTAGTCCTTGGCCTCGCCGTAGCGCTCGTGGGAGCGCAGGATGTTGCCGAGGGCATCGAGAGGCCGGACGTCCTTGGGGTCCTGGGCGATCAGCTGCTGGAGCAGCACCTTGGCGTCGTCGACCCGGTCGAGAGAGTTCAGCGCGAAGGCCTTCTGGATCTGGACGTTCAGCCAAAGCGGCGAGTCTTTCGGGATCTGGTCGAAGGCTTCCATCTCGAGGTCGTATTTCTTGGCGCCCTCATAGGCCTCGGCAAGCGCCGCATAAGCGAGCGGGAAATCGGGCTTAACGTAGAGGGCGAACTGCAAGAAGATGATGCCCATATCGAGGCCACCCTCGCCGGCAAGCGCATCGCCGATGCCGTAGAAGACCTCGGCGAGGCCGTCGGCTGGAGTGACGACGAGGAGCGGCGGGGTCTTCCCGCTTTCGATGTCGGCAAGCAGCGCTTCGGACAGAGGATGGCCGGACGCCTTGGCGATGTGGATCTTCAGCGTGTCACGGGCGAGCTTGCGGTTGTTGGCGTTCACGGCGTGGCGCGCATAGGCCTCTGCGACCCTGAGCGTGCTCGGATTCTTCTTGAAGGCCTGGGCGAAGGCGAGCCGGGCGATGTCATGTTTGCCGGCAACGTCGGCGATCAGCGCACGGTGATAGCGCTGATAGAACTGGGCCCAGTCCGCATCGCTCAAGCTGTCGAGGGTGGCGAGCGCCTCGTCGGGCTTGCCGTCGGCCTCCTGTACCCAGGCACGGGCGAGCGTCGAGGTCAGATCGGCGATCGGGCCCTGGCGTGCTGCCGAGAAATGCTCGTCGGCTTCCTTGTAGTCGCCGCGCTTGAAGGCATCGCAACCGAGGAGAAACTGCGCGATCCTGTGGGCCGGCTCGACCTTGACCAGCTCGTTGGCAAGTCGGATGGCGCGATCCCAATGGGCCGAGGCCGCCTCAAGCAGGAACGTCTGCTCGAGGATGATCTCGTTGCTCGGATCCCCGGCGAGGGCCTTGGAATAGAAATCGGCGGCGGCAACGGTGTCGTGGTCGCCGCGGGCCATGCGGCCCGAAAGATAGTTGCCGAGCAGAGTGCCCGGATCTTCGTCCGGACTGTCCGCCACCACTTCCGAATAGGCCGCGGGAGCCGCGAGGAGCGCCGCAAGGAGAAGAGACCTCCGCGCCCATCTGCGCAGAGCCGCACGATCGACAATCGTCATATGGTTTCGGCTATCACGCCGCCCCGAAATATTGCGGTTCGTATGATCCCCGCCCGAAGGGTAAGCAGTTTTGGTCCCTAAGCAAACCAAAAGCTTCCTTGGGACCCAATCGCGGCGCGTTTGTGGCCGTTTCCGCGACATAGGCGCGCCCACTTCACATATTCACGTAATTCGGCCCGTCGCCCCCCTCCGGAGGCACCCAATTAATGTTTTGCGCGGGGTCCTTCACGTCGCAGGTTTTGCAGTGGACGCAGTTCTGGGCGTTGATTTGGAAGCGCAGGCGATCGCCTTCTCTCACCACCTCGTAGACCTGGGCCGGGCAATAGCGCTGGGCGGGCTCGGCATAGTCCGGGAGATTGTGCTCGATGGGGATCGAGGGATCGGTCAGCCGCAGATGCACCGGCTGGTTCTCGGCGTGATTGGTGCCTGACAGGAACACCGAGGAGAGGATGTCGAAGGTGAGCTTCCCGTCCGGCTTCTCGTAGTCGATGGGCTTTGCGTCCTTCGCCTTTTTCAGGCTCGCATAGTCGGGCTTCAGATGTTTCAGGGTGTAGCGTAAGAAGGGGAAGAGCGTGTTGAGCCACATATCGATGCCGCCAAGCATCACGCCGGCCAGGGTGCCGAAGCGCGACCAGAGCGGCTTCACGTTGCGGACACGCTTCAGCTCTTTGGCCATCGAGCTCGCCTGCACGCTCGCGGGGTAGGCTTCGAGCACGTCGCCGGAGCGGCCGGCCTCTATGGCCGAGAATACGGCTTCCGCGGCCATCATGCCGCTTAGCATGGCGTTGTGGCTGCCCTTGATGCGCGGCACGTTCATGAAGCCCGCGGCGCAGCCGATCAGCGCGCCGCCGGGGAAGGCAAGGCGCGGGACCGCCTGCCAGCCGCCTTCGGTCAGCGCCCGAGCGCCATAGGCGATGCGCTTGCCGCCTTCGAGATGCGTGGCGACGCGGGGATGGGTCTTGGCGCGCTGAAATTCCTTGAACGGGTCGAGGTAAGGGTTGTCGTAGTCGAGATGGACGACGAAGCCGACCGACACCAGCCGCTCGCCGAAATGATAGAGAAACGAGCCGCCGCCAGTCTTGTCGTCGAGCGGCCAGCCCATGGTGTGTTGGACGAGGCCGGGTCTGTGCTTCTCGGCAGGCACCTCCCACAGCTCCTTGAGACCGATGCCGAATTTCTGCGGGCCCGACTCGGCGTCGAGGCCGAGCTTCTTGATCAGCATCTTGGAGAGCGAGCCGCGGGCGCCTTCGGCGAAGAGCGTATATTTGCCGGTGAGCGCAATCCCGGGCGTAAAGTTGTCCTCGTGGCTGCCGTCGCGGGCGACGCCCATGTCCCCCGTGATTACGCCCTCGATCGCGCCATTGTCGCCAAAGATCACATCGGTGACGGCGAAGCCCGGATAGATCTCGACGCCCAAAGCCTCCGCCTGCTCGCCGAGCCAACGCGTGAGGCTGCCGAGACTGCCGGTATAGCAGCCGTGGTTGTTCATGAGCGGCGGCATGAAGATGTTGGGCACATACACGCCGCCCGTCTTCCAGAGATAGTAGAAGCGGTCCTCGGTGACCGGCGTATTAAGCGGGGAGCCCTGCTCGCGCCAATCGGGCAACAGCCGGTCGAGCGCCACCGGATCGATCACGGCGCCCGACAGGATATGGGCGCCGACCTCTGAGCCCTTCTCCAGGATCACGACGGAGAGGTCCTTGCCGGTCTTGGCGGCAAGCTGCTTCAACCTGATGGCGGCGGCAAGCCCCGCGGGTCCGGCGCCCACGATAACGACGTCGAACTCCATGGTCTCGCGGTCGGGAACGTCGTTCAAACCTGCAGCTCCACGTTGTGAGGGGGTTCCACCCTCGGGTCGCCCCATCTTCGTCATTCCGGCGCAAGCCGGAATCTAGCTGAAAAATTCAAAAGCGTTTTCTGCTGGATACCGGCTTTCGCCGGTATGACGAGTCGGGGATACTGGTTTGCCCGGACAAGCCGGGCAATGACAAATATGGGGGCGGACGCGAGGGTCGCCACGAGGAGCGGAATGACCGCGTCGGAACCACAGACTGTGCAAGCCTTATTGGCCTGGTACGAGGCCATGGGCGTCGACGAGGCGATCGGCGAGGCGCCGGTCGACTGCTTTGCCGCCCTGCCGCTTGAGCTGTCGGGGCCCGAGCCCTTGTTTCAACCGAGAGGCGTCGCCAAACCCCCCCGCCCAAGCGTCGTGGCGGCGCGGCCTGCCGCCACCGCTAGCCTCGTAGACCGGAGCGCCATCGGTCAGGCCTCGAGCCTCGCCGAGCTCGAAGCCCTGGTCGCCGCGTTCGAGGGCTGCGCCTTGAAGCGCACGGCGAAGAGCCTCTGCTTTGCGCGGGGCAACCAAAAGGCCCGCATCATGCTGATCGGCGAGGCGCCGGGCCGCGACGAGGACCTGCAAGGCAAGCCGTTCCTCGGCCGCGCCGGGCAGCTGCTCGACCGCATGCTTGCCGCCATCGGGCTCGCCGAGAGCCAAGTCTACATCACCAACACCATCTATTGGCGCCCGCCGGGAAACCGCACGCCGACGCCGCAAGAGGTCGAAGCCTGCGCGCCGTTCCTCGCGCGGCAGATCGAGCTGCTCTCCCCCGATGTGCTGGTGCTGCTCGGCGGGGCTGCGGCCAAGAGCATCTTGGGAACGAGCGAGGGTATCATGCGGCTCAGGGGCAAGTGGCTCACCTATCAGTGCGCGGGCCGCAGCATCGCCACGCTCGCCACGCTCCACCCCGCTTATCTCCTGCGCAAACCAGAGGAGAAGCGCTACGCCTGGCGCGACCTGCTGATGGTCAAGGAGGCGCTGGTGCCCAAATGAACCGCATCGACCAGACCAGGCCCTTCGTCCCCGTGCGCATCGCCGTGCTCACGGTCTCCGACACGCGTACCCATAAAACCGACAAGTCGGGGGCCCTCCTGGTCAGCATGATCAAAGAGGCCGGCCACGAGCTGGCCGAGCACGCCATCGTCGAGGACAGCGAGAAGGCGATCCGCCGTCAGGTGAAGCGCTGGATCAAAGACCCGCAGGTCGACGTGGTCATCACCACCGGCGGCACGGGCTTCACCGGGCGCGACGTGACGCCGGAAGCGGTGAGGCCGCTGTTCGAGAAGGAGATCGACGGCTTCTCGGCGCTGTTCCACATGCTGAGCTATCAGAAGGTCGGCACCTCGACGGTGCAGTCGCGCGCCTGCGGCGGGCTCGCGCAGGGCACCTATATTTTCTGCGTGCCCGGCTCGCCGGGGGCCTGCATGGACGCCTGGAACGGCATCCTCAAGGCTCAGCTCGACAACCGCCACCGCCCCTGCTCGTTCATCGAGATCATGCCGCGGCTCCAAGAAAAGCAGAAAAAGAAGGCCAAGAACGTGGGCTGACGGTCTACATCATAGAGGCGCGAGCAAGCCCGTTGGTGGCGATGGCACTTCGCGTCAGAACGCCTGCGGGAGCGCCGACCACGCGGTTGCGCCCGCCGAGCTTGGCCTTGTAAAGCGCCGCATCGGCGCGGGCGAGAATCTGATCCACCGTGTCGCCGGGCTTGCCTTCGCCGACGCCTACGCTCCAGGTGAGAGTGATCCGGTCCTTGCCGGTGTCGAACGGCTGTTCGGCGAGCCGCAGGCGCAGATCTTCGGCGACCTCGACCGCTTGCGGAAGCGTCTGCTGCTCGAGCAGCAGGGCGAACTCATCGCCGCCGAGGCGCCCAACCACGGCCCCGTGCAGAAAAGCGGCGCGGGCGCAAGCGCAGATGGCCTCGTCGCCGGTCTCATGGCCGTATGAATCGTTGATCTGTTTGAAGTTGTCGATGTCGAGGATGATGGCCGACAGGCTTCCGTCAGGGGGAGCGGTTCGCGCGCATGCTTCGGTCGCCCGCTCGAAGAAGCCGCAGCGATTGCACAAGCCGGTCAAGGGATCGGTGGTGGCGAGCCGGATCAGCTCGCGCTGCATGGAGGCGATGCGCTCAGCGGCGCGCAACCTGGCGTAAAGCTCCTCGGCGAGAGGCGGCTTGCCGATGAAATCGTCGGCGCCTGAGTCCAAGGCCTCGATCAAGCTTCGGTGGTCGTATTGGGTCGACATCATCAAGACGTAGATCGGGCGCTTGTCGGTTGCGAGCAGCCGGGTCTCCCAGCACAGCTCGACACCCGAAATGTGCTTGAGCTCGGCGCTCGTGATCAGCGCCTCGATGCAAGGATCGGCCGCGATGTGAGCGAGCGCTTCACGCTCATCGGAAAATGGGACGACCTCGTGACCGCGCGCTTCAAGCATGCGGGTGACGATCAATCGCGTGGTGCGACTCGGATCAACTAATGCGAGGCGCATGCACGGGGCCCTTTACTCAAGATATCAAGCAACTAGCTGAAGCGCCTTAAGTTTAGATTAAACGCATTGCTGGCGCGGCATTTTGTGCGCTTAGAGCAGGCGGGATGAGCCGCTCTGTACAGCCGCGCTCGAACCGGTACGCCTCGCCCGTGTCGACGTCGCCGAGCGTCACCGCAAACGCAATGCGTTTTCCGTCGAGATTGGCGAGCGTATCGGCAAGGGCGTGAGCGCTCGACCAGCGCACTCCGCCAATGGGCGCAAGCACATTTGGGCTCCGTCTCAGGCCAATGAGCCAGTAGCCGCCATCGGGGGCAGGTCCGAGCACGGCGTCTCCACGCGCGAGGACCCGGAAAGCTTCCGCGATATGACCGGGGC
>DFXC01000130.1:0-3832 GCA_002383105.1 Hyphomicrobiaceae bacterium UBA4118
CTGCGGCTGCCCGCCCAGGGCAAGCGGATCAAGCGTTTCGGCGACGCCGATGCCACCGGGGGCACCCTCAAGGGAATTTCGTTGCAAACCCGCGGCGCAGCCCGGATTACGGCCCCGGCAGACGGTTGGGTGGTCTATGCCGGCGAGTTCCGCTCCTACGGGCAACTCTTGATCATCAATGCAGGCGGGGGATATCATGTTCTGCTTGCGGGGATGAGCCGCATAGACGTAAGCCTCGGCCAGTTTGTTCTAGCCGGCGAGCCGATCGCAGTAATGGGCAATTCGGCGACGCCGAGCCAAGGCGATGATAATTCACGCCCCGTCCTCTATGTCGAATTCAGGAAGGACGGCAGACCAATAGACCCTGACCCATGGTGGGCCGAGGCTTCCGAGAAGGTGCAAGGATGATGCGGAAATCCGAATACGCGCTGTGGGCGCTTCTGGTGTTGGCCGTGCTCGCTGCCGGATCGACGATGGTGAGCTTGGCGCGCAGCCAGTCTGCCTCAGCCGCCAACTCGGAGATCTACCGGCAGCTCGATCTCTTCGGCGAGGTCCTGGAGCGCGTGCGCTCGGACTATGTCGAGAAGCCGGAGGACGCCAAGCTGATCGAGGCTGCGATCAACGGCATGCTGACAGCGCTCGACCCACATTCGTCCTATCTCAATCCGAAGCACTTCCGCGACATGCAGGTGCAGACCCGCGGTGAGTTCGGCGGGCTGGGCATCGAGGTCACCATGGAGAACGGCGTGGTCAAGGTCGTCTCCCCCATCGAGGACACGCCGGCTGCCAAGGCCGGGCTGATGAGCGGCGACCTGATCACTCGTCTCGACAAGGAGCAGATTCTCGGCCTCACCCTGCAAGAAGCGGTGGAAAAGATGCGCGGGCCGGTGAACGCACCGATCACGCTGACCATCGTGCGCAAGGGCGTCGACGACCCGTTCGACGTGAAGGTCACGCGCGACGTGATCCACATCAATCCGGTGAAGTACAATGCTGAAGGCGATGACGTCGGCTATATCCGGGTCACCACCTTCAACGAGCAGACCACGGCCAATTTGCAGAAGGCGGTCGAGGATCTGAAGCAGCAGCTCGGTCCCAAGCTCAAGGGCTATGTCATCGATCTGCGCAACAACCCCGGCGGTCTGCTCGACCAGGCGATCTCGGTGTCGGATGCGTTCCTCGATGAGGGCGCCATCGTGCTGACGCGCGGCCGCAACATCGAGGAGACGCAGCGGTCGAACGCACGGCCGGGCGACATCACCGACGGGCAGAAGCTCGTGGTGCTGATCAATGGCGGCTCGGCCTCGGCCTCTGAGATCGTGGCTGGCGCGCTGCAGGATCACCACCGGGCAACCATCGTCGGCACCCGCTCCTTTGGCAAAGGCTCGGTGCAGACCATTATCCCGCTTGGCTCGAACGGCGCGCTCCGCCTCACGACGGCGCGCTACTACACGCCGTCGGGCCGCTCGATCCAGGCCAAGGGCATCGAGCCGGAAGCCGTGGTCGAGGAGGAGCTGCCCGACGATCTGAAGGCCAAGGCGGATCTGCAAAACACCAAAGGCGAAGCCAATCTGCGCGGCCACCTCAAGGGTGAGGGCGAGGAAGAGGGCGCGAAAGGCGAAGGCAACGACGAGGAGGAGTCTGGAAGCTCGTCCTATGTGGCGCCGGAGAAGGACAAAGACACCCAGCTCCAATACGCCCTCGATATTTTGCGCGGCATCAAGTCAGTCGACACTGACGCTAAGAAGAAGGCGGAGGCTAATTAGACGAGAGCCTTGGCTGGCTAAGGCCGGCACGCACCGGCCATGAGACGACGACGGCCCAGGAGTGGAGCTAGATGTCCACGACAGGGTCGGCGAGCGGGGAGGTGAAGGCGAGATGAAGGCGCTGGCCGTCACAGCGGGCATTGTGTTCTGGACGCTGGTTCTTGGCACGGCGTGGCTCGCCTTCTTTCCGGGCAGCCAGTCCGGCGAACCTGTCGCCATCCTTCAGATCGAGCCGGCATCGGATGCCGGCGTGCCCCCAGGGGATTCCGCTGACACATCTGGCCCTGAGGCCACCGAGCCGAGCGATTCCACGGAAGGCGCTCCCGCCGCTGACGCCGAGCCGGCAACGCCGGCGGCGCCTTCAGGGCAAACCGCCAAGCGCGGCATGGACCTTCCGCCAGGATTCGCGGTGACCGGGCCTTCCGGTTCGGGGCAAGCCCCTGTTGCCGAGCCTGGTCCAGGTCAGGGCACGATGCTGCCACTCGACACGCCAACCCCGCCTCCGGTTGCGCCTGAAGGTGCGGTGCCATCCGAAAATCCCGATCACCAGGGTGCTGCTCCGGCATCGGAGGAAACAGCCTCGACCGCGTCCAACGCCAAAACGGCGGCGCTTGAGCCGCCTTCAACCGGCGCCAAGCCCACGGCAGGGCAAACACAAGCGGCGGCTTCGCCGGCAGGGGCCGCCACGGAAGGGGGTGCGACCTCGCTGGCGCCGGTGCCTGAATTGGTCGAGGAATCACAATATGGTCCGTTGCCGAAGGTGGCAGCAGACGGAAGGCGCCCCCTCGACGTCTATGCGCGCCCGTCGCGCTACGCTTCAGCAACCCCGACCGGGGGACCACCGCGCATCGCCGTGCTGATCACCGGACTTGGATTTCCCGACAGCCCGCCCGGCGACGTGCTCAAAGGGTTGCCTGCGACCATGAGCGTGTCCTACGGCGCCTATGGCCGCAGCCTGCAGGATTTGGTGACCAAGGCCCGTGCCGAGGGGCACGAGGTGCTGCTGCAAATCCCGCTCGAGCCCAATGACTATCCCAAAGAGGATCCCGGCCCCCATACCCTCCTCACCACGCTTCCGCCCCAGGAGAACCTGAAGCGGCTGCAATGGCTGATGTCGCGCTACACGGGCTATGTCGGCATCACCAATCACATGGGCGCCAAGTTCGAGGCGGCCCGGGATTCCTTGCTACCGGTACTCGAGGAGATGAAGCGGCGCGGCCTGCTCTTTGTCGACGACGGCAGCTCCCAGCAGTCCGCCGCCGGGCAGATCGCAAGCACCATCGGCCTCGATTATTCCGCCGTCAGCGTTCAAATCGATGCGGGCGCCTCGCCGGCCGACATGGCCAAGCAACTGGCGCAGCTCGAGGCTCTGGCCAAGGAGCGGGGTACGGCGATCGGCGTGGCCAAAGCCAAGCCCGCCACCGTCAAGCAGCTCGCCGATTGGGCTGCCAAGCTCGAGGCCAAGGGCTTCGTGCTCGTGCCGGTGAGCACCGTAGTGCGGTCCCAACGGCAAAGCTGATCCTCTTCCCATGACGGAACGAGAGCGTCTGCCTTACCGGCCCTGCGTCGGCGTGATGCTGCTGAATACGCACGGTCACGTCTTCGTCGGCAGGCGCGCCGATCATGCCGACGCGCCCGAGGGCGTCGGCACCTGGTGGCAAATGCCGCAAGGCGGACTCGACGAGGGCGAAGACCCCGAGGCCGGCGCACGGCGCGAGTTGCAAGAGGAGACCGGCGTGCGCAGCGCCCGCTTCATCGCGCGCACGCGGCACTGGTACACCTACGATCTCCCGAGCGAGCTCTTGGGGGTCGCCTGGGAGGGGCGCTATCGCGGCCAGAAACAGATGTGGTTCGCCGCGCGCTTCGAAGGGGAGGACAGCGAGATCGACATCGGCCCGCGCGCAGGCCACGAGCAGGAGTTCGACGCCTGGCGATGGGTGAAAATGGCGGAGCTACCCGGACTCGTCGTGCCGTTCAAGCGCGAGGTCTATGCCGGCGTGATCGGCGAATTCGGCCCGCTCGTGGACTGAGGCGCGAGCCTCACACCCTGTCTGCGCATGATCTTT
>DFXC01000130.1:4036-7601 GCA_002383105.1 Hyphomicrobiaceae bacterium UBA4118
GTCAGCGCCGAAAGCTTGCCGAACAGCCGCAACGACGGCAGCGCGGACAGGACCGTGATGCCGAGGCCGAAGGCGAGGATCAGCGAGGTTAGAACCAGCGCCGGGCCGATCAGGACCGTCGCGCGCTCCACCCCGATGGCAGGGTCCTCGCCGGGGCGGTCCTCGAGCCGCAAGCGGTTCAGATAATGCACCGCGGCATTGAGCGACAGCCCGAAGGCCACGATCAGCGCGACGATGCTGGCAAATTGCAGGCCCTCGCCGGAAGCCGCCAGAACGGCGCCGGCGGTGAATACCGGAAATAGGGTCGGCAGCACGGTGACCACGCTGACCATCACCGAGCGGAAGGCGAATCCAAGGAAAATGCAGATGAACACGATCTCGGTGGTTAGCCCGGCGTTGAGCTTGCCGATCATCGTCGCGCTGTTGCGGGCGGCGATGGCCGAGAGCCCGGTGACCACGATGCGGTAGTCGGGATAGGCCTTGCGCACCGCATTGAGGTCGGCGTCGAGCTTCTCGATGACGGGGAGGAGATCGCTCACATCGATGTCGGGGATGCGCCCGGTGACGACGACGGAATTGTCCTTCTCGTCGATGAAGCGGTCGACCAGATAGTCGGGCAGGATCGACACATATTCCTGCAGCTTCTCCGGCGTATCCTCTTGCGTCTTGGCGAGCCAGCGCCGCAGCGTTTCGATCGACCACACATTGCCGACGCCGGGCTGCTTCTCGACGATGGCATGGACGTCGCTGATCGCCTGAAGGACGTGCGGATCGTACAGCGTCTTGCCTTGCGGGTAGTCGATCATCACGTGCAACGGGTTGGCGCCGGTGAGCTTCTCGTCGAGCTGGGCACTTGCGGCCACGGCCTGCTCGCGATCGGGCACCTGGTCCGCGAGGCGGTAGCGGGGCGGCAGCGTCACATAGATGGCGCCGAAGCCGATCACCACAAGAAGGCCAAGCGCGACAACGATGTGCGGGTAGCGCACGCCGAACTCGGCGATCTTGCCGCAGAAGCGCTTCAGCGCGTTCATCGCCCGGTCGTGGCTCTTGAGATTGGCGGCGTAGGCCTTGGCATTGCGCGGGATAAGCGAGCGGGTGAGCAAGGGAACGAGCGAGATGCCGACCACGAAAGCGATCGCCGTGGACAGGGCGCCGGCGATGCCGAAGGTCCTGATTAGGGCCGACTGGGAGAAGAGCAGTGCGATGAAGGAGGCGGCGGCGGTGGCGGTGGCCAGCACGCAAGCGGGACCCACCACCAGCACGGCATAGCGGGCCGCCTTGATGCGGCGGTCTCCTTCGAGCAGCCGGTTGCGCATGGCGACCGTCAGCTGCATGGAATCGGAGAAGCCGAGCACCATGATCAGCGGGATCATGACGTTGAGGAACAGATTGAGCTTGAAGCCGAGCCAGCCGAACAGCCCGAGCGACCAGACGATGGCGATGACCGGGGGGAGGGCCGCGATCAGCATCAGCGAGAAGCGCCGGAAGAAGGCGTAGGCGATCACCGCTCCGAACAGGAAGCCGAGGGCGTTGTAGAGGTTGCGGTCGTGCTCGACCGCGTTCCTGATCTCGAGCTGCATCACCGGCGCGCCGGAGAGCTGCATCTTGAGCGTCGTGTCCTTCAGATTTTCTTCCGCCGTGTCGTGGATTTGCTGAACGACGGAATTCAGGCCCTTGCTCTCGACGACCTGGCGATCGAGCGCTAGCAGGATAAGGGTCAGCGTGCCGTCGTCGGAGAGGAGCTTGCCGGAGATGATCTCGTTGCGGCGGACCTTGTCGATGAGGTCCTTATAGGCCTCGCCTTTGGGAAGAGCCGCCGGGAAGACCGGGCCTGGCACCTTGCCGGCTTCCGGCGCCTCGCGGGCCGAGAACAGCGAGACCTCGCCCGCCATGCCGTCGACGAATTGCAGATTGATGACGAGGTTGCGCAGTGCCTGGATGGACTTGCGCTCGAGCAGGTCATTGCCGCTCACCACGATGAGGACGTCGTACTCGCTCGAGGGAAAGCGCTCGGAGATTGTCTCGTAGTCGTGGAATTCCGGGGCGTCGGTGCGGAACAGCTCGGAGAGCGAATCGTCGACCCTGAGCTTGGTGATGCCGAACAGCGCCGCCACGGTGACCGCGGCAAGGATGGTGGCGACGACGACGGGATAACGGAGGGCGAGAAGGCCGAGCCGCTCGATGCCGAAGCTTAAGGATCGCACCCGTCTCGGTTCGGTCTTTTGCTGCATTGCCCTTGTCCGCCGCCCCCGCCGGGGGACGTGGCGAGCCCCCGGACAGCCCTTTTCTTTGGGCCCTCTTATAGCAAACGTCGGGCTGAAAGCCCTAATCCGATGTGGTTCCGGGCGTTTCGGAGCACGGGTCTTTTCGGAAAAACCGGTGTTCTAAAGATTGAGCGTGCTTTGGACTTGGCGGAGGTGGTCGAGCTTGGTCTGGGCGCGGTCGCGGGCGATGTCGCTCGAGGCGTCGGCAACGTCTTCTTCGGCATCCTTGATCGCCCCTGCGAGACGCCCCGCATCGAGCTCGACAAGATCGACGGCAGTCTCGGCGAGGACCGTGAGCCCCGAAGGCCCGACCTCGGCAAAGCCGCCGCGGATGAAATAGCGCTGATGCTCGCCGCTTGCGTAGCCAATGTCGAGCAGCCCTGGTCGGAGCGTGGTCAGCAGCGGCGCGTGATGAGCGAGCACGGTCATGTCGCCTTCGGCGCCGGGCACCAGCACCTGCTCCACCTCGCCCGAAACGAGCAGCCGCTCCGGCGACACGAGCTCGAATTTGAAGGGATCGGACATGGACGCTAAGCCACCTCGGCGGCGAGCTTCTCGGCTTTGGCGACTGCGTCCTCGATGGTGCCGACCATGTAGAACGCCGCTTCCGGCAAATGGTCGTAGGCGCCGTCGCACAGCCCCTTGAAGCCCTTGATGGTGTCGGCGAGATCGACGAACACGCCGGGAGAGCCGGTGAACACCTCGGCCACATGGAAAGGCTGCGACAGGAAGCGCTCGATTTTTCGCGCTCGCGCCACCGTGACCTTGTCCTCCTCGGAGAGCTCGTCCATGCCGAGAATGGCGATGATGTCTTGCAGCGCCTTGTAGCGTTGCAGGATGGCCTGCACGCGGCGGGCGACGGCGTAGTGCTCCTCGCCCACCACGAGTGGCGACAGCATGCGCGAGGTGGAATCGAGCGGGTCCACGGCGGGATAGATGCCCTTCTCGGCGATGCTGCGCGACAACACCGTGGTGGCGTCGAGATGGGCGAAGGAGGTGGCCGGCGCCGGATCGGTGAGGTCGTCGGCGGGAACGTAGATCGCCTGGACCGAGGTGATCGAGCCCTTCTGCGTCGTGGTGATGCGCTCTTGCAGGGCGCCCATGTCGGTGGCGAGGGTCGGCTGATAGCCCACGGCAGAGGGAATTCGGCCGAGAAGCGCCGACACCTCGGAGCCCGCCTGGGTGAAGCGGAAGATGTTGTCCACGAAGAACAGCACATCCTGCCCCTGGTCGCGGAAATATTCGGCGACGGTGAGCCCGGAGAGACCCACGCGGGCACGCGCGCCGGGCGGCTCGTTCAT
>DFXC01000129.1 GCA_002383105.1 Hyphomicrobiaceae bacterium UBA4118
GGTGCTCGGCTTGTCGGCATCGATGAAGATAAAGTCGAAGGGAGCTTCGGCGGCGAGGCTCGGCAGTGTGTCAAGCGCGCGGCCCACACGAATCTCGACGAGCCGTTCGAGCCCGGCTCGCGCGATATTGGCGCTCGCCACCTTGGCGTAATCGGGGTCGGCCTCGAGCGTGACGAGACGCCCCTTGGGGAGAAGCGCACGGGCGAGCCAGATCGTGCTGTAGCCGCCAAGCGTTCCGATCTCCAGAATCTTCCGTGCGCCGATGGCCCGCGCCAGCAGCATGAGGAGCTTGCCCTGATTGGGCGCGACGCTGATCGAAGGCAGACCGGCCGCTTCGCTTGCCTCGAGTGCCGCCGGAAGCGCCGGGTCGTGCTCGACGAGATGGGCGGCGATGAAGTCATCGACCGCATCCCAAACTTTTCTCGCTCATAACAGCTTGCCGGGGTTGAGGATGCCATTCGGATCGAAGGCGGACTTGATCTTGCGCATCAGCTCGAGCTCGAGAGGCTGCTTAACGTGGGGCAGGAGATCGCGTTTCAAGCGCCCGATCCCGTGCTCAGCGCTGATCGAGCCGCCCAGATCGAGCACGATCTCGTGCACCGCGGCGTTGAGCGTCTCCCAGGAGCTTAAGAAAATGGACCGGTCCATGCCGAGGGGCTGGCTCACATTGTAATGGATGTTGCCGTCGCCGAGATGGCCGAAGGGCACGGGCCGCGCCCCCGGGATCATCAGCTCGACCAGCTGGTTGGCGCGGGCGACAAGCTCAGGCACGCGCGCCACCGGCACGGCGACGTCGTGCTTGATGCTGCCGCCTTCCTCTTTTTGCACCTCGCTCATCAGCTCGCGTAACCGCCACAGCTCCGCGGCCTGGGTGAGCGAGGAGGCGATGACCGCATTGTCGATCTCGCCCGTCTCGATCCCCTCGTTAAGCAGCGTCTCGGCCAGGCGACGAAGCCCGTCGCCCTCAAATGGGCTGGTGAGCTCAAACAGCACATACCAGGGGTAAGGGGAGGGGAACGGGTCGCGCACACCGCTCCCATGCCTGAGCACGAAGTCGACGCCGATGCGCGGCATTATCTCGAAGGCCGTCAACATCGGGCCGGCGCGCTCCAACACACGGGCGAAGAAGGCTGGCGCGCTTTCGAGCGCGCTCATGGCCGCCATGCAAGTTAAAATCTCGGCGGGCTTGGGGAAGAGACGCAACACCGCGGCGGTGATGATGCCGAGCGTGCCTTCGGAGCCGATGAACAGGTCCTTGAGGTCGTAGCCCGAATTGTCCTTGCGCAGCGACTTGAGCCCGTTCCACACCCGTCCGTCGGCAAGCACCACCTCAAGCCCGAGTGCGAGATCGCGCGCGCTGCCATAAGCGAGCACGGCGGTGCCGCCGGCATTGGTGGCGAGCACGCCGCCGATCTGGCAGCTGCCCTCAGAGGCGAGGCTCAAAGGGAACAGCCGGCCGGCGCTGGCCGCCACTTGCTGGGCGAGCGCAAGCACGAGGCCCGCTTCGACCGTCATGGTGTTGGAGGCGAGGTCGATGTCGCGCACGCGATTGAGCCGCTCGAGCGAGACCACCACCTCATGCCCGGTCTCGAACGGGATCTGCCCGCCCACCAGCCCGGTGTTGCCGCCTTGCGGCACGATGGCCGTCCGCGTCGCGTTGGCATGCTCGAGAATCGCAGAGACCTCCTCAGTTTCCCCTGGCTTCAGCACCAGCGCCGCCTTGCCGCGATAGCGGTCGCGCCATTCGACGAGATAGGGCGTCATGGCCTCCGCGTCGCGGATCGCATGCTCCTCGCCGACAATGCGGACCAGCGCATCGATGGTGTCCTGGCTTGGGGGTTTGGGCTCCGGTGGAGGCGTCATGACTGATCGCTAGCGCGCCTTGGCGACGTGCTGCAAGCGGCACGCTGCAGGCGGTCGTTGATGGCTTCACCCAGCCCGTTGCCGGGAATGGGCATCACCGCGATGGTAGCGGCACCCGCCCGGTCGAGCTCTCTGAGCGCGCCGAAGAGCTTCGCCGCCGCCTCTTTCAGGTCGCAGCTTGCGCTGAGATTGATCGTGGCGAGCGCGCCGGGCGGCGCATCGGGGCCGAAGGCGAGAAGGGCCTCGTTGCTGTGTACGGTGGTCGCGCCGAGTCTGAGCGGCGTGTCCGGGGCGTAGTGAGTCGCGAGCTGCCCCGGCGAAGCCGGGCGCGCCCCTGCCTTCGCTTCGGCGAGACGCTGTCCCAACAGCGTCTCGATGACCTCGCGAGGTAACGCCCCTGACCGAAGCAGGGTCGGCGCCGGCCCTGCCAGGCTGACGACCGTCGACTCGAGGCCAAGCGGGCACGGTCCGCCGTCGAGGATCATGGCTGGCCGCTCGCCAAGCTCAGCCTCCACATGCGCTGCCGTGGTCGGGCTGATGCGCCCCGACCGGTTGGCGCTCGGCGCTGCGATTGGCAGCTTCACTTCGGCAAGGAGGGCCCGCGCCACCTTATGAGCCGGCGCGCGAAGAGCGATGGTGTCGAGACCTGCGGTAACCAGGTCAGCGATGCGACAGCCGGCGCGCTTGTTGAGCACCAGAGACAAAGGCCCCGGCCAGAAGGCTTCGGCGAGCTTCTGCGCGGTTCCGTCGAGGAGAGCGTAGGCTTCAGCCTCGGCGAGCCCGAGCACATGCACAATGAGAGGGTTGAAGCGGGGTCGCTCTTTGGCGGCGAAGACCTTGGCTATTGCGGTCCCGTCGAGCGCGTTGGCCCCGAGCCCATAGACCGTCTCGGTGGGAAACGCGACGATGTCGCCGCGGGCGACCGCGCGGGCGGCCTGTCTGATGGCCTCTGGCATAGCGGGAAGGATCGCCATGGTGACAGTTCGAAAGCCTTTGGTCATGGAACCCTGCGCTTATATGATGAAGCTAGCTCAATATGCCACCGACAGGGTCGAGCCTCGCCATGCGTCGCGACGACATTATTGCCAAACTAAAAGACGCCGAGCCCGCACTCCGCCGGGCGGGAGTGGACGCGCTTTACCTGTTCGGTTCAATGGCGCGGGACGAGGCCCGCGCCGATTCCGATGTCGATGTCTTTGTCGACCCGGAGTCCGATGAGCGCTTCGGCTTTCTGCAATACATGGATGCTTATCAGACGATCCGGGACGCGATCGGGACCGATGTGGAGATCGGCTACTCCACCCGCGAAGGGCTCTCGCGATATGTCCGCGCCGGCATCGAGAGGGAAGCCATCCGGGTCTTTTGATGGCTCCGACGAAAAGCCCAAGACTCCGACTTCTTCACATTCGCGACGAGATCGACGACCTTACCGCGGCGCTCGCCGACGTGAGCTTCGAAGCGTACTGTGATAGCTACACATTACGCCGCGCGACCGAACGGGCACTGCAGATCGTCTCCGAGGCCGCCAAAACTTTGCCCTCTGAATTGCGGGATCAATCTCCCGAAGTTCCCTGGAACGCAATCATTGGCATTGGCAATGTGCTGCGGCACGACTACCAACATCTCGACGACCGTCGGCTTTGGGACATCGTGACGGTGCATCTCCCTGAGCTTCGTCCAGTCATACTGTGTCTGATCGCCGAGCTTGAGCAGTAACCAAGGGCGACGCCTTATCATAGCTGCACATGACGACCCTCCTTCTCACCCATCCGGATTGCCTGTTGCACGACACGGGCTTCGGTCATCCCGAGCGGGCCGACCGCCTGCGCGCCATCGAGTCCGCGCTCGAAGGGGAGCGCTTTCATTATTTGATGCGGGAGACAGCTCCGCTCGCCGATCTCGCCGTCATCGAGCGTCTGCACCCGAAGGCCTATGTCGAGATGATCCGCGCCGCGATCCCCAAGCGCGACCACAATTGGCTCGACCCCGACACCGTCGTCTCGCCGGGAAGTTGGGACGCCGCCTTGCGCGCCACCGGCGCAGCCATCTACGCCGTCGACCAGGTCATGGCCGGCGCCGCCAACAACGCCTTCTGTGCCGTGCGCCCGCCGGGCCATCACGCCGAGCCGTCGCGAGCCATGGGCTTCTGCCTGTTCAACACCGTGGCGGTCGCGACGCTCCATGCCCGCGCCGTCCACGGCGCGAGCCGCGTGGCGGTGGTCGATGTCGACGTCCATCACGGCAACGGCACCCAGGAGGCCTTCTGGTCAGACAAGGACCTGTTCTACGGCTCGACCCACCAGATGCCGCTCTTTCCAGGCACCGGCGCTTTAGACGAGACCGGCGCCGGCAATATCTTCAATGTGCCGCTCAAAGCCGGCGACGACGGCGAGGACTTCCGTGAGGCCTTCGCCACGCGCATCCTGCCCGCGCTCGATGATTTCGCGCCGGACTTCCTCCTCGTCTCTGCCGGCTTCGACGCCCACATCAAGGACCCTTTGGCGCAGCTGAGGCTGGTGGAGGCGGACTTCGCCTGGGTGACCGAGAAGCTGTTAGGGGTGGCCGCAAAACATACCGGCGGCAAGCTCGTCTCCACGCTTGAGGGTGGCTACGACCTCGATGCTCTGGCGTCCTCCACCGCGGTGCATGTCGAGACGCTGATGGGTTCTTGAGGCTACGCCTCTTGATTGGAAGCGCCGGAAGGGGCTAAGGCAGGCCATGGCCAATGCGACCGACCATTCCGACATCAAGACCATGAGCTTCGAGCAGGCGCTGAAGGAGCTCGAAACCATCGTCGATCGCCTGGAGAAGGGCGATGTCGAGCTCGAGGCCTCGATCCTCATCTATGAGCGGGGCGAGGCGCTGAAAGTCCATTGCGACGGACTGTTACGCAAGGCCGAGGCGCGCGTTGAGAAGATCTCGCTCAACCAGAACGGCCAGCCCACCGGCACCGAGCCCCTCGACGTCGAGGATTAAGCGCCCCTTCAATTCGCCTTCCAGCTCGCCTCCGAGACAAGAGTACGCAGCCAGTCGGCTTCCGGCCCGAACCGCTCCAGATGCGACAGGCTGCTTCGCTGAAACTCTAAGCTCTTCCGCCTCGCGCCGTCGACGCCGAACACATCGACGGCGGTGCACTTTCCCGCATCCATGCCCTGCTCCTTGCCGACCTCCGCCACGCCGGCGATAACATCGGCAACATAGTCGAGGAATTGGTAGGAGAGGCCGAGATCGACGCCTGCCGCCTGGAGACTCGAACTCTCGTCGTCGTCCGCGCCGGTAAGGATGCCACCCATCTTGGCGCCGGCTCCATAGAGAGCCGCACTTTTCAGCCGGTAGCACTGCACCAGCCGCTGCTCTTCCCCTGCCACGCCATCCGGTCCTGGCGCATGTCGTGGACCTGTCCCCGGATCATCATGAGCCCGGCCGCGCTCAGCTCGAGGGCGGCCTTGATGCGGGCGGGCGCATCGACGCGCGGGTTGTCGAGACTAATCTCATAAGCCAGCGTCACCAGGAACACTGGGACCATGTCGGCGGCCCAGGCCGGAAACACGCGATGGGTGCAAGGCTTGCCGCGCCTAACCGACGCATCGTCCATGCTCGGCAAGTCGTCGAGGACCAGGGAAGCGGCATGCGCAAGCTCCACGCCAGAGGCCGCAGGCAGTACGAGTTGGAGAGCATCGTGATGGAAAATTCGGCCGGCGGCGACGGCAACGAGCGCGCGCCAGCGACGTCCGCCGCCAAGCACCGCGTAACGGGCGGCGCGGACGACTTCCGTGTCAGGCTGCTGGATAAAGACCTCGGCGAGGAAATCCTCGACCGCGCGCCGCACTTCCGCCTTGGCGGCATCGAAGTCCTGACCGGCTACAGTTGCCCCTGACAGTACGACGCCGCTCATGACCCGTCTTCCACGTTTGCCGGGAGCTTACAGGAAACATAATAACGACGAGAGAGGACCCTTTCCTGCCATTCCGGAAAGAGCGCGAGCAGATACAAGGTCCATGTGAGGGCCTGTACCGTCGTCTCTTGCCCGACCATCAGGAAGGTGACCACGTTGTCGATGATCAGGCTGTCAGGCATCTTGGCGCCCGTCCCGGGGTCGCGGGCCGCCACCAATCGTCCCAAAAGTTCGGCGCCATCGGCGCAATCCTGCCGCCGGGCAGCCAATACTTGTTCCGCCACCTTGCGTAAATTGATGGCTGCTCGCCGCATGCCGGCGCCGCCGGGATGGGGGGTCCACGGAGGCAATTTCAGTGAGGCATAAACGATCTTCCACGACGTCGGCTGGAGGAATGCGGTCCCCGCGTCCGCGATCACCTTACGGTCTTCAACGCTGAGATCGGCTCCCAAGATCGTGTCCTGGAGAGCCTGCATTGTCGCATTGGTCATGTCCCGGCCGATGAGCTGAGGCGATCCGGGCGCTGCCTCACTCCAGCTTGCAAGCACCCTCTCGCATGCCGAAGCGAATGCAGGCACATGAGCAATGAGTTCCTCTGACCTGAACAGGGGCGCGGCAGTGCGCCTTTGCCAGCGCCAATCCTCACCTTCGGCGATGAGCAGGCCTTTGCCGCCGGCGCCGCCGAGCACATGATCGTAAAGGGGACGCTTGGTGAAGCTCTTGTTGTCGTCGAGCAGGATCGTTTGGATCAGCTCCGGATCCATGACGAAGGCGATCTCTAACCCCAGCCACCGGTACACGACGAGCGGCTCATCGTAGAAATCCTCGCTCCAGCTCGCCACCGGATTTGCGATCATCCGCAGCACCAGCAAGGGGAAGGAAAGACGCCGCTTGGGCGGGACGGGTCTCTCCGCTATGGTCGTGTCTGTCGCCATGATCCTGATATGCCCTTGGCTTCGCTGATAGGGTAGTTGCAACGTCTGCTATGGTCGATAAAGGTGCTTTTTTCTTGATCCTTCGCGCCCTTTTCCTCAACTCCGCCAGGTGAGCATGAGCGCCGAAAGTCCTACGAAGCTGCTTGATCGTATCCGGACGCCGGAGGATTTGCGCGCCCTTCAGGACCACGAGCTGAAGCAGCTCGCGGAGGAGTTGCGGCAGGAGCTGATCGCCGCAGTCGCGGTGACCGGCGGCCATCTCGGCGCCGGGCTCGGCGTGGTCGAGCTCACCATCGCGCTCCATCATGTGTTCGAGACCCCCGACGACAGGCTGATCTGGGATGTCGGCCATCAATCCTACCCGCACAAGATCCTGACCGGCCGGCGCGACCGCATTCGCACGCTGCGTCAACCGGGCGGCCTGTCGGGCTTCTGCAAGCGCGCCGAAAGCGAGTACGACACCTTCGGCGCCGGCCATTCCTCGACCTCGATCTCCGCCGGCCTCGGCATGGCGGTCGCCCGCGACCTTGGCGGCAAGACCCACAACGTCGTTGCCGTGATCGGCGACGGCGCCATGAGCGCAGGCATGGCCTATGAGGCGATGAACAACGCCGGCGCCATGGATTCCCGGCTGATCGTGATCCTCAACGACAACGACATGTCGATCGCGCCTCCCGTGGGCGCCATGAGCGCCTATCTTGCCAAGCTCATCTCCGGCGGCACCTATCGGCGCTTCCGCCGCTGGGCCAAGCAGCTCGCCCACAAGCTGCTCCCCAAAAGCTGGGAGCGGCGGGCGGCGCGGGCCGAGGAATTCACCCGCGGCTTTTGGACCGGCGGCACGCTGTTCGAGGAGCTCGGCTTCTATTATGTCGGCCCCATCGATGGCCACAATTTCGATCACCTGCTTCCCGTGCTGCGCAATGTGCGCGCCATGAAGAACGGCCCGATCCTCGTCCATGTCGTCACCCAGAAGGGGAAGGGCTACGGGCCGGCCGAGATCTCCGCCGACAAGTTTCACGGCGTCGGCCGCTTCAACGTCGTCACCGGCGCGCAAGAGGCCTCGGCGGCAGGCGCCCCCCCGAGCTACACCAAGGTCTTTGCCAACGCCCTGATCGAGGAGGCACGCGCCGACGAGAAGATCGTGGCCATCACCGCGGCGATGCCGTCAGGCACCGGGCTCGATCGTTTCGCCGAAGTCTTCCCGGATCGCTCCTTCGATGTCGGCATTGCCGAGCAGCACGCCGTGACCTTCGCCGCCGGCCTCGCCGCCGAAGGTTACAGGCCCTTCGCCGCCATCTACTCGACCTTCCTCCAGCGCGCTTACGACCAGGTGGTGCACGACATCGCCGTGCAGGGCCTGCCGGTCCGCTTCGCCATCGACCGGGCAGGGCTCGTCGGCGCCGACGGGCCGACCCATGCCGGCTCTTTCGACGTGGCCTTTCTGTCCTGCCTGCCGGGCATGGTGGTCATGGCTGCTGCCGACGAGGCCGAGCTCATGCACATGGTGGCGACCGCCGCGGCAATAGACGACGGCCCTTCAGCCTTTCGCTATCCGCGCGGCGAGGGGGCCGGGCTCGTCCTGCCGAAGCGCGGCACGCAGCTTCCGATCGGCAAGGGACGCGTGGTGCGCGAGGGCTCGGCCGTGGCCTTGCTCTCCTTCGGCGCGAGGTTGTCTGAGTGCCTGGAGGCGAGCGAGCAGCTTGCCGGCTTTGGGCTACCCACGACCGTGGCGGACGCGAGATTCGCCAAGCCGCTTGACATGGACCTTCTGCGCCAGCTCGCGCGGAACCACGAGGTGCTTATCACCGTCGAGGAGGGATCGTCAGGCGGCTTCGGCGCCCAGGTGCTGCAGGCTCTGGCGCGCGAAGGCCTTCTCGACCGCGGCCTGAAGGTGCGGACGCTTAACTTGCCCGACCGCTTCATCGAGCAGAACAAGCCGGCGGCCATGTATGCCGAAGCGGGGCTCGATGCCGCGGGCATCGTCGCCACGGTGTTCACCGCGTTCGGCAAAGATGCCGATGCCTCAGGCGTCGTCCGCCTCGCTTAGAGCTAGTCCAGCTGGCAGTCTTGGCTGAATTTGGCGACCGCCTGCTCGCGGCCCTGCTCGGAGAGCGTGGCGCTCGTCTTGCCCATGGCGATGGTCAAGGGCCCGGCCGCGCGCAACACCTCGAGGATAGGCTTCACAGCGACGTCGCTCGCTTCGCCGAAGGTCACGCCGCTCGCCTCGTCGCGCGCCGCCTCACCTTTGATCGAGGCCTTCGCCTCGCCGGCAGAAAGCTCGATGGTCAGGGGCTCGCCGGGCTTGGCGTCCGGGATCTCCTTATGCACGTCGAGCACGGCGATGCCCATGGCATTGAAGCAGGAGAGGAGGAAGAGCGGGGTCTCAGCCGGATCGACCGGCCCATAGGCGATCGACACCAGGCCTTCGCTCGACTTCTCCAGCCACACGAGGGTTTCCTCCGCCTGCGCCGAGCGTCCCGCCAGGAGCGCGCTTACGAGGAGAGCAGCCGCAAAGAGGACACCTGCAGGCCGGATCATCATGGGTCTCAATGCCTTCTTGGGTTTCGGCCGGGGCTGGAAGAACGACGGGAGCTCGACGGAAGGATTGGCCGCCCGGCCTGTTTAGTCGAGGGCGCAGGCCTTGGCAAACTTAGCAATCGCCTCGGCTCGGCCCTTCTCGGACAGCGCGGTAACCAATTTTCCCGCCTTGGCGGTTACCGGCCCTTTGGCCTTGAGCACCTCGATCATGGGCGGCAACCGTAAGGCCGATCGGGCTAACGCTTCTTTGAGGCGCTTCGGCGGAAGCTGCCCGGCCGGCGCCAAACAATCCGGTGAAGCGCGGATCGAACTCGAAATAGTTGCAGGTGATCTCGTCCCCGGCCGCGATGTCGACCAGCGCATAGCCCTTGTCGAAGACGCGGAAGTCCGTGTTCGGGGAGAGGCTATGGTTCATGAACTTGCCGTTGTCGCTGTCGAGGATCATGACCCCCGGCAGCTCCAGATGCGGATAGGCGTAGTGCGCGAGGTACTCGCGCATATGCGGGGGCAATTCCTCGAACTCCTGCTCGCGGATGAAGACGTCAAATTTCGGATTGAGGCTCCACATCAGGCGCCCGCGCGCCACCGCCTCGCCCGCGAAAACGCCGAGCCCCTGAATGGCGCTCGGCGCCACATAGGTGCCGATCAGCAGCATCACTGTGCTCCTTGGATTTGTCTGGGAGTGAGAAACGTTTCGAGAAGGGTGGGCGCCCGCGGCGCCTGGGTACTCTCGCCGGCGGAAATCATCCTGCGCTGCCGCCCGGGGCCTGGCTCACCGCCACGGCCACCAGGCCGCGCTTGCGCCTAAAGCGCCGCCGCTTGAGAGCCTCGATGCGGCGTTGCAGATAGGGCGAGAAATGTCCTGCGTAGCGCTCCCACAGGGCGGGAATGCGCCAGTCCGCGCCCGACACCCGGCCGCGGCACGCGCGCGACCCGCACGCGCAGTCGAACTCGTCATAGGCCGTGCCGTCGCACATGGCATAGTCGATGGTCACCTCGTCGCCGGGCCTGATCCGCTGTATGGCGACGATGGTGATCTGCCCGTCAAGGCCGGCATTCGGCTCGCAACTGTGGTTGATGAAGTCCGGCGGCTCGTCGGCCGAGAGCGAGGCGAGATAGAGTCCCTCCTCGACCTGCACCGTATGGCGCCTGATCTCAGGGGCCAGCTCGTCCAGCTCCTCGGCGGTGACGATCCGTCCGCTCCACACGGCAATGAGCTCGCCCGGCTCGATCACGTCTCGAGCGATGACGGCATTGCCGCCGGTCACGTCACGATTTTGGACTTCACATTTGTCGGTGAGGTAAGCCGTAGATTCCGGGCTCACGAGACCTCCGCGTATCGCGCCGAGCGGTGCGCTCCGCAGTATATTGATGAACGGTGCCCGGCCGCTCCCGGCTCGAAAACCGCGCGCGAGAATCCCCGACGCGCGAACAAGTCTATGAGATGCTGTTGTGCCCATCTACAAAAAAACGCGCCTCGATCGATTATTGGTGGAAACTGGTCTGGCCCCCTCGCGCGCCCAAGCCGCCGACCTGGTGCGGCGCGGCGCCGTGAGCGTGGCCGGCGTGCCGGCGCTGAAGCCGGGGGCGCTGGTCGCCCCCGGCGCGGTCCTTGAGGTCGAGCCGGGCGCCTCGCCCTACGTCTCCCGCGGCGGGCTCAAGCTCGCGGCCGCCCTGGAGGCCTTCGGGCTGGAGCCTGCGGGGAGGGTTGCGCTCGATATCGGCGCCTCGACCGGAGGCTTCACCGACATGCTGCTCGCCCGCGGCGCGGCCAAGGTCTATGCCGTCGATGTCGGCCGAGGGCAGCTCCACGAGAGGCTCCGCGCCGACCCCCGCGTGGTGGGGCTCGAGGCGACCGACGCCAGGACGCTCGATGCGAGGATCGTTAACGAGAGGGTCTCGGCCATCGTCGCCGATGTCAGCTTCATCAGCCTCACTTTGGTGCTTCCCGCGGCCCTACGCCTTGCCGCCGAAGGCGCCTGGCTCGTGGTCCTGGTGAAGCCGCAATTCGAGGCAGGGCGGGCTGCGGTCGGCAAAGGCGGCATCGTGCGCGAGGCGGCGGAGCGGGAGAAGGCGGTGGAGCGCGTGCGGACGTTTATCGAGGGGGAGGGGGGCTGGACGATATTGGGGGAGATCACCTCGCCGATCCTCGGCGGCAGCGGCAACGAGGAATTCCTGATCGGCGCCCGCTATGGAGCTTGAGGTCGAGATCACCCACCTGGGCGCGCAAGGTGACGGCGTGGCGCAAGGCCCCGAGGGGCCGATCTTCGTGCCGTTCACCCTTCCTGGCGAGCGGGTTCGGATCGAGGTGGACCCTGGCAACGGCCATGCCGCCCTGATCGAGGTGCTTGCAGCGAGCCCCGACCGTATCGCGCCGATCTGCCCGCATTTCGGTATCTGCGGCGGCTGCGCGCTCCAGCACATGGAGCAGGGCGCTTATCTTCGCTGGAAGCGCGAGCAGGTGGTGGCCGCCCTAAAGTCGCGCGGGCTCGATACCGAGGTCGAGGAGGTGAGGCCCGTGGCGCCAGGCACAAGGCGGCGGGCAGGCTTGACGCTTGGCCGCGGCACAGACGGCCTTGCTCTCGGCTATCGCCGCGCTCGCTCCCACGACCTGATCGATGTTGCGGTCTGTCCCGTGCTGTCCCAACCCATCGCGGCGAGCCTGCCAAAGCTCAGAGCGGCGCTCGCGCCGCTCATGGGGGGCAAGCGCGAGGCGAGGATCACGGTGACACAAACCACCGAGGGCCTCGACATCGTCGCCGAGGGATTCCGCCCAACGGCAGCCGCGTTTGGCGCCTTTGCCGGGAAGGCGGTAGCACTCGGCGTGGCGCGGGTGACCGCCGACGGCGAGAGCATCGCTATGGGAGCCGCACCCACCGTCACCCTCGGGGAGATGGAAGTGAAGTTGCCGCCTGGCGCCTTTCTCCAGGCCTCGCGCGACGCTGAGGCCGTTCTTATCGGCCTCGTGCGCGAGGGCGTGGGGGGCGCCAAGCGAATCGCCGACCTGTTCGCGGGCCTCGGCACCTTCACTCTGGCGCTTGCCGGAAATGCTACGGTCGATGCCTTCGAGACCGACGAGGCGGCGCTTTCGGCGCTTTCCGAGGCGGCCCGCAGGACGCCGAAGCTCAAGCCTGTGCGCACCTTCACCCGTGATCTCTTCCGCAGCCCGCTCGGCGCAAAGGAGCTTCAAGGCTACGACGCGACCGTGTTCGACCCGCCGCGCGCCGGCGCCTCGGCCCAAGCCGCAGAGCTCGCCAAGTCCCGTGTGCCGAACGTGGTCGCGGTCTCCTGCAATCCGGGGACCTTGGCGCGCGATCTCCGCCTCCTCGTCGATGGCGGCTACCGCATTGCCTGCGTCGTGCCCGTAGACCAGTTCCTCTTCTCGCCGCATATCGAGGTCGTCGCGCATCTGATGCGGTGAGATGTTGACACGCAGGCCCCCACCCGGCGCGCTTTGTGCGCGCCGACCTCCCCACGAGGGGGAGGTATGGAGTTTGCGGTTCACGCTCAGGCAAACTTGAGGGGTAGTGGCGGCCTGATGAGCCTCGCCTCTTCTCCATCCCTCCCCTCGATGGGGAGGGCGGCTCGGCCTTCCGCCGAGCCGGGGGGGGGGAAGACGACTTCTCGTCTAACCTTTGCCGGTCTGGCCGCGATGGCGGAGATAGTGATCGGCGAGGACGATGGCCACCATGGCTTCGCCGATGGGCACGGCGCGGATGCCCACACATGGGTCGTGGCGGCCCTTGGTCGAGACCTCGGTATCGTTGCCGTCCTTGTCCACCGTGAGCTGCGGCGTCAAGATGGACGAGGTGGGCTTGACGGCGAAGCGCGCCACGACCGGCTGCCCGGTCGAGATGCCCCCGAGAATCCCTCCGGCATTGTTTGACTTGAACTCGGGCCAGCCGGCAGGCCGATTGCGCATCTCGTCGGCGTTCTCCTCGCCAGACAGCGAAGCTGCCGCGAAGCCGGCGCCGATCTCTACGCCCTTCACCGCGTTGATGCTCATCAGCCCGCTCGCGATGTCCTGGTCGAGCTTGCCGTAGACCGGGGCGCCGAGCCCGGCCGGCACGCCGTCAGCCACGACCTCGATGATGGCGCCGGTCGAAGAGCCGCGTTTGCGCACCTCGTCGAGAAACTTGGCCCAGACTTTCACCGCCTCGGGGTCGGGACAGAAGAACGGATTGCGCTCGACCTCGTCCCACCGCCAATTGACGCGGTCGATTTCGTGCGGCCCGACCTGGACAAGCGCGCCGCGCACGCGCATGTCGGGAACGACTTTGCGGGCGATGGCGCCGGCCGCTACGCGGTTGGCCGTCTCCCGCGCCGAGGCGCGGCCTGAGCCCCGCCAGTCGCGCACGCCATATTTGATGAAATAGGTGTAGTCGGCGTGGCCCGGGCGGAACTTGTCCTTGATCTCCCCATAGTCCTTGGAGCGCGCATCCATATTGGCGATCTCGAGAGAGATCGGCGTGCCGGTGGTCACCTGCGCGCCGTCCTCTCCGGCGAACACGCCCGACAGGATGCGTACCTGGTCGGGCTCCTGGCGCTGGGTGGTATAGCGCGACTGGCCGGGTTTGCGCTTGTCGAGATAGACCTGGATGTCCGCCTCGGTCAGGGGAATGCCGGGCGGGCAGCCGTCCACCACGCAGCCGATCGCCGGCCCGTGGCTCTCGCCCCAGGTGGTGATGCGGAACAGATGGCCGAAGCTGTTGTGCGACATGGGTGCTTCTTATGCGCGCATGTCCCTACTTTGTCATTACCCCGCGGAGCCGCTACTCCTTCACCACGGAAATGTCGGGGGCGTCCTCGTTCTTCATGCCGACCACGTGGTAGCCGGCGTCGATATGCAGGATCTCCCCGGTCACGCCGCGCCCGAGGTCGGACAGCAGATAAAGCGCGCCGGCGCCCACATCCTCGATGGAGACCGTGCGCCTGAGCGGGGCGTTGTACTCGTTCCATTTCAGGATATAGCGGAAATCGGCGATGCCTGAGGCGGCGAGCGTCTTGATCGGGCCTGCCGAGATGGCGTTGACCCTGATCGCCCCCTTGCCGAGATCGGCCGCGAGATAGCGCACGCTCGCCTCGAGCGCGGCCTTGGCCACCCCCATCACATTATAATGGGGCATCACCTTCTCGGCGCCGTAATAGGTCAGCGTGAGCAGGGACCCGCCATTCGGCATGAGCTTCTCGGCGTGCTTGGCGAGCGCGGTGAAGGAGTAGCAGGAGATGAGCAGCGTCTGGACGAAGTTGTCCTTGGTGGTGTCCACATAGCGACCGTCGAGCTCCTCCTTGTCGGAGAAGGCGACGGCATGGACCAGGAAATCGATGCTGCCCCATTCCTTGGCGAGAGCAGCGAACACCGCCTCGACCGTTGCCGGGTCGGTGACGTCGCACGGGAGCACGAGCTTGGAGCCCACCTCTTTAGCCAGCGGCTCGACCCGCTTCTTGATGGCATCGCCCTGATAGGTGAGGGCCACCTCGGCGCCCTGATCGGTCACTGCCTTGGTGATGCCCCAGGCGATGGAGCGATTATTGGCAACGCCGAGCACTAGCCCGCGTCTGTCTGCCATCAGTCTGCCGGCCTCGGCCATTGAACTCCCCGCACGAAAGTCGCTGCTTTATACATGGGGGCGGAGCGGGGCCGGAAGGCAATTCTCCCGACTGCTTTGTAGCCAATCCGCGCGGGTCGCCGCGTTCGACGGGGCCGCTTAAGCGGCCGAGGGGCGCCTCCCGCGCCGCGTTCCTGTCTTGCCTCCCGCGATGGGGGTAAGTTTGCCTCTTGGCGAGATTTCCTCGGGGGCAGGCAGGTCCTCTGCCAGGGTTTGAACCTGGGCATATCCGCTGGCAATGATCTTGTGGATTTGTTCGGCAGAAGCCGCGCGCCCGAAATAAAAGCCCTGGACTTCCTCGCACGCGGCAGAGTGGAGGAATTCAAGCTGTTGAAGCGTCTCCACGCCTTCGGCGAGCACGGGTATGTCCAAGCTCTTGCCCAACCCGAGCACGGACCTGACGATCATCGCGGCCTGTTTTCTCTCGCCGAGATGCTCGACAAATTGGCGGTCGATCTTGATTTTGTTGAAGGGGAAAACCTGCAGCGATGACAGCGACGAATAACCGGTGCCAAAGTCGTCCATCGCGATGCTCACGCCAAGTGCTCTTAAGCGCCGCAAGGCATCAAGCGCCCGCTGCAAGTCCTCGAAGAGGGTCGTCTCGGTGATCTCGAGTTCGAGACGCGCTGGCGAAAGGCCCGTCTCGATGAGAATGTGATGCACGACCCCAGGGAAATCGGCATGCTGGAACTGCCGTGGCGAAAGATTGACGGCCACTTTATAGGGTCTCGGCCAGGTCGCCGCTTCGCGGCAGGCGGTTCTCAGCACCCATTCGCCGATTGGGACAATGAGGCCGCTTTCCTCAGCGATGGGGATGAACTCGCCGGGCAAGACCAAACCATGCTCGGGATGATGCCAGCGAATCAGGGCTTCGAACCCCATTATCTCAACCGAAGGGATCCTCACCTGGGTCTGGTAGTAGAGCTCGAACTGGTGCTCCAATAGGGCGACTCTCAGCTCTTGTGCCAAGCGCCGGCGGCGGCGGACTGCCATATCCATTTCCGGTTCGAAGAAGCAAGCGCCGCCTCGTCCCGCGTTCTTCGCGCGGTAGAGAGCCATGTCGGCATTAGCGAGAAGCTGCTCCGCCGTGCGGCCGTTGTCGGGATAAAGCGCAATGCCAATGCTCGCTCCAACGTCGGTGGAAGTGCCGTCGACCTCGAAGGGGGTTTCGAAGACTTCGATGAGCCGGGCCGCCAACGCCGCGGCAGAGGCGGGCTGCTGACTCTCGGTCTGCACAATAACGAATTCATCGCCTCCCACTCGCCCAAGGAATTCTCCCGGCTTTGAGGTATGCGACATGCGGTCGGCGCAAATTCGCAAGACCTGATCTCCGGCGCCATGGCCGTACAGGTCGTTCACCTCCTTGAAGCGGTCGAGATCGATGCACAGAACGCCAAATGCCCGGCCGTCTGCCTCCGCCTCTCCGACGACGTTGTCGAGCCGCCGTCTCAATGTGGCACGATTTGCAAGGCCGGTCAGGGGATCGTAGTGGGCCAGATGCCGGATCGTCTCTTCGGCCTGGCGGCGCTCCTGCAGATCCCGAATTGCATAGACTTCGTTTGCGCGTATGCCGGATTTGTACGGCTTCCAGATCACCTCCACCGGCACCGCCCCGCCCGAGGCCGTTATCATCAATGTCTCGATGCGGTGACCGCCGACGGCACAGTAAGGGTGGCGGGTTACGACAAGGAGGTCTCCGAAGACTCTCTTCCCGAATAATTGGTCCGCCGATCGTTCGGAAAGCTCGGAGACTCGCTGATTGACGTTGATGATCTCGCCGTCCTTGGCGACGACAATTCCCTCGGCGGCCGCGTCGGCAAGTTCATGCAGTCTTATTACCGATTCCCGCACCGTCTCCTTGTCGATCAGGGCTGCCGCCAGCGCCGCGAGGATCACGAGCGAGCTGACGCCCGCTACCGCAAGCGCCATCGTCGAATTATCGATAAAGGACGGGTAGACGACGATCGTGGGATCAGGCGTGACAATCGCCGCACCCATGGCGGTAAAATGCAGGCTGCAGATCGCGATGGTCAGTAAGCCGGCGGCGCTTGCGGCTGCCCATTTGCGCGGGCTTGCATGAAATGCGACCAAGGCCACGGAGGCGAAGACGACACCCAGGACAATAGAGGCCACCACGATTGAAGCGTCCCAGCTAACGGTTCCCGTTGTGCTGAAGGCGCGCATTCCGGTGTAGTGCATGTCGGCGATGCCCAAGCCGATCACCGCGCCGCCCGCGGCGGGGTACCATCTTGTGTCGCCCTGCACCGCAATTAAGAAGCCGATGGCCGTGACGCCCATGGCGATCAGCAATGAGGCTAACGTCAAAATGGGGTCATAGGCCGTTGGGAGGCCGGTCTTGAACGCGAGCATGGCCACGAAATGGGTCGCCCAAATCCCCGCGCCGGTGGCCACGCCAGTCAAAAAAATCCATCCGAGTCGCTTCGACCCTCGGCTCTGCCTCGCGCTTGAGTAGATATGAAAGGCGGTGTAGCTCGCCAGTCCGCAGATCAAGACGGCCAGGAGCACTAGCCGGTAATCGTGCTGGTCCCTCAGGCAGGCCAGGACCTTGTACATTGATTCAGTCACTCCAGTGGGCAGCCCCACCGAATACCAGCCTCCGTTTAAGGCTCAGTTACGAGATCGTCTCGAAATGTCAGTGAGCGGTCCGGGAGGCGCCGAGGACCAGTAGCGGGGATATCCTAGCGACCTTGGCCTGCCAGCTCGCTTCCAGGGTCGGAGCTTGTCGAAATCTGTACCGGTGCTCTCAGCCCGCGAGAGACCAGAGCCCGTCGGGTTGCCGGCAGGCGACGCCCTCGATCTGCCGCTGATAGGTGCCGAGCGTGAGCGAATAGACCACGTGGCGGCACACTCTGCCCTTGTCGTCGCGGAAGGCCGACACGGGCTTGATTCGGCCCACCAGCCCGCGATCCGGACGCTGCCAGACAAGCGTCACGCCGTCGCCGAGCTCGCTGAGCGCGAGCTGCAGCGCCTGCATCGCGGCCTGCCGGTCGCTCCGATCCAATCGTGCCTTAAGGTCGTCAAGGTCAAGCTGCGGCCCCTCTGAGGCGACCGCTGCTTCCGCTCCCCTCTCCTCGGCCTTGAGAGGAAGAGAGGCGGGCGACAATAATGAAAACGCGAGAGCGCCCGCCCCAATGATGATAGGAGCGTTCCAACGGAACGTACGCATAACCAACCGTCCCCAACTCTGACGCGGGAATCACATAATCCCCCCCGCGCCACTACCAACGTCGACAATCGTGCCCTATCAGAGTGAGGAAAACGTAAATGCCCGTTCCGCGGCGGGATAACGCCAAAAAAAATTCTTTGGGGCATGCTAGAGGTTTTGAGCCATGGACGACCGTCAATCCATCGCCAGCACGCGTAAGGCAAAGACGCCGGAGGGGGCGGACTTCACCGAAGCCCACGACCCCTTTTCTTTGTTTCGCAGCTGGATGACTGAGGCGGAAGCCGCCGAGCCCGCCGACCCCGAGGCCATGGCGCTTGCGACGGTCGACGCGCAAGGCCTGCCCAATGTGCGGATGATTCTCCTCAAAAGGGCCGACGAGAGGGGCTTCGTCTTCTACACCAATTGCGAGAGTGCCAAGGGGCTCGAGCTTGCCGCTACGCTTAAGGCAGCACTCCTCTTCTACTGGAAGAGCCTGGGGCGCCAGATTCGCATACGCGGACTGGTCGAGCCCACCACCGAGGCCGAAGCTGACGCCTATTTCGCCACGCGGCATCGGGAGAGCCGCATCGGGGCCTGTGCCTCGGCTCAGTCCCGGCCGCTTGCGAGCCGCGCGGCCCTCGAAGCGGAGGTGGAGCGGCTCACTCAAGCTTTCGGCGACGGCGCGGTGCCGCGCCCGGTCTATTGGCGCGGCTATCGCCTCGTGCCTCTCGAGATTGAGTTCTGGAGGAATGGACCCTTCCGGCTGCACGACCGCATCGTGTTCCGGCGCGCTTCGCCGCAAGACCCCTGGACCAAGACCCGGCTCTACCCGTGACCCCGCTTACCGCCTATGTTCGCAAGGGAAGCGGCAGCAAATCAGCCTGAAGCAAATGACGCACATCCCCAATGAGGAGCGCAGGACCCTGATCCTGACCGGCGCCCCGCCACGGTCAAGCGCTTCTCGTCCGCCGGCTGGCGGGTGATCTCTTGCTCGCGCCACCCCTTCCCCGAGGATTGCCCTTGGGAGGCAGGCCCCGAGGACCACGTCCAGGTCGATCTCGGCGACCCCGACAACACTATCCGCGCCATCGCCGAGATGAAGGACCGGCTGCGCGCACACGGCGGGAGGCTGAATGCGCTCGTCAACAATGCGGCGATCTCGCCCAAGGGGGAGAGGGGCAGCAGGCTGAGCACCATCGAGACGCGGGTTGAGGATTGGAAGGCGGTGTTCTAGGTCAACTTCTTCGCGCCGCTGATGCTTGCCCGCGGCCTGATGGAGGAGCTCGCCGCCGTCTCCGGCTGCGTGGTCAACGTGAGCTCGATCGCGGGCTCGCGGGTGCATCCCTTCGCCGGCTCGGCCTACGCGACCTCGAAGGCTGCGCTCGCCGCGCTCACCCGCGAGATGGCGGCCGACTTCGCGCCGCGCGGCGTCAGGGTGAACGCCATCTCGCCTGGCGAGATCGATACCTCGATCCTGTCGCCGGGCACCGAGAAGCTAGTCGCCGATATCCCGATGCGACGGCTTGGGCTCCCGGAGGAGGTGGCCAAAGCCATCTATTTCCTGTGCACCGAGCAGTCGAGCTACATCAACGGCGCCGAGCTGCACATCAATGCGGGCAACATGTGTAAGCCGACCACCACAAACCTGCCACGCCTTTGCTTTAGCGATATAAGGATCAAGCGGGCTTTCACCATCCCGCGAAGTGGCAAGGTTGAGCTTTTGAGGGTCGAGACGTGAGTTACTCCATGGCGCGATATTCGACCGCGCGCTATTCCGTCAAGGAAGCCCGCGAGGCGACCTGGGCGCGGCGGATCGCGATCTTCTTCGTGCAGCTCCTCATCCTGACGGTGCTCTTGCACCGCTTCGCCTCGTTGAGCACGCCGGCAGCGATGAACCTTCTGGCCGTCTCCATCGTCGGGCTGTTCGCCGCCATCGCCATCGCCTTCGCCTCCATCGTGCGCATCTGGTTCGGCGGCCAGACCGGAGCGAGCCAGGCCGTCGCCGCCATCTTCATTGCCCTTGTCGGGCTCGCGGTGCCGCTCTTCTATCTCTCCCATGCCATCACCAAGCCGATGCTCAACGACATCGAGACCACGCCGGAAGAGCCCCTTGAATTCAAGGTGCTTGCGGGTCTGCGCCCGGCCGACGCCAATCCCATCAAGGATCCTGACGCCGCCGCCGCCGAACTGCAGGAGGAGGCTTACCCGAATATCGGGCCCATGGCGCTCGAGCGCTCGGCGCCGGAGGTGTTCAGCCTGGTGCAGGAGGCGGTAGAGCGGCTCGGCTGGACCGTCGCGCTGAGCGAGCCGCCCGGCGAGACCGGCATCGGCCGCATCGAGGCGACCGACCGGACCCTGATCATGGGCTTCACCGACGACATGATCGTGCAGATCAAGGGCGACAATGCCCACGCCGAGATCGACGTCCGCTCGGTATCGCGCTACGGCATGCACGACCTCGGCGCCAATGCCAAACGCATCGGCCGCTTGTTCGAGGAAGTGTCGGCGGCGCTGGAGAAGGGCGAGAAGACGGTGCTCGAGCAGGCAGAGCCCAAGGACAAGGACACGCCCGCCGGCAAGAAGAAGACCAACAAGAAGGGCGCTAAGAAGGACGCGGACAAAAAGCGCTCGACAGGCAAGGAGCCCCCTCCGCCGAAACTAAGTCCCGACTGATGAGGTGCTCCAGATGTGCGAGCACGGAGAGCGCGGCGGCCTCTTTCAGCCCGGCATCGAGCGTGCCGTAGAGCCGGGCGACGATGCGCGGAATGGTGCAGTCCCCCTCGTCTAGGCAGGTGAGGATGGTCTGCTCGCGCCACTTCCGGTGCATGATATAGGCCTTGACCACGCGTTGCGGCGTCTGGATGCGCCCGCCATGGCCCGGCAGGAACATCTTGTCGTGGCGCGGCATCAGCTTTTCCAGCGAGGCGAGGAAGCTCGCCATGTTGCCTTCCGGCGGCGCGATCACGGTCGTGTTCCACCCCATCACGTGATCGCCGGTGAAGACGGTGCGCTTGCCGACCAGCGCGAAGCAGAGGTGGTCCGGCGCATGGCCCGGCATGTGCAGGACATCGAGCGCGAAGCCCGGTCCCCTGACCGTGTCGCCGTCGGCAATCGTTTGGTCCGGCACGAAGGCCGGATCGACGAAGGCATAGCCGAGACCGGGTGCGCCGGCGCCCCGCGCCGAGCCGGTCGGCCCGAAGGCGGCGATCTCTCCGCCGGCCAGCGCCTGAAGCGCGCGCGCGCCGTCGCAATGGTCGCGATGGCTGTGGGTGATGAGGATATGGGTGAGGCGCTCGCCGGCGATGGCCTTGGCGATGGCTATCAGGTGCTGCTCGTCCAAGGGGCCCGGATCGATGACGGCGACCTGGCCGGTCCCGACCAGATAGGTGTTGGTGCCGAGAAAGGTGTAGGGGCCGGGATTGTTGGCGACGATGCGGCGGACGCCCGGCGCCACCTCTTGGGCAACGCCATAGTCGACGTCAACGCTGCGATTGAAGGCAAGCTCCGCCGACATGGTCTCAATGAGTTGTTGGTCTTCTCGTCGAACCCTGAGCCTATTCTAGCGGAGCGCAAGGGCGGCGACAGCGCTACCTTCCTGGCAGCGTTACTTTCCCATTGCTTTTTGCGCAAAATGTGGCTTGCCGCGCGGCCGGCCCCTCTAGGGCTTGGCCCCCTCAAGAACCTGGCCGGTAGGGCTTTCGGCTGCGGCCGGGAGTCGGCGTCCGCCTCGGAGACGCCGTGGCGGGAGCAGCCATTGCGGCCGCGATCGGGAGAGGCAGGCAGCCTGGTCGGAGTGGCAGGATTTGAACCTGCGACCCCCGCGTCCCGAACGCGGTGCGCTACCAGACTGCGCCACACTCCGACTGGCTGAAGAGCCCGTATATAGCCGCCTCGGCCAAGCCTAGCAAGAAAGCCATTGTCGTGCAGGCGCCCAGCATCCGTTGCCCCAAAGTCCCGATGCTGGTAGGACGGCGCAAGCTCACCATGTCTCGACGCGTGAGCGGTCCGAGCGAGAGCGCCCATCGCCGAGCCCCGTCGGGCCGGGGGCGGGGCCTCAAATCACCTGAGCGGATTGGGGCGTGGCCAAGCGGTAAGGCAACGGGCTTTGGTCCCGTGATCCCAGGTTCGAATCCTGGCGCCCCAGCCACACTAAGTACTTGTTATAGAACGATTTTATGTCTTTCAGGGACGGGTTGAATTCGCGGCCGAATTCCGCGCTGTTTTCGCGTCCTCGGATTCGGTTCTAAGTGGCAGAGACAATTCCGCGCCAAATTCCGTCGCGCCCCGCTAAGAAAGTCTCTCGGGCGGCATTTGGGGGTCAACTTTCCAGTTTGGTGAGGATGGTGGAACCTGTGTGTGCCGAAAATTAGAT
>DFXC01000046.1:0-1616 GCA_002383105.1 Hyphomicrobiaceae bacterium UBA4118
GCAACGGCCTGAAGATCGTCGTGTCGCAAGATGGTGTGGCGTGATCCGCCTGCCAGTCATTGAAGCCCCCCAAGGCTTTCGCATTTCAGTCCAATTCCACGCATTTTGTTATGTTATAACGTATGCCGTACCCCAACGGCCTGCGTCAATTCGGCTTTGCACCTCCATCGCCGGCAGCGGCGCTGTCCCCTTGCACCTTCGCCGGATTATCGAGGCTGTCAGAGCCTTCGAACTGGATGGCCTTGAGATCGAGGGTGGCGACGGCGCGCTCGAGCGACTTGGTCTGGTCGAGAAGGGCGTCGATGGCGTGCTGGACGACAGCGTTGCCCGCATCGTTGCTCTCGCCGATCATCTGGTCATAGGACTCGGTGGTCAGCGCGCGAAGATAGAGCGTATTCATCGCACCCATGGTGGCGTCGAGCTTCGCCCGCAGCTCGGCATCGGCCTCAGGCGACTTCGCCTTGACGAGATCGGAAACGCTTGGGCCGGTGACGAGAGACCCGTCGGCGCGGCGATAGCGGCCGACATAGACGTTGTGGATGCCGAGAGCGTCGAAGAAGTGCGAGGCGTGCGTGTTGTCGGAGAAGCAGTCGTGCTCCTCCTCGGGATCGTGGATCATGAGGCCGAGCTTCATGCGCTCGCCGGCGAGCTCGCCGTAAGAGAGGCTGCCGAGACCGGTCATGATGGCGACGAGTCCGTCCTGGTCTTCGCCGTCCATCAATTTCTCGCGCGCCGCGCCGTCGGGGCCCCACTGGGCCGCCATAAAGGCGAGATCGTCGACGAGAAGGTCGGTGACGGTGCTGAGATATTGAGCGCACCTTATGCAGTTCCCGTTGGTGCATTTCTTGAGGTCGTAGTCGGTTGCCGGGCGATGCCCGTTGCCGGGACCGGTGCCGTTCAGATCCTGGCCCCACAGCAGGAACCCGACAGCGTGATAACCGGTGGCGACATTGGCCTCCACGCCTCCGGCCTCTTGCAGCTGGTCGGCTAGAAGCGCCTTGGTGATCTTCGAGGTGTCGAGCTTCTTGCCGCCGATGGTGAGCGTCTTGTTGGCGATGACATTGGCGAGATAGAGCTCGTTCTCGGCGGACTCGGTGCCGTAGGACGGGGCGACATAGTCGATCAGCCCCTCATCGAGCGGCCAGGAGTTCACCCTGCCTTCCCAATCGTCGACGATGGAATTGCCAAAGCGGAAGGCCTCGGTCTGCATGTAGGGGATGCGGGCGGCGATCCAGGCGGCGCGGGCAGAGCGGAGATTGTCCTCGGTCGGCTTGGCGAGCAAGGCATCGACCGCGAGCTTCAGGGTCCTGGCGGTGTCGAGGGCGTCGGTATAGCCGGCCTCGGCCATGTCGACATAGGTCTTCAGCACGTCCTTGGGCGTGGGCTCGGCCAGAGCGGGCGAAATCGTAACTCCAGTCGCAAGGCCTAGGCACAGAGTGGCAGCGGCGAACGGCCGGGCCAGCGTCGATCGTCCAAACATCAGCACCCCTTCGCCGGGGTTTCCGCCCGGCATTCGCCAGCGAAGCCGCCAGCAGGCGACAGGAATGCGGCGGCCCTCGGGCCGAAACCGTCGGACCGCCGCAAGTTGAGATGAGGAAGCGTCCGCGGGGTTAGCC
>DFXC01000046.1:1777-19841 GCA_002383105.1 Hyphomicrobiaceae bacterium UBA4118
TAGACGCTTCAGGCTCCCGGGCTGGGCAGCCGGACGCCTTGTCAAAGCAATAGCGCAAATAGTAACATGCACGTAGTGAACTCTTCTCAGCAGAATTGTTGCACGCCATGCACTTAAGGGAGGTCGATGCCAATTTGCTGGTGACGCTGGATGCGTTGCTGGTGGACGCGAGCGTCACCCGCGCCGCTGAGCGGCTGGGGAGGAGCGCCTCGGCCATCAGCCATGCGCTGGCCAAGCTCCGCGAAATCTTCGCCGACGAGCTCTTCGTCCGCGCGGGCCAGCGTCTCGTGCCCACCGCCAAGGCCCTCGAGCTTGCACCCACCGTTCACGTCATCCTGGCCGGCATGGAGAGCCTGCTCAGGCCGAGCCAGCCGTTCGACGCGTCGCTTGCCGTGCGCGACTTCGCCATCGCCGCGAGCGAGGCGGGCGAGCTCATTCTGGTGCAGCCCCTTCGCCAGCGCTTGCAGCGTCTGGCCCCGAGCGTGCACGCGGGTTGGACGCCGTCGCATCGCGACGAGAACGCCGACGCGCTTCGCCACGCGCGCTGCCATTTCGTGATCGATATCGAGGGCGGCGCCGTGCCGGCGCCGGACATCCGCGTGCTCAAGCTGTTCGACGATAAGCTCGCCACACTCGCCCGCCCGGGGCATCCTTTCGCGCAACGGAAGCCGAAAGAAGCTGCCTTCGCCGAGGCCGACCATATCGCCGTGAACTCGCTTCCCGCCATCGAGCTGATCGACCGCGAGCTTGCGGCGAAGAAGCTCAGCTGCACCATCTCCTCGCGCGTCTCCTCGGTGCTGGTCGGGCTCCTGCTCGCGTTGAATGGCGATGCGCTGCTCACGCTGCCGGCGTCCTTGGCGCTGATCATCGAGAAGCAGTTCGGGCTCGTCCGCGTTGCCCAGCCCTTTGGGTCCATCGCTTTTCCGCTAAGGCTGTTGTGGCATTCGAGCTATGACCGCGACGAGTGCCATGAATGGGTGCGCGGCGAGCTTGTCGGCCTCGCGCGGGAGATCGAGAGCGCCGCGTGAGGGTGAACGGTATGAAAGGAGCCCTCCGGCGGCTCGCCGCCTTCTATCTTCTCGCCGCCGTCTATCTTGGCGTCGCCATCGCCCTGACGATAAGCGCATCGGCGCCTGCGGCGGAACCGACGGACATTGAGAGCAATCTCACCATCGCCGTCGGCGGCACTGAGAAAGAGCTCGCGCTCGCAGACGCGATGGCCACGCTCAACATCCCATCGGTCAGCATCGCGCTCATCGATCACGACCGCATCGCGTGGGCTCACGCCTATGGTGCCGGGACCACGCCCGACACGCTCTTTCAGGCGGCGTCGCTGTCGAAATTCGTGGCCGCCGTGGGAGCCATGCGCCTCGTCGATGCGAAGCGCCTCGGTCTCGATGAAGACGTGAACGCCGGGCTCACCTCCTGGAAGGTGCCGGCTAACGATTTCGACAAAGACCACCCAGTCACCCTGCGTGGTCTCCTCAGCATGACGGCAGGCATCGGCGTTCCGGGCTTCCTCGGCTATGAGCTTGGCGCGCCTCTGCCGACCCTGAGCCAAATCCTGGACGGCACGTCGCCGGCCAATTCGGCGCCGGTCACGGTGACCGCGGTGCCGGGCGGCGCCTATCATTATTCAGGCGGCGGCTACGAGATTGCCGAAGCCCTCATGGTCGATGCCGCGCAGGCGCCCTTTGCCGAGACCATGGACAGTCTCGTGCTGAAGCCGGCCGGCATGAGAAGCAGCACCTTCGCGCAGCCCCTGCCCGCCGAGCTCGAGCCGCAAGCCGCGACCGGTCATTTTGCCGACGGCAGAGAGCTCGCGAGCGGCTTCCATGTCTTCCCCGAGCACGCGGCGGCAGGGCTTTGGTCGACGCCATCGGACCTCGCCAATCTCCTGCTTGTGTTTGGCCGGGCATGGCGCGGGGAAAGCCGCCTCGTTCTTTTGCCCGACACGGCGCGGGAGATGTTGACGCGGCAGAATGGCGGTCCCTACGGGCTCGGCGCCGCTGTCGGCGAGGGCGCGGACTCGCCCGTTCTCATGAAGCGCGGGCAGAATGTGGGCTATCAGGCCTATCTCATCCTGCTCCCCGGCGAGGGCCAGGGCATGGTGGTGATGACCAATTCCGACAACGGGTCGATCCTGGCGGAAGCCTTGATCCGCAGGGCTGCCGCGCTGTATGGCTGGCCGCCCCTCGGAGCCTTGGCTGATTGAGATCAGGCCGGCTCCCTCTGGCTTCTGTCATAATGCTCGACTAAAATGGGGATCAAGCCCGTCTGCCGAGCGGGCCCCCGGAGGACGTCAATGTTCGCATGGTTCCGCGCCGGCCTCGTCGCCGCGCTGTTTGTTATCGTCACCACCCCCACCCAAGCCGCCCAGAAGACTTTCCAAGACGACGCTCTCGACGATGCCGCGATCACGCTCGAGGCCGACCTCAAGGATGAGGCAGGCACCGTCGAGAAGCCGGTCATCAAGCTGAAGCAGGAGGGCGATGCGCTCATCAAGGGGCAAGACCTCGAAGGCGCCGCCGACGTCTATGTCCAGATCGTGACCGTCGCGCCCGACGACGCCAAGGCCTGGCGCAGGCTCGCCGACATCTGGCTTCTCATTCCACCCTCCGACAACGACGACGGCTCGACGCGCTTCGAGCGGGCGCGGACTGCCGCCTATATCGCCTATCAACGCGCCACCACGCCTGACGAGGAGGCTGCCGACCTCATCACGCTCGCCAATGCCTTCGGCAAGCGCGAGGAATGGCGGTCGGCGCTTAACGTGCTGAAGCTTTCGCTCAAGCTGCACGACACGCCCGAGCTTAGAGCCCAATACGATGCGCTGCGCGAGAAGTACGGCTTCCGCGTCGCCAATTTCAGCGTCGATTCCGATGCGGCAAGCCCACGCGCCTGCTTCCAGTTCAGCGAGGCCCTGCCCAAACGCACCGACTTTTCGCCTTACGTGGCGGTGGCGGGCGAGGACAAGCCCGCGCTCTCGGTCGACGACCAGCAGATCTGCGTCGAAGGGCTGAAGCACGGCGAGACTTACGGCATCACGCTCCGCGCCGGGCTTCCCTCCACGGTCGATGAGGACCTGCTCAAGGACGCCGAGTTCACCATCTATGTGCGCGACCGCAGCCCCTCAGTGCGCCTCTCCGGCAAGGCTTATGTGCTGCCAAAAACCGGCCAGGAGGGCATCCCACTCATCACCGTCAATACCGACACGGTCAAGGTCACGATCTACCAGATTGGCGACCGCAGTCTGCTCGACAACGTGCTCGGCTACGATTTCGAGCGCAATCTCCAGGGCTACACTCTCGACGAGATCGCCGATGAGAAGGGCGAGAAGGTGTGGACCGGCGAGCTCAAGGTGGAGAAGGAGCTCAACGCCGAGATCACGACGGCTTTCCCCGTCACCGAGGCGCTCCCCACCATGGCGCCGGGCGTCTACCTGCTAGCGGCCCAACCCGGCAACGTGTCGAGCGAGGACTATGGCGAACGCACCACCCAGTGGTTCATCGTCTCCGATCTCGGGCTCACGGCCTTCTCCGGCACTGACGGCATCCACGCCTTCGTCAATTCGCTCGCCACCACCGCGCCGCTCGGCGACGTCGAGCTTCGCCTGCTAGCGCGCAACAACGAGGTGCTTGCCGTCAAGAAGACCGGCGCCGACGGCACCGTGACCTTCGAGCCCGGGCTAGCCCGCGGCGAAGGCGGGCTCTCGCCTGCCATGCTCGTCGCCTCTGGCGACGGCGGCGACTATGCGTTCTTGAATTTGAAGCAGTCGGCGTTCGATCTGACCGACCGAGGCGTTGCCGGGAGCGACGTTCCGCAAGGGCTTGATGCTTTCGTCTTCACCGAGCGCGGCGTCTACCGCACCGGCGAGACCGTGCATGTGACGACGCTATTGCGCAACGCGGCAGGCGTCGCTGTGCCCGACGTGAACTTGACGGTGGTCACCGAGCGCCCCGACGGAGTGGAATATCGGCGCAGCGTCGTGGCCGACCAGGGCCTTGGCGGGCGCTCGCTCGACGTGCCGATCATTTCTTCGGCGCCCACCGGCACCTGGCGCGTCGCCGTTTATTCGGACCCCAAGCAGCCCTCGATCGGCGAGGTCAGCTTCCTGGTCGAGGACTACGTTCCGGATCGGCTGGAGTTCGACCTCACCACGACGGCAACCAGCATCTCGCCGACGGACCCGGCGGAAGTCACTCTTGACGGCCACTTCCTCTATGGCGCGCCCGCTTCAGGCCTCGACATCGAGGGCGAGGTCAATATCGCCAAGGCCGCCGAGCGGCCGGGCTATCCGGGTTATCTGTTCGGTCTCAATGCGGCCGATCAGGCCGACCAGGATGAAGACGTCGGCACCGAGGCCATCCCGCTTGGCGACCTGCCGCAGACCGACGACGCCGGCAAGGCGACCTTCACCGTCGACCTTACCAAGGTTCCGGCCTCGACCAAGCCGCTCGAGGCCAATATCGTGGTGCGGCTCGCCGAGCCCGGCGGCCGGGCAATCGAGCGAAGTCTCACCCTTCCCATCACGCCCAAGGCAGCGATGATCGGCGTGAAGCCGCTGTTCTCTGGACGGTCGCTCAGCGATAACGATACGGCGAGCTTCGACGTCGCCTTGGTCGCGCCGGACGGCAAGGCCACCGCCGCCACCGGGCTCAAATGGCAACTGCTCAGCATCGAGTCCAAATATCAGTGGTACCGCAACAACGGCTATTGGCAGTACGAGCCCATCAAAGTGACGCGCCGCGTCGCCGACGGCACCATCGACGTGACGCCGGATAAGCCCGGCAAGATCTCCGTTCCCGTCACCTGGGGCCGCTACCGGCTCGAAGTGGCTGGTCCCGACCCGCAAGGGCCCGAGACGACGATTGGGTTCGATTCCGGCTGGTACGCAGAAGCCTCCGCCGACACGCCGGACCTGCTCGAGATCGCTCTCGACAAGCCCGAATATAAGCCAGGCGACACCATGACCGTGGCCGTCACTGCGCGGAGTGCGGGCAAAGTCACGCTCGCCGTGATCGGCGACCGGCTGATCACCACCACCACGACCGATGTCGAGCCGGGTCTCGTCAAGCTTCCCCTCACTGTGGGCAACGACTGGGGCACCGGCGCCTATGTGCTCGCTACGCTGCGGCGTCCGCTCGACGCGGCCGAGAAGCGCATGCCGGGGCGCGCCATCGGCGTGCGGTGGTTCAGCGTCGACAAGGCGGCGCACACCATCGGCATCGCCATGGACCTGCCGGGGCTGATCCGCCCGGAGACCACGCTCCGCGTGCCAGTCAAACTTTCCGGGCTTTCGCCCAACGAGGAGGCGCGCATCGTCGTCTCCGCCGTCGATGTCGGCATCCTCAACCTCACCAACTACAAGGTGCCCAACCCCGACGACTATTATCTCGGCCAGCGCAAGCTCTCCTCCGAGATCCGCGACCTTTACGGGCAGCTGATCGACGGCATGCAAGGCACCAAGGGCCAGATCCGCACCGGCGGCGATTCCGGCGAGGGCGAGCTCCAGGGCAGCCCGCCGACCCAGCCGCCGCTTGCGCTTTATTCCGGCATTGTCGCCGTCGGTCCCGACGGCACCGCCGAGGTCAACTTCGACATTCCGGGCTTCGTCGGCACCGTGCGGGTTATGGCGGTCGCTTGGAGCAACGACAAGGTGGGCCACGCCTCAGGCGATGTGGTGGTGCGCGATCCTGTGGTGGTCACCGCTACGCTGCCGCGCTTCCTGCTGACCGGCGACCAGAGCACGCTCCGCCTCGACCTCGACAATGTCGAGGGGGAGACCGGCGACTATCAGATCACCGTCACCACCGACGGGCCCTTGAGCGTCGAAGGCACCGCCAAGACCATCGCGCTCGAGGCCAAGAAGCGCGGCGCGGTCAGCATGCCCATCTCTGCCACAGGGGTGGGGTCGGGCACGGTGGCGGTCGCGGTCAGCGGCCCCGGCGGCTATAAGCTCGCGCGGGCTTATCCGCTGACGGTCAAGCCCTCGACGCAGGTGCTGGCGCGGCGCACGGTCAAGCCGCTCGCTCCTGGACAAAGCATCACCCTGTCGGGAGATGTCTTCACTGACCTCGTGAAGGGGACGGGCAAGGTCTCGCTCTCGGTGACGCCGTCGGCCGCGCTCGACGTGGCGACCTTGCTCGCCGCGCTCGACCGCTATCCGCTCGGCTGCACCGAGCAGATCGTGAGCCGGGCCCTGCCACTGCTCTATGTCAACGAGCTGTCGCTCGATGCGCAGCTCGCGGTCGATACCGGCGTCGATGAGCGCATCGCCAAGGGCATCGAGACGGTGCTGGCGCGGCAAGGCTCGGAGGGCGCCTTCGGACTTTGGGAGCCTGGCGGCGACGACGCCTTCCTCGACTCCTATGTGACGGACTTTCTGACCAGGGCGCGAGCCCGCGGCTTCTCCGTCTCGGACGACCAGTTCAAGCTCGCGCTCGATCGGTTGCGGAACTATGTGAGCACGGCGCCCGACGTTTCCACCGACGGCGGGCTCGCGCTCTCCTACGCGCTCTACGTGCTCGCCCGCAACGGCATGGCGCCGGTCGGCGACCTTCGCTACATCGCCGACGTCAAGCTCGGCGACCTTGCCACCCCGACGGCCAAGGCTGAAATCGGCGCGGCGCTCGCCATGCTGGGCGACAGGGTCCGGGCGGAGAAGGCGTTCGATGCGGCGCTCGGCGCGCTGCCGAAGGACCCCAAGCCCGAGTACGGCCGCACCGATTACGGTTCGGCCCTGCGCGACGCCGCCGCCGTGGTCACTTTGGCCGCCGAAGGCGACGCGCCGAACGTAATCCTGGCGAGCGCCACGCAGAGGATCGATGCCGCGCGCAACGTGGTCAGATATACCTCGACGCAAGAGGACGCCTGGCTCGTGCTCGCCGCACGCGCTCTCGGCAAGCAAGGCGTGAGCCTCGCGGTCAATGACGGCGGCCAAGAGGGCCCGCTCTATCGCACCTTGACCGAGGAGCAGCTGGCCACCAACCCGCTGACGGTGACCAATTCCGGACAAACGTCGCTTGACGCCGTGGTCTCGGTGAGCGGCTCGCCGATCACGCCGGAGCCCGCTGCCGAGCATGGCTTCAAGATCGAGCGCAGCTTCCACAATCTCGACGGCAGCGATGCCGATGCCACCCAGGCGAAGCAGAACGAGCGCTTCGTCGTGGTGCTCACAGTGACCGAGCCGCAGCCCGAGTTTGCGCGCGTGGCGCTGACCGACTACGTGCCGGCGGGCTTCGAGATCGACAACCCGCACCTCGTCTCATCGGGCGACACGGGCACGCTCGACTGGATCGAAAATGCCGGCTCGCCGGTCTATACCGAGTTCCGCGACGACCGTTTCACGGCGGCGTTCGAGCGGCGGACCGGCGATGCCCCGGTCTATACGGTGGCCTATGTGGTGCGCGCGGTCTCTCCCGGGACCTACGTGCTGCCCCAGGCGGTGGTCGAGGACATGTATCAGCCCGACCGCTTCGGCCGCACCGGAACGGGCGAGGTCACGGTCGCCCCGGCGAAATGACCAAGGAGCCAAACGCGGACGACCCTCTCCCCACAGGAGAGAGGGTGAAGAGACGCCGGGCCGTGTTCGCGGCGGTCGGGGCGGTGTGGATCGCCTCGGCGACCGCCGGCGGCGTTGCCGGCCTCTTCCAGGCCTTCGGGCCTGCCCCTCTCGGGCGCGATCTCGAAGTCTCCACCCTCGTGCTCGACCGGAACGGCAAGCTGCTCCGTGCCTATCTCACCAGCCAAGGCCGCTGGCGCCTTCCGGCGACCCGGGAGCAAGCCGACACGAGCTATCTCGATGCGCTCCTCATCTATGAGGACAAGCGCTTCTTCCACCATCGCGGCGTTGATCCCTTGGCTCTGATGCGGGCGACCTACCAGCTCGTCACCCACGGCCACATCGTCTCGGGCGGCTCGACCATCACCATGCAGGTCGCCCGCCTGCTCGAGCCGAGAGACAAGCGTTCGCTGCACGTCAAGCTGCGCGAGGCGGTGCGGGCGCTTCAGCTCGAATGGACGCTGAGCAAGGACGACATCCTCGGCCTCTATCTCACGCTTGCCCCTTATGGCGGCAATCTCGAAGGCGTGAGGGCAGCCTCGCTTGCCTATTTCGGCAAGGAGCCGCGCCGTCTCACCCTTGGCGAGGCCGCCCTCCTCGTCGCGCTCCCGCAATCGCCGGAGGGCCGCCGGCCGGACCGCTCGCCGGAGGCGGCAAAGCGGGCGCGCAACCGCGTGCTCGACCGCATCGCCGGCCACGGGCTTTTCAGCAACGCCGAGATCGCGCGCGCCAAGGCAGAGCCGGTGCCGAAAGCGCGCAAGGGGATGCCGCTTCTGGCACCGCACGCGGCGGACCAGGCGATGCGGGGCTCGCCCAAGGAGCACGTGCTGCGGCTGACCATCGATGGCGCCCTGCAAAAGGGACTCGAGAGCCTTGCCCGCGACCGGGCGCAGGCGCTCGGGCCCGATCTGTCGGTGGCCATGGTGGTGGTCGACAACGCGACCGGCGAGGTGCTGGCCCGCGTCGCCTCACCCGATTATTTCGACGAGCGCCGGGCGGGCCAGGTGGACCTTACGCAAGCGGTGCGGTCGCCCGGCTCGGCACTCAAGCCCTTCATCTACGGCCTCGGCTTCGAGGACGGGTTCATCCATCCCGACACCCTCATCGAGGACAGGCCGATCCACTATGCCGGCTATGCGCCTGAGAACTTCGACCTCACCTTCCAGGGCACGGTGACGGTGCGGCGCGCGCTGCAACAGTCGCTGAACGTGCCCGCGGTCGCCGTGCTCGACGAGGTGGGGCCGAGCCGGCTGATCGCGCGGCTGGCAGAAGCCGGCGCACCGCTCGTGCTGCCGCGGCGCGAAGCGCCGGGCCTCCCGCTTGCCCTCGGTGGCGTCGGCGTGAGGCTCGCAGACCTCACCATGCTCTATGCCGGGCTCGCGCGGCAGGGCACCGTGGCGCCGCTCGTCGAGCGTCTCGATTCCCCGCCGCTGCCGCCCAAGCGTCTGATTGAGCCGGTCGCCGCCTGGTATGTCGCCACTGTGCTACTCGGCACGCCGCCGCCGGAGAACGCCGCCGGCGGGCGCATCGCCTTCAAGACCGGCACGAGCTATGGCTATCGCGACGCCTGGGCGGTCGGCTTCGACGGCAAACGCACCATCGGGGTGTGGGTGGGACGCCCCGACGGCGCGCCGGTCACCGGTCTCGCCGGGCGGGTCACCGCCGCGCCCATCCTGATCGATGCCTTTGCCAGGTTGGCGCAACCGCTCCAGCCGCTGCCTCCGGCGCCGAAAGGCGCGCTGATCGCGACCACCGCCAAGCTGCCGCCGCCGCTCCAGCGCTTCGCCTCGCGGGAAGAAGCGGGCGAGGCCATGGCCCCCAAGGTGCACATCGTGTTCCCGCCCGACGGCGCGAGCCTCGAGTTGTCGGCTGCCAAAGGCGAGGCTCCCGACCCAATAGCCATCAAGATCGCCGGCGGCACGCCCCCGCTCAACGTGCTCCTGAACGGCATGCCGCTCAACGCCAGGCAGTCGGCGCGCACGCTGTTCTTCGAGCCTGACGGGCCCGGTTTCGTGCGGCTGACGGTGACCGACGCGACGGGAGCCGCCGACAGCGTGGTGGTGCGGCTACAATAGCAGCCAGCTCAAACTTGAATTGAATTGCACGCCTGTCGCCGGCAGTGCGTCCCCCCTCGACCGCGGCGGGATGCCGCGGTCAGCGCCTCGGCGCCCGCTGCGCTTGGCTTCAGGCGCAAGCCGCGCAACTTCCCAAGTTCATCAAGGACTTCGCCGTGCCTGATCGCTCGCGGTCCAATCGCGGCCGTCCGGGCGCCGCTAGCCCCCGCGACATTCTCTCGCGGATTTTGGCCAAACAGCTGCCGGAATGGAGGCCAAGGGTCGCAGGCCTTGGAGGAGGAAACCTTCAAGGAGGGGTTAACCCACTAAGGAGAAACGACCATGAAGAAGTATGTGATTGCAGGCCTGCTGGTCGCCGGCTTCGTGACGCCCGCGTTCGCCGCGGACTTCTACGTCGCACAGAACGCCACGAGCCACAAATGCTCAGTCATGTCGAAGAAGCCTGACGGCAAGACCATGATGATGCTCGGCACTGCCGCCTTCCCGTCGAAGTCCGCTGCCGAGACCGCCATGAAGGGCATGACCGAGTGCAAGGCTTAGTCTCGATCTAACCCCCGGACGCGGACGCCCGACCCTTAAGTCGAGCGCCCGGTCCATTAGCCGTCTCAAAGCCCCTCTGACTGCGACGTCCAAGGGCTTTGGGGCGGTTTTACTTTATCAGCTCAGATTCGTTTGGGTAGTCGCCGGATAGAGACGATAGCGGCGCGGCAGAACCGCGACCCTCCCCGAAAGATTGAGGCTGTAATCGGCGGGCAGCTCGATCTCGACGCGATCCCCGCGCCCACCCACCTCAAGGTCGACGCGACGCGCCCCGCCGTGGCGCCTCAACCCCTGTACCACGCCTGGGATGGCGCCAGGCAGGTCGTTGCCGACCTCCACGTCGTGCGGACGGAAGAAGAGTCGCGCCGGGCCCGACGGCACAGCGCCCGCAGCGAGATCGAGCGGATGCTCGTCGAGCCAGACCTTACCTTGCTCGACCCGTACCGGCAGCACGCTCGATTCCCCGATGAAGGAGTAGACGAAGGGCGAGTTCGGCTTGTCGTAGATCTCATCGGGCGTGCCGATCTGCTCAATCCTGCCTTCGCTCATCACCACTACGCGGTCGGCAAGCTCGAGCGCCTCCTCCTGGTCGTGGGTGACGAACACGGTGGTGTGCCCGGTCTTAGTGTGAATCTCGAGCAGCCAGCGGCGAAGCTCCCGGCGCACCTTGGCGTCGAGCGCACCGAAAGGCTCGTCGAGCAGAAGCAGGCGGGGCTCGATGGCGAGCGCCCGGGCAAACGCCACCCGCTGACGCTGGCCGCCTGAGAGCTGCGATGGGTAGCGCTTCTCGAGCCCCGTGAGCTGCACGAAGTCGAGCAGCTCGAGTGCGCGCCGCCTGATCTCCCTCCGGCTCGGGCGCCGGATGCGGGGCCGCACGCGCAGGCCGAAGCCGATGTTCTCGAGCACCGTCATATGGCGGAAGAGCGCGTAGTTCTGGAAGACCAGCCCCACATTGCGCTCCTGCACGGTGAGCTTGAGCGCGTCCTCGCCGTCGAACAGCACCCGGCCAGAGGTCGGAACATCGAGACCGGCGAGGATGCGCAGGAGCGTGGTCTTGCCCGAGCCGGAGGGCCCAAGCAGCGCCACGAGCTCGCCGGCACCGATATCGAGCGAAACCCCATGCAGCGCCGGCGTCGTGCCGAAAATCCTGACGACGTTCTCGGCCGATACGTCCACGGTCCTAACCCATTGCGCTGGCGTTCCCCCGCGATCCCCCGCGGCCGGGTAATTCACCTCATTTAGCACCCGAGCGTCCACGGTTTTCTCTCTTTGTTGTTGTGAGTCACGATCTTCTAGTGCCGGCGGGAGGCAGCGATCTGATCGGCGTAACGCCATTCCAGCGCCACCTTGATGACAAGCGTGACGAGGGCGAGGAGCGCAAGCAGGGACGCGACCGCGAAGGCCGCCGCGAAATTGTACTCGTTATAGAGAATCTCGACATGCAGCGGCATGGTGTTGGTCTTGCCTCTGATATGGCCCGAGACCACCGACACGGCACCGAATTCGCCCATGGCGCGGGCATTGCAGAGGACCACGCCGTAGAGCAGCGCCCAGCGGATATTGGGCAGCGTCACCTTGAAGAACGTCTTCCAGCCGCTCGCGCCGAGCGATAACGCAGCCTCCTCGTCCTGCGTTCCTTGCTCCTGCATCAGAGGCACGAGCTCGCGCGCAACAAAAGGAAAGGTGACGAAGATGGTTGCGAGCACGATGCCCGGCAACGCGAAGATGATCTGGATGTTTTCGCTATGCAGAAAGGCGCCGAAATAGCCCTGACCGCCGAACAGGAGCACATAGATGAGCCCCGAGATCACCGGCGAGACCGAGAAGGGAAGGTCGATCAAGGTGTTGAGGACACTCTTGCCCGTGAACTCGAATTTGGCGATGGCCCAGGAGGCAGCCAGGCCGAACACCACATTGGCGGGAACGGCGATGGCCGCCACGAGAAGGGTAAGCCTGATGGCAGCGAGGGCGTCGGGCTCGGTGATGGCGGCGAAATAAGCGCCGATGCCGGCGCGGAACGCTTCGACGAACACCGCAGCCAGCGGCATAAACAGGAACAACACGAGAAAAGCGACCGCGACTCCGATCAAGAGGATGCGGACGGGCCATTGCTCGGTGGTGACCGTCGTGCCGCGTTGCTCGGTGACGAGCAGAGGGGCGATGGCGGCATCTGTCATCGACCGAACCTCCGCCGCTGCCAGGCCTGCACGAGGTGCACCAAAAGGAGAATGCCGAAGGAGATCATCAGCATCGCCGTGCCGATGGCGGCCGCTTGCGCGTAGCCGAACTCCTCAAGCCTAATGATGATGAGGAGGGGCGCGATCTCCGAAATGAACGGGAGGTTGCCGGCGATGAAGATGACCGATCCATATTCGCCGACGGCTCGGGCGAGCGCCAAGGCAAAGCCCGTCAGGATCGCCGGCAACAGCGCCGGCAGCATGACGCGGAACACGGTCTGGCGCCGGTTGGCGCCGAGCGTCGCCGAAGCCTCCTCGAGCTCGCGATCGAATTCTTCCAGCACCGGCTGCACGGTGCGCACCACGAAGGGCAGTCCGATAAAGATGAGGGCGATGGCGATGCCGTTGGGCGTATAGGCGATCTTGATGCCCAGAGGAGCGAGCCAGCTGCCGATCCAGCCGTTTGGCGCATACAAGGCTGTCAAGGCGATGCCCGCGACGGCAGTCGGCAGCGCGAAGGGAAGATCGACGAAGGCATCGAGCAGGCGCCGTCCCGGGAATTGGTAGCGAACGAGAACCCAGGCGATGATGGTGCCAAACACTGCGTTGACGGTCGCGGCGAAGAGAGATGTGAAGAAGCTCAGCCGCAGCGCCGCCAGCGTGCGAGCGCCGGTGACGATCTCCCAAAACCCGGCGAACCCGAGCGTCGCCGATTTGAGCACAAGCGCGGCGAGCGGAATGAGTACGATCAGGCTGAGATAGGTCAAAGTGAAGCCGAGCGCCAACCCGAAACCCGGGAGGGCGCTCGGCCGCTTCAACGCAAGGCCGCGGGCGCCGGCCATATGCGTCAACTCAATTCGTCGACTTAGGTTGATAGAGCTGATCGAAGATACCGCCGTCGTCGAAATGCTTTGGCTGTGCCTTCGACCACCCGCCAAACAGCGGATCGTCAATGGAAACAAGCTTCAGGTCGGGGAAGCGCGCGAGATCCTTGGGGTCGGCATCTTTGGGATCCGACGGGCGATAATAATTGTGGGCGATGATCTTCTGGGCTTCCGGCGTGTAGAGGAAGTTCAGATAGGCCTCGGCCACCTTGCGCGTGCCCTTGGAGTCGACGACCTCGTCGACGACCGCCACGGGCGGCTCCGCTTTGACGGAAAGCGACGGCACCACGATCTCGAACTTGTCGGCGCCAAGCTCGTTGATAGCGAGGAAAGCCTCGTTCTCCCAAGCAATGAGGACGTCGCCGAGGCCGCGCTCGGCGAAGGTCGTGGTCGAGCCGCGCGCGCCTGAGTCAAGCACAGGCACGTTGGCGTAGAGATCCTTGATGAACTCCTTGTCCTTGTCCTCGCTGTGGCCGTATTTGCTGTCAGCATACGCCCAGGCGGCGAGATAGTTCCAGCGCGCTCCGCCTGAGGTCTTGGGATTGGGCGTGATCACAGCGACATCCTTTTTGACCAGGTCATCCCAGTCCTTGATCCCTTTGGGATTACCCTTGCGTACGAGGAAGACGATAGTCGAGGTATAGGGAGATGAGTTATTGGCGAGGCGCTTCTGCCAGTCGGGCTTGATCTTGCCGGCCTTGACGATGACGTCGATGTCGCCTCCAAGACCAAGCGTCACGACATCGGCCTGCAAGCCGTCGATGACGGCGCGGGCCTGCTTGCCGGAACCCCCATGGGACTGCTCGATCGCCACGGTCTCTCCGGTCTTGGCCTTCCACTCCTTGATGAAGGCCTCGTTCACCGCCTTATAGAGCTCGCGCGTCGGATCGTAGGAAACATTGAGAAGGGTGGTGTCGGCGAACACGGCGCTCGCCGTCAGTGTTGTCAAAATAAGCGCCGCACCCGCGGCCAGGGTGCTTCGAAGTCTGGTCATAGCTGATCTCCTCTGTGAAACACCCCTTACTATATCTAGTTGGTAGTGTTTATCAAGGGCGGCCCATACCATATTTTTCACGCTACAACCCACCCCCGCCTACAGAACATCCGCTCAAGGGAATTTGTTTCCAGGAGCAGGGGCCCTGGCTGGCATTTCAGAGGTTCAAGGAAGCCTAAGAGACGGGCTCGACAGCCCCGACCGCAATGCGTTCGGGCCCGGCGATGGCGTCGGCAACGGTGGTGCGGTCGAGCACGTCGCGGGCGGAGTTCGCCACGGCGGCAAAGACATGCCTGATCTCGCAATCTTCCTCGGTGCGGCAGTCCGAGCAGCGCCGATAGGCTATGCGGCTCAAGCACGGCAACGGTGCAATCGGGCCGTCGAGGATGCGCAAGACCTGCCCGAACGTAATTTGGTCGGCGGGCATCAGCAGCGCATAACCGCCAAGCTTGCCCCTTCGGCTCATGACGATGCCATGGCGCTTCAGCTCAAGCAGGATCTGCTCGAGGAACTTCCGCGGGATTTTCTCCTGGGCGGCGATCTCGCCGATCATCATCGACTCCCCCTCGCGGGCGAGCGCGACGAGGGCGCGGAGAGCATATTTGGCTTTTTGCGAGATCACTTAGACGATAGCCGAAACCCGATCTGATGTGTCAGGTAGATAGCTGTTTCGCCGGTCGAAAGCAATGCGCCGCACCCCCTTTCTCCCGGGCCGGACGTTACTTAGTTACGATGCCGATTTTGAGGGTTATCCACCATCATCGGCGGGCGGACCTGTTGAAGGGACGGCAAACGTGAAACCGCGCCAGCTTGGACGTAGGGGCCTTGAGGTCTCGCCGCTCGGTCTCGGCTGCATGAGCATGAGCGAGTTCTATGGCGCGAGCGATGAGCGCGAAGCCATCGCCACCCTCCATCGCGCCATCGAGCTCGGCGTCAGCTTCCTGGACACCGCTGATGTCTACGGGCAGGGGCACAACGAGGAGCTCATCGGCAAGGCCATCGCCGGCCGCAGAGGCGAGGTCGTGCTCGCGACCAAGTTCGGCGTCCTGCGCGAGCCCGATGGGAGCTTCGTGGGCGTGAAGGGTGCGGCGGACTATGTGCGGCGCTGCTGCGAGGCTAGCCTTCGCCGCCTCGGCGTCGAGGTCATCGACCTCTATTACCAGCACAGGGTGGACCCTAACACGCCGATCGAGGAGACGGTCGGCGCCATGGCGGCGCTCGTCGGCGAGGGCAAGGTCCGCTATCTCGGCCTCTCGGAGGCCGCGCCCGAGACGATCCGCCGCGCGCATGCGGTGCATCCCCTCACCGCGCTGCAGACGGAATACTCGCTTTGGAGCCGCGAGCCCGAAGACGCCATCCTCGACACGGTGCGTGAGCTTGGGATCGGTTTCGTCGCTTATAGCCCGCTCGGCCGGGGGTTTCTCGCGGGCGAGATCAGAAGCGCCGATGACCTTGCGCCCGGCGACTGGCGGCGAAGCCTGCCCCGCTTCTCCGGCGCGAACTTCGAGCACAACCTCAATCTCGTGGAGAAGATCAAGGCGCTGGCCGAAGACAAGGGCTGTACGGCGGCGCAGCTCGCCCTCGCCTGGGTGCTGGCGCGGGGCTCCGACATCGTCCCCATCCCCGGCACCAAGCGGCGCCGTTACCTCGAAGATAATGTCGGCGCGCTCAGCGTCGAGCTTACGCCCGGAGACCTCGGCCTGATCGACAGCATTCTCCCGCCCGGCACGGCTGCCGGCGCCCGCTACCCTGAGGCGCGCATGGCTGCGGTGAACCGATAAGCGTCGGTTTAGCGTCTCCTGGCACTTGACGGGAGGCCAGCGATTGCGCCTACAAACAGGCCATGAGCCCCAAGAAGCTCCATATCAAGACCTTCGGCTGCCAGATGAATGCGTACGATTCCGAACGAATGGCCGAGGCGCTTGAGTCGCAAGGCTACGCCCTCACCCACGATGCGGCCGAGGCCGACCTCGTCATCCTCAACACCTGCCATATCAGGGAGAAGGCGGTGGAGAAGGTCTATTCGGAGCTGGGGCGCGTGCGCCTGGCAAAGGAGGACCGGAAGAGCAGAGGGCTCGATACCCTGATCGCGGTTGCGGGCTGCGTCGCCCAGGCCGAGGGAAGCGAGATCATGGCCCGCGCCCCTGCCGTGGATATCGTGGTCGGCCCGCAGAGCTATCATCGCCTCGCCCACCTCGTGGAGGAAGCCGCCGCAACCGGCAAGGGTCTCGTCGCGACGGAGTTCCCGGCTGAGGAGAAGTTCGCCCATCTGCCCGACCGGCCCAAGGGGAAGTCGAGAGCCTCGGCCTTCGTCACTGTGCAAGAGGGCTGCGACAAGTTCTGCACCTTCTGCGTCGTGCCTTATACCAGGGGCGCCGAATTCTCCCGCGCCCCCGCCGAGATCATCGCCGAGGTGGAACGGCTCGCCACAATGGGGGTGCGCGAGATCACGCTGCTTGGGCAGAACGTGAATGCCTATCATGGGCCTCACCCCGACGAGTCGTCATGGCCGCTGGCGAGACTCCTGCGAAGTCTCGCAGAGATCCCCGCGATCGAGCGGCTCCGCTACACGACGAGCCACCCTCTCGACATGGACGAGGAGCTGATCGCGCTGTTCGGCAATGAGCCCAAGCTCATGCCCTATCTGCACCTCCCCTTCCAGGCGGGGTCGGACCGCATCCTTGCGGCGATGAACCGCAAGCACACCGCCGCCCAGTACGAGGCGCTGATCGGCAAGGTGCGGCAGGCGCGGCCCGACATCGCGCTGTCCACCGATATTATCGTGGGCTTTCCGGGCGAGACCGACGCGGATTTCGAGGAGACCTTGGCGCTCGCCGCCCGCGTCCGCTTCGCCCAGGCCTTCTCTTTCAAATACAGCCCGCGGCCAGGAACGCCCGCGGCGAGCCTTGAGGGCCAGGTGCCGGAAGCGGCCAAGCGGGAGCGCCTCTATGCCCTGCAAAGTCTGCTCGACGGCGACCGCCACGCCTTCGACCGGGCCACCGTCGGCAGGAGCCTCGAAGTGCTGTTCGAGGGCCGGGGAAGGAAACCAGGTCAGATCGCCGGGCGTTCTCCTTATCTACAGGCGGTTCACGTGGAGGGGCCCGACGAACTGATCGGCCAGATCGCGGATGTTGACATCTTGGCCGCCAGCCCGAACAGTCTCACCGGTGTCATAAAATCGGGATTTGAATGGCGCGGGCCAGTTCAGGCGGCCGTGTGACCAACAAGGCCAGCATTCGGAAAGCATTGGCACGCGGGCGCGAAGCGGCGCCGAAGCGGGCGGCTGCCGCCGGAGCCAATGGTCGAGGGGAGCCGACCGTCGTGTTTTTCGACGACATGCGGCTCGTGCGCGATCTCCTCGGCGACTACGACGCAAATCTTGCCGTTCTCGAGGACCGCCTCGGTATCGAGGCCGTGGTCAACGGCAATGCGGTCAGCTTGCGCGGGCCTGAAGCCTCCTGCGCCACGGCCAGGTCCGTGCTGGAGCAGCTCTACAGCCGGCTGGCGCAGGGCGAGATGATCGGGGTCGGCGAAGTGGTCGGCGCCATCCGCCATGCCCGCAACCTTGAGCCGGGCGAAAGCGCGGAGCCGGGAGCCGGGCTTCCCGAGGCGCAGCAGATCCGCACGCGGCAGCGTCTGATCACGGCACGGACGCCCCGGCAAAGCGCCTATCTCAAGTCGCTTGAGCGGAACGATCTCGTCTTCGCCACCGGCCCCGCCGGCACCGGCAAGACCTATTTGGCCGTCGCCTTTGCCGCGGCTTGCCTCGAAAGCGGTAAATGCGACCGGCTGATCCTGTCCCGGCCTGCGGTCGAGGCCGGCGAGCGGCT
>DFXC01000125.1:0-4966 GCA_002383105.1 Hyphomicrobiaceae bacterium UBA4118
TTGTTGCTAATGAAGAGATTGACAAGGAATCGTCAAAAAACTGCCACAGGGCGAAGGCATGCTGCATGTGCCCAGTTGTGTTCGGTCTGGGTAGTAGTGCGTTCTGTGTAATGCGTACGAGCCTCGGCACTCCCCGCGCCGGGGCTCTTCTTTTTGTACGGCATGCCTCAAGAGCATGGGGTAACGGGCAGGCGCCTCAGCCAGCTTGGCTGGCCAAGCCACAAACTGCCGCGTATTCTCCCCGCACCTTTGCTCGCGAGAACGCCATCACCAACCTTGGGGGGAATTTCATCGTCGGGATTTCCAGTGCCTTCCTTCTGCTTGCCGGCCTGGCAAGCGCGTCCGCCGGGGGCTTGCCCGGCAAATATCAGGTCGAAGGTAAGAATCCCGACGGATCGACCTATTCCGGGACCGCTCAAATCGTCGCCACCAGCGAGGTCACCTGCCGCATCACCTGGAAGACCGGCAGCACCACCTCCGAAGGCATCTGCATGCGGAACGGCACAAGCTTCGCGGCGAGCTACGTGCTCGGCGATTCCATCGGGCTCGTTGTCTATGTGATGAACGACGATGGATCGCTCGAAGGGGCGTGGACGATCGCCGACAAGGACGGCGTCGGCGAAGAGATCCTCACTCCGATGCAGTGACCGCCGCGTCTCTGACGCGGGGTCTTAGCGGCTCACGCTGCTATTCAGCGGGCTCCAGCACGCCGTGGCTTACCCTTGTCTGGCGCGGGCAACCTCGCGTGAACGGGAATGACGGTTAGCGAAAATCGCGGGCGCTGATGAGAGGGGGCAACCTGTCAGAGGCCGCCCCCGCTGGAGCTCGTTACGGGTTTGGCGTCGAAGGTGCAGGAGCCGGAGCCATGGGAGACGGCGCCATGGGAGACGGCGCTTCGGTGGCCGGTGCCTCAGGGGCAGCAGGCGTTTCGGCGGGCTGCTCGGCGGCGGGCTGCTGGACCTTGACGCCCATGTCGCCCTTGTTCCCGTACATGAAGTAGGCAGCGATGACGAGGGCGAGCACGATGCCGCCCAATACGATCGCAAGAAATGTCCTGCTGCCCTGGGTGTCGTTAGCCATTGTCAATCCTCCCTCTCGAGGGTCGTTTGAGTCGATGCCTGAACCTAACGAGGAAATTCCCTGCGGTCGAGGGCTGCGAGGCAATCAGCGCGCTGCCGGCGAGGCCCCGCGTCTCGCCATGAGATCGAAGAGCGGCGTCAAGGCGGCGGCAACGAGGAAATTGATCAGCACCGAATACAGAGCGGCGTAGCCCGGCACCGTGACGCCGAATAGGGCGAGCGGATAGACCGATGAGGTGAAGCCTTGGGTGCCGGCCATATAGGTGCCGATGGCAATGCCGGCGCCCCACCCGGTCAGCAAGGCCGCGGCATTGAACGAGCGGGTATAAAGACCGAGCAGGATCGGCGGCAAGAGCTGGATGATCCAGATACCGCCCAGAAGCTGGAGCTGGATGGCAAAGGCCTGCGGAATGGCAAGGATGAACACCACGGCCCCGATCTTCACCACGAGCGAGACGATCTTGGCCACGCGCGCTTCGTCGGCCGCGCTGCAATCGGGGCGCACGAACTCCTTGTAGAGATTGCGGGTGAAGAGATTGGCGCAGGCGATCGACATGATGGCCGCGGGAACCAGAGCGCCGATGGCGATTGCCGCGAAGGCCACGCCGACAAACCAGGACGGAAACGAGGCGAGGAACAGCGCGGGCACTGCGAAGTTCGCTCCGTATTCGGTGAAGCCGGCGGCGTAGGCGGGATCCTTATCCACCCCTGCGGCAATGGCCATGTAGCCGAGCAGCGCGATCAGCCCCAGGATGAACGAATAGGCGGCAAGCATGGCGGCGTTGCGCCGGATCACGTTGCCGCTCGAGGAGCTCAAGATCCCGGTCATGGCGTGCGGATAGAGGAACAACGCCAGCGCCGATCCGAGCGCCAGGGTGGCATAGGCGCTGTAGGCGCCAAGACTGTCCCCTTGCGGCGGGGCAAGCGTGAGCTTCTCCTGCGGCACGCTCGCGAAGATCACGCCGTAGCCGCCGAGCTTTGCCGGAATGATGACGATGGCGGCGATCACCGTCACGAAGATGAGCGCGTCCTTGACGATGGCGATGAGCGCGGGCGCGCGCAATCCACTCGTATAGGTGAAGGCCGCAAGCACGATGAAAGCGATGATGAGCGGCAGATGGCCGGTGAAGCCTCCGGCCGGGAAGCCGAGCGCGCCGATCACCACCTCCATGCCGACGAGCTGGAGCGCGATGTAAGGCATGGTGGCGACGATGCCGGTCACGGCGACGGCGAGGGCGAGCATGCGGCTGCCGAAGCGGTCGCGCACGTAATCGGCGGCGGTGACGTGGCCGCGCTCATGCGCGATCGCCCAGAGCCGCGGAAAGATGAGATAGAGGATGGGATAGATGAGGATGGTGTAAGGCACGGCGAAGAAGCCGATGGCGCCTTTGCCGTAAACCAGCGCCGGAACGGCGATAAAGGTGTAGGCGGTGTAGAGGTCGCCGCCGAGCAGGAACCAGGTGACGACCGTGCCGAACCGGCGCCCGCCGAGTCCCCATTCATGCAAGAGATTGAGATCGGCCTTCCGCCAGCGCGCCGCGACGAAGCCGATCCAGGTGACGAGCAGGAACAGCGCGACGAAAACGCTGGTGGCCGTCAGGTCCAAAATCACAGGATGTCTCCGGGCGCACCGGTCGTATCCAATCCCGCCGGCGGCGTTTCCGCCACGCGCGTGATTCGGGTGTCGATCACGTAGACGAGCAGCACGAAGGCGGCGCCCACGAGGATCCAGGCGAGCTGATACCAATAGAAGAAGGGCACGCCGCCGAGGGCGGGCTCGATCTTGTTGTAGGAAGGCACCCACAGGATGGCGAGGAGCGGAATGACGAGGAACAGGCGCGGCCAATAGCGCAGCCACCGGGAATTGGCCTTTTTGCTAGTCATGGCGCGGGTCCCCCTCACCACCAGCACGGGCGCTTGCATAGGCGGCGCGAGCATATTGAAAGCGCGCGCCAAGCGCGACGGCGTATATAGAGCCGTTCGCGGACACCCACGCAATATTGACCTTGCCGCTCGGCGGGGCCCATATGTCGCCCGAGGAGCCCGTAGCTCAGCCGGTAGAGCACTTGACTTTTAATCAAGGGGTCTCGGGTTCGAATCCCGACGGGCTCACCAATAAATCCGGCAAATCTTGGCTTTATTGCCAACCCTTTTTCCTCCGTAGGTAACCCTAGAGGTAACAAACGACGGAGGAATCAATGCACAAGATCAATCGACGCAAGCTCATGGTGAGCGGTGCAATCGGAGCCGCTGCTTTGAGCGTAGCCGCTGTTCCTGCGATTGGACTGGTCACAAGCCTTAAGGCTGCTCCCGGTAAGGACAGGCTCTTTGAGCTCAGGCTCCATCATGCGCGCAGCGGCCAGGAAAGGTCGAACTTCCTGACCGCCACGACTTGCCACCGAAACCAAAGCGAGGAGGTTTCCGATGACCAATAAATCCCCTACCACAAATCCGTCAGCCCTCAGCCGCCGATCCGTCACGACTGGCGCAATAGCAGCCCTGACGGCAATCCCCGCCATTGGACTTTGTAAGAGCGCCAAGGCCGATCCTCTGCTCAAAGTCATTTGCCGCTACAGAGCGGAGATCGCGGCAGTCAATGCCTCGCATGGCCTAAGCGACGAGGAGCTTGATGCTTGGGTGGATCGGGCTGACGCAATCCTCATGCAGGCAGCCAGCCTTCCAGCGCTGACGGCAGCGAGTGCCGTGGCGGCGTTGGACCTTGTCGTGGCAGAAGGCCAAGTTGGTAGCCACAGTGTCTACGGCGAACGGTTTGTGGAACTCATAAACGCGGCAAGAGACTACATCGCCTTGACCGTCCAAGCTTAGGCCGGGAGATGCAGGAAGGGGCCGGCCTCTTGTCGGCCCTTTTCTTTTGCCAGCCTTGGCCAACTGGGGGAGCATTGCAATGAGAAGCCTTGCACTCGCTTTGATGTTCACTGCCTTAGCGCTCTCCGCCGCGACCGCGGCTGACGAGTCCTGCAAGGATCAGGTCCGGGAGAGCAAGTTCACTGCCGAGATGATCAAAAACTTCATGGTCAATTGCAAGGCTCTCATGGAGTTCGCCTGCGAAGAGCGCGCGATCGACCAAAAGGTTTCGGATGACGCCAAAGACTCTTTCATCAAGCAGTGCATCAAGGATGCGGTCGGCAGCAAGTGAAAGCGTCGGCTTCGGCTGACGCCCTTAACGCACCCCTCAGAACGCTCGCAAGAAACCGAATGCCACGTTGTCAACACAGGGACACGGATCATCAGAGCGGCCTCAGGGCTCCTCCTGGGGCCGCTTCTTTTCTGCCGGATGTGCTTTTCGGGTTACAGCGACGAGACCCCTTCGGTGTTACCTTTCCGTCGTGCGGGGTGGCCGCTCACTTCACTTCGGTGAAAAGCGGAGACCACAGACACCCGCACACCACTTCCAAGATGAAGCGGCCTCGGGATCCTCCCTGGGGCCGTTTCTTTTGGAGCGTCGGCTTCGGCCGGCGCCTACCGGTCGGCCTCTCCCTCTGAGGGGAAGGTTCGCAATTTGTATACGCCTCGAAAGCTTTTGGCGACCGCACTTCCCCTTCTGTTCAGACAACGTTCAGCTGGGCGCGGCCACAGTGCGCCCGAATTCGGTGGCCTCATCCCCGAGTTCATTGGCAGCGCTAAAGAGCTGTAGAGAAAGGGAGACTATGAGCAAGACAGCAATGTTAATCGGTGTCTCAGCACTAGGGTTGATGGCACTGACTTCCGGGTCGGCTTCAGCGGGACACCGGGCTGATTGGGGCCGCGGTCATCATTCGCGGTACTGGTACCCATACCACTACGCCCCGTACCACGATTACTACCGCTACGGTTATTCTCCGTATCCGTACGATCCCTACGCCTATTACTCCTATGACTATCGACCG
>DFXC01000125.1:5230-5588 GCA_002383105.1 Hyphomicrobiaceae bacterium UBA4118
ATCCCACTGGCCTGCCGGATAGCCAGCAAACTCGCCGGGTGTGAAGGGTGGTAATCGACGCTTCCACTCACGCTCGATCTCGATGAAGCGGGATTGGAACGGGCAGCAATCGCACGGGCGAGGAATACGACGCCGTCACTCATGCGGCGCCATAGGCCATGCGGGCGTGTGGGGGTCAAGATGCGCCTAACGGCTCTTCTGACACCGCCGTCAACGGCGGCAGATTTCAAACTGAGGCACTACCCCTCGGGCACATTGCCTCAGGGTTAAGTCACCTCTCGGTCACCTTCCGTCGAGACCCACGGAGGCCTTTCGAAGCATGTGACGAGCCTTCCTTGAAGGAGGTTTAAAGGGGCCA
>DFXC01000016.1 GCA_002383105.1 Hyphomicrobiaceae bacterium UBA4118
CGCTCCTGCGCCAACAGCTCACCGTCAAACAGAATGGGCAGACCGACCGGCTCCGGCACGGCGTCTCGGTAGTAGGGGAAGGGAGGCGTGGTGACGACGGTGCCAACCGCAAAACCCGGCTCGGTTTCGAACCGGAGGGTTGAGCGGCTCAGCATGGAACGGAAGAGATCCGCCCAAGACGTCCGCTGCAGCGGCTCGAGGATCGCGTAGCCTGGATAGCCGAACCGGCAGGTGAACTCGAGCGGCCAGATGCCCCTCTCGTTCACCATGGTGTTGAGGTTGATATAGCCGCAATAGCCGTTCTCTCTGAGAAGTGGTGTCATCTTGGCGAGCGTGCGGTCGAAGAAGACCTTGGTACGCGAATAGGTGACGACCGTGCCCATTTCGCCGGTGAGTTCGCCGAGATCGCCCGGGAAGAAGCGCTTGTGCTCCCAATCGAGGCACGCCGGGCCGAGGAAATCGGCGCCATTGAAATAGGCGCCCACTCCCATCTCAATGCCGTCGACGAAATCCATCAAGATGAAGCTCGACCCCGCGGCCTTTGCGCCAGACTCGAGCAGAGCCCGCACGTCCCTCCCAGTGCTGTGGCGACCGACAAAGCTCGGCGCATCGGGCCCGTTGGATTTCAGGACGTAACGAGCGGGACGCAGATCGATGAACCGCTTGGCCTCGTTCGCGTCGGAAAATTCAAAAACGGCCGCGGTAGACAGACCAAGCTCAGCGAGAATCTGCTGGGCGTAAGCGCGATCGTTCTCGAGGCGGGCACCATAGGCGCTGCTGCCGATGACATTGAGTCCATCACGCCTTAAGCGATCCTGAAGCTCGCCGCGACCTGCTCCGACATTCTCGAAAAGAATGCATCCGTCGCCGCCGGCAGCGCGAACCCAATCAAGCTCTGCTTCCCAATTGGTAACGCGATCGATGAGTCCGGAAAGCGTGTCCTGGCACAAGGGATGGCCGATGAAGACCTTTACATCGTGTCCATCCTCGGCGAGCCGCAGATAAAGCGCGGCGAGATCGGCGCAGTCACCGACCCCTAGGAAACGCATGTCCGGTTTCCTTTGGCGCTATGCCGCCTGGCTATGTTGTTGGTCGAAAGCGAAGTGCCGGCGATAGCGATCGAAGCAACGAGCGCCGTGCCAGAGGCGGATGACAGCCCCTTCAGCGATTGCATTGGCACAGCGGGCATCTCGTTCAACCAGCGAGCGCAGCACTTCGCGGTTCCAGCACTCGGAATGCTTGATGTCGAGAACGGCATGCAGAGTAAAGTAGAGACGCTTCTTGGTGGGGATACGGAGGCGCTTCAGGCCAGCATCGACAAAGCACGCTCGTGTGGGAGCCGTCATCTCGATCACGCCGAGCGCGCCGATCGAATGAAAGCAATAGCGCCGGCTTCGCGCCAAGGCCAGCATCGCGTTACCGAGGGCCAGCGACTCCGGCACGACAAGCTCTGGCCGAGCATCGATCTCCAAGTAAGACGCAAGCCTCTCGAGCAGCGGGCCGTGCATGGCCGCATCCCTACCGCGGCCCATCTCGTCCCAATAGTTTCGGGCCATCTCCAATTTGGCGGTGACGGGCATTTTCACCTGCGTCAGTGCAAGGAGATCGTCGAAGCCGGCCTCGCCGGCGACCTCCTGCGTCAGGAACCAGAGCATATCCGCAAGGCTTGCGGCCTCGGCCAGCCACGGAAAGAGCGGGTCGCCCTGACCCGGCCCTGTCTCCTTGAGCTCCTCGAACCAATCGATGAAGTCGTCGACGCCGCTCGGCACGTTCGCGACAAGCGGGCTTATCTCATGCCGCACAGCTTCGATATACTCGCCTTCCGCGCGCTTGACGCGAGCATATTCGTCGAGGTCTTCGCGCCAAGTCTCGTTGGGAAAACCAGGTTCAAGTTGCCGGGCGTTATATTTCGCCAAGCCGGCGTGGAAACGCTCGAACCGCGAACCTTCAATGTCGCCGGCCATTTCAGCCCATGAAAGATCGTCGGTAGCCACCATATTCATCCTCGCTTTATGACCGTGAGACCGACGGCGGCGATTCGATCGGCATACGCGTAAGCGGGCCTGTCGAGTTCCTCGCCGAAGATGTCGGGATCGATTTCCTCATAAACGAAGTGGCTGGCAGATAGTTTCAAGAGCGACTGCAAAGATTCAAAGAGGGGGTCGGCGCCCCCAATGATAGGGGTTCCGGTATAGAGAATGAGGCGACCCCCGGGACGAAGTCTGGCCAAGCTCTGCTCGGCAATCCGCAGGGCGAGGGAAATGCCAAGCTCCCCGCCACCATGCCGGTAAAGCCGGCGATTCTCATCGACGAGATAAGGCGGGTTGGCCACGATGATGTCAGCGTCGCCGTCAATTCCCGCCAGTACGTCGCTGAAAACCGCTCTTGCATTGGGCAGATCGTTAAGCGCCGCGTTGACGGCGCCGAACGCCAGCGCCTTGCGATTTATGTCTGCGAGAAGAAGCTCAGTGCGTCCGCGAAGGAGGCGGGCTGCGAATATCCCTCCAGCGCCACTACCGCTACCGATATCAATGAGCATGAGGGGCTTGCTCGCAGCGACATCGGCAAGAGAGACGCGCAATAGCCGCACAAACCGATAAGTATCGGGCCCGAAAAAGACCGCGTCTTGCTCGGCGGTGGGAAAGCCGGAATGCACGAACAAAAGCTCGCCGATCGTGGCGAACCGAACCCTCGACTTGTAGCGCCCGAACTCCCCTTCAAGGGCCTCTGCATCCTCGAGAAGCTCGAAAATGTCATTATCCACATCCGCGCAATCGAACGGCCTGTTCCACCCAAAGATCGATTCAAGAGTGCTCGTCGTTGCGGGTCGATCGAGAACCCGACAATGGGTGGCGGGGGTAACGGCCACGAAGCGGTATCCGCGTGACCGGAGGTTCTCGCCGAGTGCAATTAACGCGTGACTCTTTGCATTCATGACGGTTCTTACCTCGTAACTGGCAGCGAAGCGCTATCGGAGCAATAGCAACGCGGGAATGATTTAGTTGCAATGACTCAGGCGAGGAGCAGTGCCTATCGTCGGGGCACCAGGCGACCAAGCAAACCCGTCGAGAAAGAGAGAGGGGGCTGGCCAGCATGGAGGGGGGCGGCCGCCCAAGGCGGCGAACGCTCCACGATAAGTTTGATGCCTGCGTCGCCCATGTCTGCTTTGGGCCAGAAGCTGAAATCGAGTTGGTCCGCTTAGTGCCACGAGCGGAAATTTCGGATGCTCAGCCTTTATGCTCTTCGAGGCGTTTCCTGAGGAACGCTCAAGGTAGCAAGGCGCGGCCGCATAGCCGAGCGCCCAATTCACGCAACCCAGCTCACTATCATTCCGCCGA
>DFXC01000131.1:0-1263 GCA_002383105.1 Hyphomicrobiaceae bacterium UBA4118
GAAGGTGCGCCGGCCCATGATGAGGGGCTTGCCCATGGTGATCTTACGGAAATAGCGCATGTCGCTGGAGAGCCGCCAGGGCAGGTCCCCGCCCCTGCCGATGGCGCCGTTCTCTCCCATGGCCACGACCAGCGCGATGATTGGCGCGCCGGCCGCTTGCCTATCAGGACTCACACTGCCACCTCGGCCTTGATCGCCGGGTGCGGATCGTAGCCGACAAGCTTGAAGTCCTCATAGGCGAAGTCGAGCAGCGAGCTTACCTCCGGATTGATCTCCAGACGCGGGAGCGCGCGTGGCTCGCGCTTCAGCTGCTCGTCGGTCTGGTCGAGATGGGTAAGGTAGAGATGGGCGTCGCCGAAAGTGTGCACGAACTCCCCAGGCTCAAGGCCCGTCACCTGCGCCATCATCAACGTAAGGAGCGCATAAGAGGCGATGTTGAAGGGCACGCCCAGAAAAATGTCGGCTGAGCGCTGATAAAGCTGACAGGAGAGGCGCCCCTCGGCCACGTAGAACTGGAACAGGCAGTGGCAGGGGGACAGCGCCATCTGGTCGAGCTCGCCCACGTTCCAGGCGCTGACGATGTGCCGGCGCGAATCGGGATCGCGCTTCAGCCCCTCGACGACCTTTGCGATCTGGTCGATATGCCTACCATCGGGCGCGGGCCAGGAGCGCCACTGCCGGCCATAGATGGGCCCGAGCTCGCCACTCTCGTCGGCCCACTCGTCCCAGATCGTCACCCCATGCTCATTAAGGTAGCGCACATTGGTCGAGCCTTGCAGGAACCAGAGCAGCTCATGGATGATCGATTTCACGTGCAGCTTCTTGGTGGTGACGAGCGGAAAGCCCTGCGCCAGGTCGAAGCGCACCTGATGGCCGAACAGGCTGAGCGTGCCGGTATTGGTCCGGTCGCCTTTACGGACGCCGCTATTGCGAATGCGGGCGAGGAGATCGAGATATTGACGCAAAGGGGAGCTCTTCTTCCATGATCCTGCCTACGAACGGACGCCCGGCGGTCTCGCTTTATAGACCCAAGCGTCCGGCTTTATCGATATGCCACCAAGAAGGTGCCGCCGATGCGTCTCATCCCAACCCTCTTCGCCATGAGCCTTGGCTTCGCCGTCCCTGCTGCTGCGGCCCCTGTCACCATCGACGATGTCCGCGATATGGCGTTCGCCAAGGGCATCGTGAAGATCGAGGAGATCGCGCTCGACCACCACGGCGTCTGGAAGGTCGAGGGCGAGGACGCTGGCGGTCATGAGATCA
>DFXC01000131.1:1385-1886 GCA_002383105.1 Hyphomicrobiaceae bacterium UBA4118
GTCGGCGCAAGTCGACTATGGCGATAAACAGCCTTCGTAATAAGCCACTCGGACCCGGGGGCAGTACCCGGCGCCTCCACCAGGGATCAGCGAATCAGATATCGGCGAGCGAGCGTCTGAAATCGGAAAGCGGACTGATCCGTGGCGGGGGCGAAACAGGATCGACGAGGGTGTAAAGGTCGTGCTTTTGCCCGGCATGGTTCCGCCGTTATCGGGCCAACCCTATAGTTGCCAATGACAACTATGCGGAGGCTGCTCTCGCTGCGTAAGCGGCGCGATAGCCTGAAAATGAAGTCCTAACCGCTTCGCAGCGGCTAGGCGCGGTTCGGAGGGCACCGGCCAACAGAAGCCCTCCACTTTGATGACGGGGTGATTCCTGCCTCACGTCGCGAGAGGGTAGGCGGCGGTTTCCATGGCAGACGACGAGATCAGATACGACCTTCTCACGCAGGACGCTCTGCGCGGCGTGGTGCGTCAGGTTTTGGCGCGCGTGCAGCGCGA
>DFXC01000131.1:2051-2503 GCA_002383105.1 Hyphomicrobiaceae bacterium UBA4118
CTGGTGAGCAACGAGCGATTCGAGGTCAAGCTATCGTTCTCCAACGTGCCGGAGCGGCTCGTGGTGCCGTTTAGCGCGGTGAAGGCGTTCTACGATCCTTCCGCCCAGTTCGGGCTCCAGTTCGGCAAGCCTGGCGCCGCCAACGACTCAGCCCGCCAGCATATGGCCGCCGCCCTCCCCGATCTCGTGGGCGAAGCGGAAGAGCCGCGCGGAAGCGCCGATCCCGTCCAGGACGACAGCAGCGAGGCCCCGGGCGCCGCCGAAGTCGTCATGTCGCGCCCCCCCGCAGAGGTCGTGCATCTCGACCGCTTCCGCAAGAAATAGCCTGCCGCTTGGTCCGGCTCCGGGTCACCTGCACAAAGTTTAAGCACGCGCTCAATTGCCCAAGTCGTTGACCTTGACTGACGCGCGGATTTGGCCCTGGCATGGTTCCCGCATAAAGTTCTGGCCGC
>DFXC01000106.1 GCA_002383105.1 Hyphomicrobiaceae bacterium UBA4118
ACAGTTCGGTCCCTATCTGCCGTAGGTGTAGGAGAATTGAGAGGATCTGTCCTTAGTACGAGAGGACCGGGATGGACGCACCTCTAGTGGACCTGTTGTCGCGCCAGCGGCATAGCAGGGTAGCCAAGTGCGGCAGGGATAACCGCTGAAAGCATCTAAGCGGGAAACCCACCTCGAAACTAGTTCTCCCTTGAGAGCCGTGGAAGACCACCACGTTGATAGGCTGGGTGTGGAAGCGCAGCAATGCGTGAAGCTAACCAGTACTAATCGCTCGATTGGCTTGATTGCTTTCATTGTCAGTGCCCATCGTTGGCATTAAAGACCAAATTTCGCACCGCCCTTCGCTGGCCTGGTGATATTGGCGGAGCGCCCACACCCGATCCCATCCCGAACTCGGCCGTGAAAGGCTCCAGCGCCGATGGTACTGCGTCTTAAGACGCGGGAGAGTAGGTCATCGCCAGGCTTGCCAAGGGCGGTAGCGAGAAACAAGGGCCGACCAAAGCCCTCATCGAGATCTTATCCCCTCTATCACGAGTTGGTTTTGCCAACTCTTATGCGCTACCGCGCTCCGCGCTACTTGAGCGCAACATCCGCCGCCGGATCATTTCCGCGGCGGCTTTTTTGCGTCTAGCGTGCCGCATGGCCAAGCGCAGCGCAGGCATCCTGATGTATCGGCGGGGCGCCGCCGTCATCGAGCTTCTGCTCGTGCATCCCGGCGGTCCTTTCTGGACGAGCAAGGATCACGGCGCCTGGTCGATCCCCAAGGGCGAACACGACGCCGAGGAGGAGCCGCTCGCCTGCGCCATCCGCGAATTCGCGGAGGAGCTCGGTAGTGCGCCGCAAGCTGTAGACGCGGGCGCCTTTCTCGAGCTAGGCGAGCTCGTGCAGCCGAGCCGGAAAGTGATTACTGCCTTTGCGGTCGAGGGTGATTTCGATCCGGCCAAGCTCAAGCCTAATCCCTTCGAGATGGAATGGCCGCTGAAGAGCGGGCGGAAGCAATCCTTTCCCGAGGTCGACCGCGGGACGAAGCGCGAGAAAAGATTCAATCTGGGCAATCCCCCTTCATCGATCGCCTGCTTGCGACACTCAGCCACAAGCAGCGGTAGAGTCATCGGGCGCCCGCAACGGATCCTCGCAGACGGAGTGACTGCGAACCTACCCTTCCCATAAGCCATCGCCTCGCGATACCATGGCGCACAAAAATTTGTCGGGACCATCATCCAAGCTTGGGCTCAGCGTCCATCTTTGTGACATCAACGCAGGGCCTATTGGCCAGCGCTCGAGCAAAAGACGTGAAGCTCTGGCGAGGGACCAAGGATTACCGGCTGCTGCATGAAGCTTAACGGGGTCAAGAGCAGGCGGAGACCGGTTCCGGCGTGGGCCTTGACGGCTCGCCTTCTGTTCGGCGCCTTGACGATTTTGGCGCCGTGGGACGGCACCCACGCCGATCCGCTCAACCCTTACAATAGCTTCACCGACAGCGGTGTGGTCAGCCCGCAGGAGAAGGCCCGTCGCGACCAGGTCCGCACCGAGCTCTACGAGCGTTATAGCCCCGACTATCAGATGCCGGTGCCGTTTGTGAGCGCGGCGAGCATCTCCGCCCTGCAACAGGCGATCGAGAAATACCAGGGCATTGTCCAAGTCGGCGGCTGGCCCGCGAGCGACGAGAAGGTCACGCTCCGGCCCGGCGATACGGCGCCCGCAATCGCCACGATCCGCCAGCATTTGATAATCGAGGGCGATCTCCCGCAGGGTTCGGGGGGCAATCCCACCTTCGACAACGAGTTTCTCGAGGGGCTGGCGCGCTTCCAGATCCGCAACGGCATGCGCGTCAGCGGCTTCGTCGATTCGCGCACGCTGGCGGCGCTCAACGTCTCGGCGCCTGAGCGGCTGCAGCAACTCAGGACCAATCTCACGCGCGTCGAGGGCCTGATGAAGATCAACCAGGCGCCGCGTTACGTGCTGGTCAATGTGCCGGCCTTCATGGCCCAGGGAGTCCAGAAGGGGAGCCTGACATTTTCCAGCAACGTGATCACCGGTAAACCGGCGCGGGCAACACCGGCCGTTTCGGCCAACATCGTCGAGGTCAATTTCTATCCCACCTGGAGCGTGCCCGATATCGTCGCCCAGCAGGATCTCATTCCCAAGATCCGCAAGGACCCAAGCTATTTCGCCGCCGAGCATTTCACCGTCAGGCCGGACTGGGACGCCGAGCCGCTCAATCCCGAGACGGTCGATTGGAACTCGCCGCAGGTGGTGAGCTACAAGTTCCGCCAGGAGCCGGGGCCCTTCAACGCGCTCGGCGTCGTGCGCATCAACATGCCGAACAAATACAGCGTCTACATGCACGACACCCCGCTCAAGCAGCTGTTCAGCCAGTCGGTGCGGGCATTCAGCTCAGGCTGCGTGCGCGTCGAGAAGGTGCTCGATCTCGTCGCCTGGCTGCTCAGCGAGCAGAAGGGCTGGGACCTCGCCAGGGTCGAGGCGCAAGTCGAGCGGGGCGAACGGCTCGACGTAAAGCTGAGCCGGCCGGTGCCGGTGCATTTCGTCTATCTCACCGCCTTTGCCAATTCGAACGGCATGGTGCAATTCAGGCCTGACATCTACGGCCGCGACGCTCCCGAGGCGGACCAGACTGACGACCAGAGCGCGGTGATCGCCCAGCAACGCGCCGCCGTCACGCCTTGAGGTATCGGAGGAGATCGGCGTCTGCCGAACCCGACCTTGGTCCCGGCGACCGTAGCCGCGCAATAGGCCTCGCATGCGCTCCTTAGACTCCATCAGCTTTGACGCTCACGATTTCCAGCTCGCGGGAGAGCAGGGCAGCGCGCGCATTTGGCAAACGCCGGCGGGTGAGGTCATCTTCATGCAATATTTCACGCCGGACATCCAATCGAGCTTGCAGTCGCTTACGGATCTCCGCCAAGAGTGGAGGAACCTCGCCGCGAAATCGAGCGGCGCCATCGTCGAAGTCGAGACCCGCACCATCGATGGCTGCGAGGCGCTGCACGCGATTCTCAAAATGCCGCAACAGCCGACCGGCATGGCCTATCTCGGCTCGATCATTGTGCCGTTTCGTGACTTCAGCTATCAGGTCAACGTCGCAGCGCGAGAGCAGGGCGTGACAGGATTGCGCGACACGGCGGTGTTCGCCAAGTGGATGCAGCAGGGCGAGGTCGCGTGGGATGAAGGGACGAGCAAGCCCAAGGGATGGATGCACGATCCTTACGATCCGTCGATCGAGACGCCTCTCACCTGGAACCAGTCGGAAGCCGAGATATACGATGCCGAGTTTCCGGACCATCCGCTGTCGCGGCTGCGCGCGCTGATGGCGCATATCGAAGCCACGCTTAAGCTCGCCGACGAGGTGCGGGCCGAGCCCCGGTTCCATCCGGGCTGACGTGCTGCCCAGGCCTTGGCCGACGCGTGGCCGGCGCAAGTCGCGAGCAAGCGCGAGAGGAAACCCGCCCGGTGAGAGCCCCGGCGGGTTTTTTGCTTTGGCAGCTTGGGCGGAGGCGACGGAGCGCCGCAGCGACACCAGGGCGCACGACACCGGCAACGGCGGGGCATAAATAAGAGGGAAAGCAACCGATGGAACGATCTGATGCGGTATCAAGATGCGAGTAGCTCCTTCCTGGGAAAGACAATGTTTCGACTCACTAAGCTCCGCCTGTTCGAAATCGGCGTCGCTCTCCTGCTCACCATTGCCGCGCTGCTATTCGTCGGCCTGACGGTGTGGGCGGCAGAGATCGCGGGCATCCACGTGGCCGATGCCTGGGCCAGGCCTACGATCGGGCAAGGCCGGACCACCGCCGCCTACATGACCATTGCCAACAAAGGTACCACCGACGACGTGCTCAAATCGGCGCGCACGCCGAAGGCCAAAGCCGTGGAGATGCATCAGACTACGATGACGGCCAACGGTATCATGCAGATGCGTAAAGTCGAGGGCGGGCTCCCCATTGAAGCGGGCGCATCGCTCGTGTTCGAGCCGGGTGGGACACATCTGATGCTGGTTGGACTGGAGGATGCGCTCGAAGCCGGCGAGGAGCTGATGCTCACGCTTGAATTCGCCCATGCCGGCGCCGTCGACGTCCGCGTCCCGGTCGCGGTAAGCGGTCCGCCGTCGACGAGCTCCAGCCGCTAGAGGCTCAAGGCGCCGGAGCTTCCGGCGCCGGCGCAGGCTCCCCCTTGTATTCGGCAAGGCGGCAAAAGTGCACCATGCGCGTCTTCGCCGCCACGAGGGTCACGCTCTGCATCCCAAGATCGGTGAACGTGCCGAACGACGTCGCGAAGCTCTCCGGGCAGCGCTTCAGCGAAACGAACAGGATGGGCTCAGGAGCCCCGGCGGTGAACGCCCGGGTCATCTCGTACTGGTCGCTCGGCGAAGGTCCTGACGGCCACACATAAAGCGGTATGGGCTCGTCGCGCAGATAATAGAGCAGCTCGGCGGCCATCTCGCGCGTATCGACGAGGAGCGCGCCATAGTGCTCTTGCTCCAATTTTCCGCGCACGGCATCGGCAACGCCGCGCCACCCGACAACGCGGGACAGGAACTGGAGCCGCTCGAACAGCGGCAGTTGCAGCGCGAAAGCGGGCGCTGCGGCGAGCATTACTGCGATCGCGAGATGCAGGCCGAGAGACACCCCAAATAGGATGCGCCGGTCCAGCTCGAGCATCGCCGCCGTGACGAGGATCGATGCCGCGGGATAGGCGGTCGCCGACCAATTGCCGTGGGCGCGCGAGATCAGCGCCTGGACGCATAGCAGCGCGAGCACCGGTAACGAGAAGGAGAGCAGCAGGACCTTGTCCGGGTCTGACGCGTGACGGATCTCGCGCCAGCTTGCGCGCAGCAATACGGCGAACAGGATGGGCCCGAAGACCCCGAACTGCAGCCCGAAATACTGGACCAGCCGCAGGGGATGAATGAATGGGGGCTTCCAGCCGATGTTGGCGCCGGTATGCTTGACGGGGGGGAAGCCGTGCTCGGCGTTCCAGATCACGTTGGGGACGAACAGGGCAAAGGCCAGGAGCACGACCACGACCAAGCGGCCGCCTCTCAGCGCTTGGCGCGCCTCGCGGGACACGGCGGCATGGCAGGCCATGCAGAGGAAAGCGTAGATCATCGCCTGTTTGGCGAGGAGGCCGAAGCCGATCGCTACTCCGAGCAGGATGGCAAAGCCCATGCTTTGCCGCTTCACCAGCATCACCCAGGCGTAGAGCGCGATAGTCCAGAACAGGATCAGAGGCACGTCGGTGGTGATGAGCAGCGACGAGTACGAGAGGCCTGGCAGGGTGTCGAAGACGATAGCCGACCAGAAGCCGACTGCCGGCCCGTAAAGTGCGCGGCCCGTCAGATAGAGCATGAAGGGATGGCCAAAACGACCCGGCCGACATCATGCGGCTTGCCGGGCGGTTGGGGAGCCAGGGCCTCGAGCCAGCCATGGCCGCCGGCATCAGGGCAGGCCGCAAAGGACCCGGGTCGCGCAAGGCCGCCTCGCGCTTCGCCAATTGGATTCGCGACAAAGTGCTCGCCGACGGTTGCCCCGACACCGGCTGCGGGATCAAGCTCTATCGGCGCGACGCCTATCTCGAACTCCCCTACTTCACGAGCATGCACCGCTATCTGCCGGCGCTGTTCCTCACTTACGGCCATGAAATCGCCTATGAGGCGGTGAACGATCGGCCAAGACTCAGGGGCGCGTCAAAATACACCAATCTCGGCCGCGCTTTGATTGGTCTATACGACCTGGTGGGTGTGAGCTGGCTCCGCAAGCGGACGCTCATTCCGCTGATCGCAGAGGATGTTTCGGGCGCGGGCGCAGGGGTTTTGCTAGACAAAGTGGACGCCGGGGCGGGACCCGGGCTCGGCGCCCATCAGCGTTCAGTAAATCAAGGGGGGTGAACCGAAATGTATGCGGCAAACCTTGTTCATTGGTGGCGGGCAACGCCGAGCACCGAGCTGATCTGGATCTTCATCGGATTGGCGGCCCAGCTCCTGTTCTCGGCGCGCTTTCTCGTACAACGGATCGCAACGGAGAAGGCGCGGGCGAGCATCATCCCCGCGACTTTCTGGTATTTCAGCTTCTTCGGCGGCCTCCTGCTGCTCGCTCATTCGATCTATCGGGCCGACCCGGTGTTCATCCTTGGCCAAGCGGCCGGGCTGGTGGTCTACTCGCGCAACATCTATTTCATCTGGCTCGGCAAGCGCGCGCCAAGTCCCGCCAAGGTCGCCTGACCGGCCGGCCGCTCAGACCTTGGCTAAGCGAGCAAGCATGATGTTGCGCCTGAAGGACCTCTCCATCGTCGAGCAGGTGGTTCTCGCGCTTTCCCTCGTTCTCGTGGGCTTTCTCTTGTTCGATCCGTTCATGCTTGAGCGGTCGAGGGCGCTGGCGCCGGAGGCGCGGACGGCCTTCAAGGCGGTCACCGATATCGGCAGATCGAATTGGATGCTGATTCCGACCGGTGCCGCCGTCGCGCTTGCCCTCGCGCTCCGCCAGCGCCATGTCGGCTTCAGGAACACAGCCGGCTATGGTCTGATCGCAAGCACCATCGGCTTCGTTTTCGTGAGCGTGGGCGGGGCAGGCCTCATCGCCACGCTGACGAAGAACATCCTTGGCAGGGCGCGGCCGAAGCTGTTCGACACCATGGGCCCGTTCGAGTTCAAGCTGTTCGCCTTCTCGCCCGACTACGCCTCCTTGCCCTCGGGCCACGCCACCAACATCTTCGCTTTCGCCACCGTGATCGGCATGCTGTGGCCGCGCGGGAGGGTGCTGCTCTACATGGGGGCGGCCTGGATCGCGGCAAGCCGGGTCCTGATCGGCGAGCATTACTTTACCGACGCCGTGCTCGGCGCGATCCTCGGGACGGTTGTTCCCTATTTCGTGCGGGACCGGTTCGCCGCCCGCCGCTGGCTGTTCGAGCGCACCCCCGACGGGGGCTATCGGATCCGCGGGCCCCGGACCCAGCGCTGGCTCGGCTGGCCGCGGCCCTCAGTAACGCCGTCTCGAGATACGCATTTCAAATAGAGTTCACAAATGCGCGGCGAAACCCCATATAAGGGTGGCGCAGGCGGCTGATGGCCGGCTGCGGTGAGCGCCCTTCACATCTTCCTCGAACCTGCTATAGGTTCCCGCCCCCTTTCGCGGTGGGCGGTTGACGCGGGGTGGAGCAGCCCGGTAGCTCGTCAGGCTCATAACCTGAAGGTCGTAGGTTCAAATCCTACCCCCGCAACCAATTCTTTCCTTGTATTTCAGGCAGTTAGAGCGTGGGGCGCCCAGAGAATGGGTGTCTCAAGACTCGCAGGTCGCCACCGGGTCGCCACCGGCTCGACAATCAGGCTGTTCTTCGCTTCCCAAAATTTTGCTCTCTCCTGGTGGGCTAGGCGCGCGCCTTCACCTCATCCGGAATTTGCCTATGTTTGTGACGGACGACGGACGAGCTGAACACTTGGAGTCTTCCACAACCTCACCGAGCCATTCGGCCTGAGGCCCCACAGGCAGACCGGTATTGGCATCTCCCGTTTTGCGGCGATTCAATTATACAAGGTGAAAATGTTTCCGCGCTGAAGGCGCTTTGGCTGAAGCGCGTATGGCCGGGGAGGGGATAGCACTTGTCACGGCTGACTGATCTGATCGCGCGAGCGAGGTCGAAGGACCCGGCCCTGGGCGAGGAACTGGAACGGGAATTTAGGATCCTCTCGGCGCGGCGGGCCTTTGGGTTGAACTTCGAGCGTCATCGGCCCGAAAGCGTGGAGTTGCCCTGGCGAGTTGTGCGCACGGGTGACAAGGTCCGGGTCTTGCCCAAGCGGGGTTCGAACCAAAAAGGCGATCAACGGCTCTGGCACGTCAAGAAGATTGAGATGGTCAATGGTGTACGGGCAGCGCGTCTGGAGTTGCTTGACGATGCCGAGCCGAAGACTCAGGTCGTCGCGGTCGATGATTTGGCGGTCGTGGCAGAGTTCGGCAACTTGATATACCCGGGCCTAGTCAGTACGGGGAGGGTCGAATGCGGTGGTGACAAGCCCTTCCACACGGTCATCAACGGCGAGAACTACCACGCGCTCAAGGGAATCACCTATACGCACCGAGGCAGCATCGACGCGATCTACATTGATCCCCCGTACAACAGCGGCGCGAGAGACTGGAAATACAATAACGACTTCGTGGCCGATGACGATCTGTATCGCCATAGCAAATGGCTCGCCTTCATGGAGAGACGCTTAAAGATCGCGAAGGAACTGCTCAATCCATCGCAGTCGGTGTTAATCTGCGCCATTGATGAAAATGAAGTTCACCGCGTGAGCCTGCTACTTGAGCAACTGTTCCAAGGCGCTCGCATGCAGATGCTCACAACTGTGATCAATCCAAAGGGCGCCTCCCTGGGTGGTGACTTTGCGCGTGTTGAGGAACATCTAATTGTCCTCTACTTCGGTAGCCGCGTCGTCCCCGAGGTGCGGGACATGCTCGATGAGAGCAAAAACTTGGCTGCCAGTCGCACGGTCAAATGGTCCAGTCTGATTCGTGGCGGCGCCCAAGGCATCCGAACGGATAGTCCGGGAGCCTTCTACCCAGTCTTTATTGATTGCAAGCGCTCAAAAATTCATTCCTTCGGCGAGGCACTTCCCTGGGACCAAACACGCGACTCCGTCAAGGCACCTAATGGGACCGTCGCGGTCTGGCCGCCAAATCACCCGAGCGGAGTTGAAGGCAGGTGGGGCATCGGGCCCGGAAAAGCGCGCGAACTTCTTGCTAAAGGTGCCCTTCGGATCGGGAAGATTGATCCCGAAGCGGGCAAGTTTCCACTTTCCTACCTATCCTCCGGGATCATGGAAAAGATTGAGTCAGGAAAGATTGAGACCGTGGGCAGAAAGCCTGACGGTACCTTGATTGTTCGCTACCCCGAGAACACGAAGGTCACGCAGCCAAAGACAGTATGGAAGATGCCGTCGCACAACGCGGGCGAGTACGGCAGTAAGTTGCTCTTCGAATTGCTTCCCCAGCGCAAGTTCCCGTTCCCCAAGTCCCTCTACGCCGTTGAGGACATCCTTCGGTTCTTCGTTTCGGACAAACAGAATGCCATTGTTCTCGACTTCTTCGCCGGCTCTGGCACCACAGCCCACGCCGTTATGCGTCTCAATCGCCAGGATGGTGGTCGGCGCCAGTGCATCTCGGTCACCAACAACGAGGTAGCTGCCGACGAGCAAGACGCACTGCGCAAACAGGGACTCCGACCAGGCGATGCCGAGTGGGAGAAGTGCGGAATTTGTGAATACATAACCAAGCCCCGGATCGAGGCCGCGATCACCGGCAAGACACCGGATGGAGGCGACATCGAAGGCGACTACAAGTTCACCGACGAATTCCCGATGGCGGATGGCTTCGAAGAGAATGCCGAATTCCTCACCCTGACCTACGAAACCCCGGTGGCGGTCAGCCACAGCCTCGCGTTCCAGCGCATCGCACCTGTCCTTTCCGAAAATTCC
>DFXC01000114.1:0-1649 GCA_002383105.1 Hyphomicrobiaceae bacterium UBA4118
GGCCGGTTGTCCATGCAGGAGGGGAGGCGGAAGCCATATTCGGCAAGGGTGGACTTGCGCTTGTAGTCGCCGCGGAACATGCCGCCGATCTGCGGGATGGTGACATGGCTCTCGTCGACGAAGACGAGTGCGTTGTCGGGCAGATATTCGAACAGGGTCGGCGGCGGCTCGCCGGGTTTGCGCCCGGTGAGATAGCGCGAGTAGTTCTCGATGCCGGCGCACGAGCCGGTGGCCTCGATCATCTCGAGGTCGAACAGGGTGCGCTGCTCGAGCCGCTGGGCCTCTAGCAGGCGGCCGGCGCCATGCAGCTCCACGAGCCTCTGCTTCATCTCCTCCTTGATGCCGCGGATGGCCTGCTTGAGCGTCGGCTTCGGCGTCACGTAGTGGGAATTGGCGTAAACCTTGACCAGGCTGAACTCGTCGGTCTTGACGCCGGTCAAGGGATCGAACTCGGTCAGGCTCTCCACCTCGTCGCCGAACAATGAGATGCGCCAGGCACGGTCCTCCAGATGCGCGGGCCACAGCTCGATGGTATCGCCGCGCACGCGGAACGAGCCGCGCACGAAATTTACATCGTTGCGCCGGTACTGCAGGGCCACCAGGTCGGCCATCAGCCGGCGCTGCTCGACATGATCGCCGCGCTTCAGGCTGAAGGTCATCGCCGTATAGGTCTCGACCGAGCCGATACCGTAGATGCAGGAGACGCTCGCCACGATGATCACGTCGTCGCGCTCGATCAGCGCGCGGGTCGCCGCGTGGCGCATGCGGTCGATCTGCTCGTTCACCGACGAATCCTTCTCGATATAGGTGTCGGTGCGCGGAATGTAGGCCTCGGGCTGGTAGTAGTCGTAATAGGAGACGAAATACTCGACCGCGTTTTCGGGGAAGAAGCTCTTGAACTCGCCGTAGAGCTGGGCGGCAAGGGTCTTGTTGGGCGCCAGCACCAGTGCCGGGCGCTGCGTCGCCTCGATTACCTTGGCCATGGTGAAGGTCTTGCCCGAGCCGGTGACCCCGAGCAGAACCTGGTCCCGCTCCTTCGCATTCACTTGCGCGACGAGCTCGGCGATGGCCGCGGGCTGATCGCCTTTGGGCTCGAGCTCGGATTGGATATCCAAGGGTACGCCTCCCTCGGTCTTGTCCGGCCGGGACGGGCGGTGCGGGGTGAAGGCGGCAATGGCCTCGCCGGTGACCAGCGGATGGTTCTGGATCAGGGGCTGCGGCGCCTCGCCGAAGCCTGGCGTGCGGCGGTCGCCGGAAACCGGCATTCCGCTGGCCTCGCCCGTGACGGCGCGCGGCTCGGCGCGGGAGCCGAAGGTCTTGGGAACGCGGAGGGGCATCGCCCGAATATGGCGGCTATAGGCTGGGGATGGAAGCCCTCCCTTGAAGGCTGCCAAACGATCGTTGGATTTTGTTTTGTTGAGGTTTTTTCCGCTACAACAGGCTGTCGTTGGTTAGGGGTAGCCTGAGATGCACCTGCTTCACCTCATGCACGACGTGCCGCTCTGGGTCACCGCGCTCGCCGTCGCCAGTGCGGCAGGACTCTACAGCATTGGCCTCATGCTGGTGGCCCGCGCTTTATTTGGCGTCGAGCGTTTGAAGCTCAACAATGAGGTCGCCGGCTTCAAGTTTGCCGTGGTCGGCGTGTTCTA
>DFXC01000114.1:1819-2514 GCA_002383105.1 Hyphomicrobiaceae bacterium UBA4118
CGGAAGCCGCCGTCCGCAACGAGGCCAAGGCCGCCGTCGATCTGCATCGCCTCACCTTTGCTCTGCCGGTCGAAGGCGGCGCCGAGATTCGCCAGCGCCTTCTCAGCTACACCGACCACGTGCGCAAATTTGAATGGCCATCGATGGCGCTCGGCCAGTCGAGCGACGACGTCGCCAGGGACCTCGATCAGCTGAGCCAGGCGATCTTCAACGTGCAGCCGCAAGGCGAGAGGGAGCTCGCCCTCTACCAGGACGCAATCAGACTATTGACGGTGATCACCGACAACCGGAACGAGCGGCTGGACAGCTCCGACGGGTCGGTGCCCCCCGTTTTGTGGTTCGTGCTGATTATTGGGGGCGCGATCACCCTCGGCTATCCGGCCTTTTTCGGGTCGTCAAATCTGTGGGCGCAAATCCTCATGATCGCGATGCTCGCCGTGCTTGTTTCCTTCTCGCTGCTGCTCGGTCTTGCCTTCGACTATCCCTTCAGCGGCGCAGTGCATATCTCCGTCTCACCTTTCGACAAGGCGCTGGAGCAGATGCCGCCGAACTGGCCGCCTCCTTAATCAAAGAAGCTTGCCTCTTTTTTGAGCATGGCGCCTCAGACTTGGGAACAAATGCGCTCGACTCCAGGTCCGTTGGGCTCCTATAGAAGCGTTCAAGAAGGAAACAGCCAAGGGTCTGGGATTCCATCG
>DFXC01000185.1:0-1060 GCA_002383105.1 Hyphomicrobiaceae bacterium UBA4118
GCGCCGGAGATTGTTGTGGTTGGAGAGAGAGCCGTTATGGACCAGACACTGGTCTGCGCCGGTCGAATAAGGATGGGCGCCGTCGGTGGTCACCGCCGATTCCGTGGCCATACGCGTGTGGCCGATGGCGTGGGTGCCGTGCATGGCGGCAAGTCCGAAGCGCTCGGCCACCTTCTCCGGCCGGCCCACTTCCTTGAACAGTGCCATGCGGTTGCCACGGCCCACGATTTCGGTGGTGGGCGCTTCGCGGGTGAGCCAATCGGTAAGCCGCGACAGCGACCGGTCGTCGACGCCGACCACGGCGTGGGTGTCGTACAGCACCACATTGACATCGCCAAAGGCCCGGCCGATCCGCTCGGCCGTCTCCTTCATCGCCTCGGGCGATTTCCCGCGCAGCGTCAGCTTGGTTTCGCCGTCCCGACCCTCGCCATAGACGGCAAAGCCCGCGCTGTCGGGTCCGCGGTCGGACAGCGTGGCGAGCATGCCGGCGGTCAGCCGGCCGAGCTCGGGCTCCAGGGTGGGGTCTTTGAGGAAGAGGCCGACGATGCCGCACATGGCAGAAAATCTCCGGATGGGTTGCCCGTCACCATGCTACGGCGCTGCGGGTCTCGTCAACCTGCATGAAATAATGTTTCCTAGGGGTGAAGCAAGAGGCGGCGAGCGAAGATAGCGAAGATAGAGAGCGCGCTGACCTAGCACGGTCCGCTCGCCGCGACGAAGGCCCCTTTTAGCCGCTCATGCGGGTCAGGCTCGGCGGCTCGCCGAAAGCGCGCCGATAGGCGCGGGCGAACTGGCTCGATGAGGCAAAGCCGGTCGCCAGCGCCACGTCGAGCACGGGGAGGGTGGTTTCGCGCAGGAGCTGGCGCGCCCGCTCGAGTCTCAGCCAACGGTAGTGCCGATGGATGCCGTGGCCGATATGGCGATGGAACAGCCGCTCGAGCTGCCGGAGCGAGATGCCGGCGCCGGACGCGAGCGCCGCGCGGGACTGCGGGGTTTCGAGGCTCGTCTCCATGGCGCGCAGCACGAAGAGCAGCTTCTCGTCGGCGACGCCGAGCCGATA
>DFXC01000185.1:1255-2527 GCA_002383105.1 Hyphomicrobiaceae bacterium UBA4118
GCGGCGCGGAGCCGATAGCGGAGGTCCATGCGCTGCGGGCCCATGCCCTCGCGGATATGGGTGTGCAGGAACCAGTCGCCGACCGAGGCGGCAAGCTGGCGTCCATGGTCGCGCTCGATCAGGGCGACCATCATGTCGAGCGCCGAGATACCGCCCGAGCAGGTGATCCGGGTGCCGTCGATCTCGAACAGCGACGGCATCACGGTGATGTCGGGGAAGGCCTCGCGGAACGCGGGCAGGTGCTCCCAATGGAGCGTCGCCCGGCGTTGATCGAGCAGCCCCGCCTTGGCGAGGATGTAGGGCCCGCCGGAAATGCCGCCGATGGTGACGCCCTTTCGGGCCAGCCGCCTCAACCAGGCGAACACGCCCCGGTCCTCGAAGGTTGCCGGATTGCCGCCAGCGCACACGAACACCTTGTCGGCGTCGAGATCGACGCCCGTGCCGCAATCGGGGATGATGGCGACGCCGTTAGAGGCGGTGACCGGCTTGCCGCCGGGAGCGGCGTGCCACCAGCGGTAAAGCTCCTGGCCTGAGAGCAGGTTGGCCGCGCGCAACGGCTCCATCGCCGCCGCATAGGACATGAGCGCAAAGCCCGGCACTAGCAGGAAGCCCACGGTCTGCGGTGATCCTTGTCGTGGCCGCTCGGAGGCTAGTTTTCCGGTCACGGCGGAAAATGTCAAGTAAGCGTCGCGAAATGTCAATCGGCCCGCGTAAACGGGCGCAAGATGCCGCCATGCGCTACTCGGTTGGAAGCCTGCTCGCCAACGCCGTCACCGGCAACCGCGGTTGGAAACCGCTTTGGCGCGAGCCCGAGCCTAAGCCCGCTTATGACGTGGTGATTGTCGGCGGCGGCGGCCATGGCTTGGCCACGGCCCATTATCTCGCCAAGGAGCACGGCATCACCAATGTCGCCGTGGTGGAGAAGTCCTATCTCGGCTCCGGCAATGTTGGGCGCAACACCACCATCGTCCGCTCGAACTACCTGCTCCCCGGCAATGTGCCCTTCTACGAATGGTCGATGAAGCTCTGGGAGGGGCTCGAGCAGGACCTCAACTACAACACCATGGTAAGCCAGCGCGGGGTGCTGAATGTCTTCCACTCCGATCCCCAGCGCGATGCTTATGCGCGGCGCGGCAACGCCATGCGGCTCAACGGCGTCGATGCCGAGCTGCTCGACCGCGAGCAGGTCAGGACGCTCGTCCCCTTCGTCGATTTCGACAATGCGCGCTTTCCTATTCGCGGCGGCCTGCTACAGCCGCGCGGCGGCACCGT
>DFXC01000185.1:2783-7968 GCA_002383105.1 Hyphomicrobiaceae bacterium UBA4118
TGCGCGGCGACCGGCTTCCGCATCGAGGGCGGCCGCGTTCTTGGCGTGGAGACGGAGAAGGGCTTTATTCGCGCGAAGAAAGTGGCGCTCTCTTGCGCCGGCAACTCCTCGCGCGTCGCGGCTCTTGCGGGCTTGCGGCTCCCCATCGAGAGTCACTCGGTGCAGGCCTTCGTCACCGAGGGCGTCAAGCCGCTCATCGACGTGGTTATGACCTTCGGCGCCGGCCATTTCTATGTCAGCCAGTCAGACAAGGGCGGCCTCGTCTTCGGCGGCGACATCGAGGGCTACAACTCCTACGCCCAGCGCGGCAATCTCCCCGTGGTCGAGGATGTCTGTGAGGGCGGCATGGCGCTCATGCCGCTGATCGGTCGCTTGCGCATCCTGCGCTCCTGGGGTGGGCTTCTCGACATGACCATGGACGGCTCGCCGATCATCGACCTCACGCCCATCGAGGGCCTCTATCTCAACGCAGGCTGGTGCTATGGCGGCTTCAAGGCGACGCCGGCCTCGGGCTGGTGCTTCGCCCATCTCATCGCCAACAACGAGCCCCACCCCTACGCGGCCGCCTACCGGCTTGACCGCTTCGCCGCTGGGCGCGTCATCGACGAGAAGGGCATGGGGGCCCAGCCCAACCTGCACTGAGGCGAGGAGATGAGGATACGCTGTCCCTATTGCGGTGAGCGGGCGCTCGAGGAGTTCACCTATCGCGGCGACGCCACCGTCACGCGGCCCGGCAGCCTCGAGCCGCAGGCCACCGGCGCCTGGGTCGATTACGTCTATCTCCGCGACAATCCGGATGGGCATCACCGCGAGCATTGGCATCACAGCGCCGGTTGCCACGCCTGGCTGGTGGTGACCCGCGACATGCGCACCCACGAGATCCTCGCCGTGGAATTTGCCAGAAAGGAGCCATGACCATGGCCTCCGCGCAAGGAAAGCGGCTCGCCTCTGGCGGTCTCATCGACCGCACACGCACGCTTCCCTTCACCTTCGACGGCGAGACGCTCTCAGGCCATCCCGGCGATACGCTGGCGTCCGCGCTTCTCGCCAGCGGCAAGACTCTGGTCGGGCGCTCCTTTAAATATCATCGCCCGCGCGGGATTCTGACCGCAGGCTGTGAGGAGCCGAACGCGCTCGTCGAGCTTCGCAACGGCGCCCGCCGCGAGCCCAACACCCGCGCCACCACCATCGAGCTCTATGACGGGCTCGACGCCGCGAGCCAGAACCGGTGGCCTTCGCTGAAGCTCGATCTGCTCGCGGCGAACCAGCTCTTCTCCCCGATCTTCGGGGCGGGCTTCTACTACAAGACCTTCATGTGGCCGGCCTCCTTCTGGGAGAAGGTCTATGAGCCCGCCATCCGCCGCGCCGCGGGTCTTGGGCGCGCGGCAGAGGCGCCAGACCCCGACCATTACGAGAAGGCCAACGCCTTTTGCGACGTTCTGGTGACCGGCGCTGGCGCGTCGGGCTTGGCCGCCGCGCTTGCTGCCGCTCGCTCTGGCTCCCGCGTGATCCTGTGCGAGGAGGATTTCCGCCTTGGCGGGCGTCTGCTCGCCGAGCGCGACGAGATCGACGGCCGTCCTGCGATGGACTGGGTGAAGGCCGCAGAGGCCGAGCTCGAAGCTCTCCCCGATTGCCGCATCATGCGGCGCATATCCGTCGTCGGTGTCTATGACGGCGGGACCTACGCCGCGCTCGAGCGGGTTAACGACCATGTCCCCGTGCCGCCCGCGCATGAGCCCCGCCAGCGGCTGTGGCGTATCGTGGCGAAACGCGCGGTCCTGTGTGCCGGCGCCATCGAGCGCCCCGTCGTCTTCGGCGACAACGATCGTCCCGGCATCATGCTGGCGGGCGCGGTGCGGACTTATCTCAACCGCTTCGGGGTTGCCCCCGGAAATCGCGCCGTCATCTTCGCCGACAATGACGACGCTTTCCGCACTGCCGTCGATCTGGTGGGTGCGGGCGTCGAGGTGGCGGCGCTGATCGATGCGCGAAAGGGCTCCTCGGCGAGCGCGCAAGCCGCGGCCGAGAAGGCGAACGCCCGTTATCTCGCAGGCGCCGTGATCAAGCGCGTGCGCGGCGGCCAGGCCGTCAAGGGCGTGGAGATCAGAGACCAGAGCGGCAAGATTGAGCGCCTCGACTGCGACCTCATCGCCATGTCGGGCGGCTGGAGCCCGACGGTGCATCTCACCACCCATCTCAACGGCAAGCCCAAGTGGGACGAGGGCCTCGCCGCTTTGGTGCCTGGCTCGCTCCCCCCAGGGATGAGTGTCGCCGGCGCGGCTTTAGGCCAGTTCGGCCTCGCCTCCTGCTTGGCCTCTGGTCAGGCGGCGGGCGCCGAGGCCGCGCGAGCCTGCGGCTTTACGCCATCAATCCAGGCGCTTCCCGCGGCCTCCGACGAAAACACCGCGGCGAGTGCGGTGTGGCAGGTGGCCGGCGGCAAGGGCAAGGCCTTCGTGGATTTCCAGAACGACGTGACGGTGTCTGACGTGAAGCTCGCCGCCCGCGAGGGCTTCCGCATTCCGGAGCATCTCAAGCGCTACACGACGCTCGGCATGGCGACGGATCAGGGCAAGACCGCCAACGCCAACGGCGCGGCCGTGCTCGCCGGCGTCACCGGGCGCTATGTCGGCGCGGTGGGCACCACGACCTTCCGGCCGCCCTTCACTCCCGTCGCCATCGCCGCCTTTGCCGGCCATCACCGCGGGCAGGATTTCCGCCCCGCCCGCCTTGCCCCGTCCCATGGCTGGGCGGAAGAGCAGGGCGCTTATTTCGTCGAGACCGGGCCCTGGCTTCGCGCCCTCTATTACCCGTGGGAGGGCGAAGAGCCGCAAGCCACGGTGAACCGGGAGGTGGCCACGGTCCGCACGAATGTCGGCGTCTGCGATGTGTCCACTCTCGGCAAGATCGACGTGCAGGGGAAAGACGCCGGCGTCTTCCTCGATCGTGTCTATGCCAACACCTTCTCGAGCCTTCCCGTGGGCCGCGCGCGCTATGGGCTGATGCTGCGCGAGGATGGCTTCGTACTCGACGACGGCACCACGGCGCGCCTCAAGGACGACCACTATTTCATGACCACCACCACCGCCAACGCGGTCCGAGTGATGCAGCATCTCGAATTCTGCCAGCAATGCCTGTGGCCCGAGCTCGGCGTGCAGATGGTCTCGGTCACCGAGCAATGGGCGCAGTTCGCCGTCGCCGGCCCCCGAGCCCGCGACGTGCTTCAAGGCGTGGTCGATCCGGCGCACGATCTCTCCAACGCGGCCTTTCCCTATCTCGCCGCGGGCGATGTCACCGTCTGCGGCGGCACGCCGGCGCGGCTCTTCCGCCTCTCCTTCTCCGGCGAGCTCGCCTATGAGGTCGCGGTGCCCGCACGCTTCGGCGAAACTATGATGCGCGCGATCCTGGAAGCGGGCGCGCCTTACGGCATCGCGCCCTACGGCACCGAAGCGCTGGGCGTGCTCCGCATCGAGAAGGGACACCCCGCCGGCGGTGAGCTTAACGGCCAGACCACCGCGCACGATCTCGGCCTCGGCAAGCTTGTCTCCACGAAAAAGGACTTCATCGGCCGCTTCATGGCGGCGCGGCCGGCGCTGACCGATCCCGCGCGCCCCTCGCTTGTGGGACTGAGGCCTGTCGATCGCGAAGACCGGCTGCGTGCCGGCGCCCATCTCATCCCTAGGGGCGAAGACGCCACCGCCAAGAACGATCAGGGCTACGTCACATCGATTGCCTTCTCGCCGAGCCTGGGCCATTGGCTCGGCCTCGGCCTCCTCTCGCGCGGCCCCGAGCGCCACGGCGAAATCGTGCGTGCCTACGACCCGCTGCGCGGCGACGACGTGCTGGTGGAGGTCTGTCCGCCCTGCTTCATCGATTCCGCAGGGGAGCGCCTCCGTGTCTAAGCGGCCGCTCCATGCGCTGTCTGCGCTTGCCGGGATTGCCGTCCCTGGCCGCTTTGGCAAGCCCGACGGCGAGCCAAGCGTCATGATCGGCGAACTCTCGGGCCTCGGTCTTGCGACCGTGGCGTCCCGCCAAGGGCAAGACGCCGCCCTGAAGTCAGCGGTCTTGCAGGCTTATGGGGTGCAGCTTCCCGAGAGCTCACGCGTCGCGCAAGGATCCGCCGTAAGCTTTATTGGCTACGGGCCGGGCCAATGGCTTGCCGTGTCTGAGAGCCTCGCCCATGAGGCGCTCGCCGGCGATCTCTCACAACGCCTTGCGGGGCTTGCCTCGATCTCCGATCAGAGTGGCGGAAGGACTGTACTTAGAGTCAGCGGGCCGCGCGCCCGCGACGTTCTCGCCAAGGGCTTGCCCGTTGACCTCGATCCACGGGCGTTTCCCTTAGGCAGCGCCGCCGCGAGCGTCATTGGACATATGGGCGTCCAACTCTGGCAGGTGGACGATACGCGGACCTACGACATCGCCGTCTTCCGCAGCCTGTCGCAAAGCTTCTGGCGCTGGCTGACCGCCTCGGCGGCCGAATTCGGCTACGAGGTGTCTGGCCAGAATTGAAGGTCAGGCGCTGGAGCCGTGAGCGGCTAGAGCGTCTTCACGTCGACGGCGACCGCGCGGGTCACTTCCAGCGCCACCTGGTCGCCAACATGGATCTGATCGCGGCCCGGCACGCTCGGGTCAACAACGATGGTGCGTGTCTTTCCACCCGTCCCCGCGAAGGTGATGGTGCGCTTGTTGTAGTTGATGGCGGCGACGGTATCGGACACCTCGACGGTGGAAAAGTCGGTATCGCCCTTAGGCGTCACCTCGACCCAATCCTGCTCGGCGACGGTGGACGGGTTCATGTTCATGCCCGCCTCTTCCTCGCTCGAGATCGACTGATCCTTGTTCTTGGGCGGGCCGGCGAACTTCTCAAGCCCCGTCGCCACCTCCTCGGTGTAGTTGATGGTGACCTTCTCTTTGACCTTGATCTTCTCGATATGCTGCACGTCGGGCCCAAGCTTGATGACGAGCGTGCCGTCCGGGCCGACCACGGTGAGCAGGCGGTTCGGCGCGTCGATGGCCTCGACCGTGACGATAGCGGTGATGACGCCGCCCATGGCCGCGACCTCGGTCGCAGGATCGGCCTTGGCGGCGTCGATGACGATGAACGTGAGCGCGATGGCGAGGATGCCTCTGGCGGCCGCGACGATAACCTTCATGAACTTACCCTCCCAGACTCAAGACTGCTTTGAAA
>DFXC01000176.1:0-3801 GCA_002383105.1 Hyphomicrobiaceae bacterium UBA4118
GCTCGGGAACGAGCGTTCTTGCAGGAGGTTTTCGCCGGAGCCTGCGAAGAGTTTTACACGGTGCTCGGCCCGGGCAGCGACCGCTTCCACTACAACCACATCCATGTCGACCTGCTCGCCACCAACGCGCGCCATTACTGCCGGCCGCAGCCGGGCACGCCGGTGGCGGACGCGGGCGGCGATCCGAAAAGCACCGCCGCCATCACGCCGCTCTCTTTCGTCGGCCCGGGGGCGGACTGAAAAGACCCATACTGTGGCAGGTTAGCAACGCTACGCCGTTCAAGACCAAGTATGATCATTCGAGTTGGGGGGAATCGCACCAACAGAGCGCGAACAAGGCGTGACCGCAGCCATGAGCCTTTGGGCTAGGTAGATTGGAGGGGCGCGATGGCAGCTGAATCATTGGTGCAGATGTTGGAAGAGATCGCCGTCGGCCTCAAGGCCGGGGACGAGGAGATTTATGGCTGGTTGCGCGAGCAGCTCAAAGAGTGCGGCGCCAGCGAGATCTCCGTCGAACTCGCCATGGGGGTGATCGCAAGGCTCTTGCCGGAAGAGGCGCAAGGGAATCTCGAGGCGGCTCAGCAGCACGCCCGCCGCTGGGCCCACTAATTCTCCGCTACCCTGCTTATGGGCTAGCCGCGAGAATTCAGTGCCGAGCGAAGACGCTGCCATTCAGGCTCGCCGCCGGGAAGGCCGAAGCGCAGCCATATAGGCTGCTCGGCGAAACGCCGCACGATGATGCCGGACTCCCCGAGCTGCCGGAACAGCCTCTCTGCTTCAGCCGTCCGCACCAGGCGGAACAGGGACGTGCCACCAATCACTTCAAGCCTCGCGGCTTCAAGCAGTCCGTCGAGCCGCGCAGCCTGCTCGGTGAGCGAGGCGCGGGTCGTTTCCCTCCACACCGTGTCGGCCAGAGCCTTAGCCCCGATGGCGAGCGCCGCTCCCGAAACCGGCCAGGGCCCGAGTGCTGCGGCGAGCCGCGCTGTGATCTGCGGGCTCGCCAGGACAAAGCTCAACCTCAAGCCCGCAAGCCCGTAGAACTTGCCGAAGGAGCGGAGCACCACGATGTTGTCGTGTTCGACGTGATCGGCGAGGCTTGCGCCTTCGGCGGCGACATCCATGAAGGCCTCATCGACAAGGAGCAGCCCACCGCGCCGCCGCAAACGGTCCGCCAGCGCAAGGAGTGCGTCCTTCGCGACGATCCGCCCATCGGGATTGTTGGGATTGACGACGATGGCGATGCGGGCACCGTCGCACTGCCCGACATCGGCGACCTCGATCACATTGTGGCCGGCAAGTTCCACCACGCGCGCATGCTCGGCGTAGGTCGGCGCAAGCACCGCCGCGCGGCCGCGCGCCAGGAGGAAGGCCACTTGCGCCACTAGAATCTGCGAGCCTGGCGCTGCCGCAACGTGGGTGGCCGAAGGCGCGCCATAGGCCTTTGCGGCGATCTCGGTGAGCTCGGCAAGAGAAGCGGGTTCCGGCAGACGCGTAAGGAGATCGGGCGGAAGTTGCGGCACGGGGTAGAGATGGGGATTGATCCCGGTCGACAGGTCGAGGAAAGGTTCGGGCGCGCCCGGAAACAGCTTCCGGGCGGCAGCGAGATCGCCGCCATGGTCGATTGGGGCGAGCTCTCCAGGGATGGTCATGACCGCCATACTCACGCTACTGGCGCTTCTGTTCGAGGCCATGTTCGGTTATCCGGACAGGCTCACGCGCGCAGTAGGCAATCCCGTGACCTGGATGGGCCGGCTCATTAGCGCGCTCGACCGCGGGCTGAACCGCGCTGGCGGCGATCCTGCGGTACGTAAGGCGGCGGGGGTTGTCTCCCTCCTCGTCCTCATCGTCATTGTCGGCGCCGCTGCATTTCTCATCGAGCATAGCCTGTTGCTCCTGCCTTTCGGCGTAATCCTCCTCGCCATCCCTGCCAGCAGCCTGCTCGCCCAGCGCAGCCTTTACGCCCATGTCGAGCGCGTCGCTGCGGCACTTGAAAGTAGCGGGCTCCAAGGCGGCCGCGAGGCAGTATCGCATATCGTCGGCCGCGATACTGCCGAGCTCGATGAGGCGGGCGTGGCGCGGGCGGCCATCGAGAGCCTCGCCGAGAATTTCTCCGACGGGGTGGTGGCGTCAGCCTTGTGGATGGTCGTCGCGGGACTTCCTGGTGCCGCCATCTACAAGGCGATCAATACCGCAGACAGCATGATCGGTCATCGCACGGCGCGCCACGAGGATTTCGGCTGGGCCTCGGCGCGGCTCGACGACCTCGTCAATCTCCCCGCCTCGCGGCTTGCCGCGCTCCTCATCGTCATTGCAGCCTACCTGACCCCTGGCGCTTCTGCCTCCGGCGCCTTCGAGGCGGTGATGCGCGATGCCGCCCGCCATCGCTCGCCCAATGCCGGCTACCCCGAGGCAGCGCTTGCCGGTGCACTCCATCTCGCCCTCGCAGGACCCCGCTACTATGGGGGCGTTCTGGTCGACGACGTCTGGATGGGCGATGGACGCTATGGGGCGACGCCAGACGATATTCGCGCCGCGCTTTTGCTGTACAAGCGCGGCGACGCAATCCTGATCGGCGCCGTGGCACTTCTCGCGGCAGTCATCGCAATAATGTAAGCAGGCGGTCGACATCGATATGGGCTTCGAGATGGGCGGCGAGCCGGTCGAGCGTGTCCTCCACCAAGGGCTCGTAAGCGATGGTTGCCGCGCCGCCGGCAAAGCGCGCGAGCCACGCAGAGCGCTGAGCGTCGTCGGCAAAGAGGCCGTGGATATAGGTGCCTATCACACGGCCATCGGCAGAGACGGCGCCCTCGGCCACGCCATCGGCGAGGCGCGCGAAGGGCCGCGCGCGGTCAGGTCCCTCGGTCACGCCCATATGCATCTCGTAACCGGTGAACGGGGCCTGATCGAACGTGCTGCCCTTGACCGGCTCTAGCCGCTTTTCCGCCGAGAGCGTGGTCTCCACGTCGAGCAGCCCGAGGCCCACGGCGCTGCCGCCCGCGCCCTCGATACCATCGGGATCGTGGATGGCGCGGCCAAGCATCTGATAGCCGCCGCACAGCCCGAGCACCGTGCCGCCGCGGCGAAGATGGGCCACGATGTCGATGTCGAAACCGGCGTCACGCAGCGCCGCGAGATCGGCGATGGTGGCCTTGGAGCCCGGCAGGATGACGAGGGCAGTGTCGCCGGGGAGCGCTGTGCCCGGGCGAACACGCACAAGATCGATAGCGGGCTCGGCGTCGAGCGGGTCGAGATCGTCGAAATTGGCGATATGCGGCAGGATGGGGACCGCGATCTTTATCCGCGCGTCTGGCTTCACCGGACGCTCTGCATCGAGCGCAAGCGCATCCTCCGCCGGCAGCAGCCGCGCCTCGGGGAAGAAGGGGACAAGCCCGAGCGCTTCCCATTCCGTCGCTGCCGCGATCAGCGCCACGCCGTCGGCGAACAGCTTGGGGTCGCCGCGGAACTTGTTGACGAGGAAGCCGCGGATGAGGGCGGCGTCGCCAGCATCGATCACCGCCTTGGTGCCGACGAGGCTTGCGATGACGCCTCCACGGTCAATGTCGCCGATGAGCACCACCGGCACGTCCGCCGCGCGGGCAAAGCCCATATTGGCGATGTCGTTGGTGCGGAGATTGATCTCTGACGCGCTGCCGGCGCCCTCGACCAGCACGATGTCGGCTGCGTCTTTCAGGCGCGCAAAGCTATCCTGCACGAAGGCCATCAGCTCGGGCTTCACCAGCTGGAACTCGGCTGCGGTAGCGCGCCCAAAGATGCGCCCGTGCACCACGATCTGCGCGCCGA
>DFXC01000176.1:4007-4133 GCA_002383105.1 Hyphomicrobiaceae bacterium UBA4118
CTCGCTTTGTGGCTTCAGCAAGACCGGGTTCATGTGCACGCTCGGCGCCACGCGCGCGGCGCGCGCCTGCAGCGCCTGCGCCCGGCCGATCTCGCCGCCGTCTTCGGTCACGGCCGCATTGTTCGA
>DFXC01000177.1:0-3586 GCA_002383105.1 Hyphomicrobiaceae bacterium UBA4118
AGATGTGTATAAGAGACAGGACCTGGCTGTCGCACGCGGCCGCGGGGCTGGACCTCGATCCGCAGCGTCTCGCCGTTGCCGGCGACAGTGCGGGCGCCGGATTGGCGGCTGTCGCGCTGCACGAGACCAAGGGCCAGCTCGCAAGCCCGGTGCGCGCTCAGGCTCTGATTTATCCTGCACTCGACCTGCGCGGCAGGTTGCCCTCGCGGCAGGAGTTCGCCAACCACTTTCCCATCCCGCGCGACATGATCCACTGGTTCTTCGGCCATTATTTCGGGCCCGCCTGGCCGTTCACCGATGCGCGCGCGATCCCCTCGCTCTATGAGGACTACACCGGCCTGCCGCCGGCGCTGATCATCACGGCCGGGCACGATCCCTTACGCGACGAGGGCGCAGAGTACGCCGAGACATTGGCCGCGGCCGGTGTGCCGGTCGAATACGAGTGCTGCGAAGGCACGATCCACGGCTTTATGAATATGGGCCGCGTGCTGCGCACCGCGCACGGCTGGGGGCGCCGGCGCGTTGGGGCCTGGCTGGCGGAGCGCTTGGGCAAGGCATAGAAGTAGCTCCGGAGACGCAGTCTTGTGAGAGCGATGACCATGGTGATGACCTTTATTCGGGCGGGCGCTCTTGCCGGTCTTATTCTCGTTGCCTCCGGCGCGAGCGCCGAGGCTGAGACATCCGGGCTGATCATCAAGGGGAATGTCATAGAGGGCGTGCGCAATGCCCGCTATTGCGAGATCATCCCGATCGTCCGCGATCGCTTCCATCTCGTCGCAACCGTCTACAATACGCTTGGTCTCAACGACTGCCCCGCTGACGTCTGGGCCGCCATCACCGAGGACAGCATGAAGAAGCCCTTCGGCGCCATCACGTTCTGCTCAACGGCCCGCGTTACTTCCTGATGGACTCGATCACGGCAAAAGGCGCCACAAAAGCGGGGAAGAAGATCGAAGCCGGCGGGCTAGCCCTCACCGAGCGCGCCTCGATCGATCTCGGTCTGTTCGACATGCTGCACCGGTCCTATCGCGAAACGACGATCGACCGCGACACCCTCTACCTCTTCAAGGCCGGAAGTCCCGTCTTCATGCTCGAAGCTCCGGACGGCAGCCGTTACGTCATGCAGGCTTACGCACAGATCGTGGACAAGACCCTCTCCTATAACGACCTGCCCGCACTTTCCGCCCGGCTGAAGCTGCCTTCGGGTTGGCGCTACACGACGATGGTCCCGGAAAAGGATCTCGTTGCCGGCGCGGAAGGAAAGGCGACTGTCGTGCAAGACGACCTCGAGAACACCTATCAGAAGCTTGATTGAAGGCTCGGCCATTAGCGAAGGATCTCGCCATGAGCGAAGAGAGGGCAACGATCCCGTGCGTAGAGGATTTTTTCGATTTCTTGCCGTCACGGCATTTTTCCTCGGCGTGTCCGGCACCAGCCTCGCCGCAGACCAAAAAGAGCGAGAATTTCAGGAATGTCCTGAGTGTCCGGTCATGGTCGGCATACCGGCCGGGGCTTTCGCCATGGGGAGCCCGGCGACCGAGAAGGGGCGCTATGCCACCGAGGGCCCGCAACATGCCGTCTCCCTCAAGGCCTTTGCGCTCGGCAAATACGCGGTCACCAGCGAGCAGTTTCTCACCTTCCTCAAAGAGACCGGCTACCAGCCTTCAGCCTGCAATCCGACCCTGGACATGGGATGGCATTCTCCCGGCCGGGGCCGGGCATTTCCCCCCTACGAGGCGGATCTGCCGCGCTGGCCGGCGGTGTGCTTGGATTGGCGCGATGCGCAACGCTATATCGGCTGGCTGAACGACAAGGTCCGTCTGGCGCATCCGGCAACCGCCCGCGCGCAAGGTCCCTATCGTCTGCCCACCGAAGCGGAGTGGGAATATGCCGCGCGCGCCGGCACCACGACGGCGCGCTGGTGGGGCGACGACATCGGCATCGGCCACGCCAATTGCAACGGCTGCGGCAGCAAGTGGGACAATCGCTCCTTGGCCGACGTCGACGCCTTCGCGCCCAATCCCTTCGGGCTGTTCGGGATGCTGGGCAACGCCTGGCAATGGACCGAAGATTGCTGGCACGCGAGCTACGAGGACGCGCCCGATGACGGCAGCGCCTGGAACGAGCAGGATTGCAGCAAGCACGTCATTCGCGGCGGGTCGTGGCACACGCTGCCGATCTTCGTGCGCTCCGCCGCCCGCGCCGGAAGCGAGTCCGGCGATGAGGATTCTGACTATTCCACTCTCGCCGGCTTTCGCGTGGCGCGGGACCTCCCCTGAAGCGGGACCGCGATCCCGCTCCCGCCCGGCACACGCGATTATCGCAGCGTGTCTCTGGGGTTCAGCTCCAAGACCATATCCATCACGTCTTGGTAGTTGCCGGGCGGCAGCGCGATGGGAGACGACAGGGTCACCGCGTTGCGGGCGCTGACCGCGATCTCGCGATAGGCCGGGTCGTTGGAGCGCGAGCTGTTCACGATCTCGGCCTTGAGGACGACGCCGTCCTTGGTCATCTTGACGTGGATAGGCACGGTGAACTCGCTATCTCCCAAGGTCGCCAAATTCAGATTCCAGCGGCGCTCGACCTGGGCGCGGATAAAATCCTTCAAGCCGCGTCCTGGCGTTCCCTCGCCGCTCGACGCCGGCAGAGTCGACGTCAGAGCGGCGATCTCGGTATCGCTGTCGGGCTGGCGAAGCTTGGCAAGAGCCTGAAGCTTGGTTTCAAGGGCGTCGGGAACCGGCTCTCCCGCCGATGGCTCCGCGCCGAGGGGGGTCGCGGTTAATGGCGGCCGTCGCTCATCCCCTTGGGGCACGGCGGCCGTTTGCTGCTGTGCCGGCGCGGCAGCATCGCGGATCTCCACGTCGATGGGCACCGACACCGACCCCGACTGCAAGCCGCCCTGTGAACCCCCCGTACCAAGCGGCGCCAGAGATAACAGCCAGAACAGCGCAAGGCCATGCAGAAGCGCGGAAAAGGCAAGGCTTACGGCCCGGTTGCCGCCTTGCATCTCGCGCGTGCCGATACGCCCGGCGCCGACGAAGTCCTCGTTGCAAGCCTCTGTAGACACATCCTAACGTACGTCCATATGAGCCACCGAATCTAGCCCGCTCGCGGCAATTCCGACCGAACGCTTCGAGGCCGCTCCATGCGTATTTTGCTCGCACTCCTCCTCGCCGTTGGGCTTGGCGCGGCATCGCCGCGCACGCCAGACGATAGCGATCCGGTGTCGCTGATCACGGCCATCTACAAGACCTACGCCGAGGATAAGGACAAGGACAATCCCGGGCTGCCCCATGTCTATAGCAAGAGGCTTCAGGCTCTGGTCGACAAGGACGAAAAAGAAACGCCGGAAGGCATGGTCGGCCGGATCGACTGGGACGTGTTCGTCGACGGCCAGGACTGGAAGCTCTCCGGGCTCAAGATCGCGCTTGTCTCAAAGTCGGCCACACACGCTCAAGTGCGGGCGACGTTCAAGAACTTCGACCATCCGAGCAACATGCTCTTCGATCTCGCGCTTGAGGACGGCCATTGGCGCGTCGACGACGTCGAGAAGACGCTTAAGCCGCGCTGGACCATGTCGAAGATC
>DFXC01000177.1:3815-4951 GCA_002383105.1 Hyphomicrobiaceae bacterium UBA4118
TTCCGAAAGGCGTCACCGGCCCTTTTTCGCACCGCCGGTTTGGCCTGGCTTTCCGCTCTGAGCGGCAGACGCCACGGACGAAGTCACCGGCGCGACGACCTTTTTCTGCTTCGGCTTTTTCTTTTCCTTATTGCTCCGTTGTTGACCTTTCGCCATGTCGTCCTCCTATTGCCGTCTGAACGGGCGCGATTGCGTTGATGGACCACGTTTGTACAGGGATTCGATGCCGAACCCACAGCCATTCATGGGTACCAACAGCTCTTTAGCGCACGCCCTATTTGCCAAGCCCCTAGCGCTTAAGCTCGCGCCAGCTCTTCTCCTTGATGTCGACGCCGTAATGCTGCGCCGCCTTCTTGATGTTGGCGAAGGCAAGCTCGCGATCGGAATCGGAGATGCCCTCGACCTGGTCGAAACGGGCGAGCGCGTTGCGCACATGGCTCGCGTCGGTCAAGGGCTCCTTGCGCTGCTTGGGGAAGGCATAGACGCTGTCGGGCAGATTGCTCCTTGTGGTCAAATCGCCGTGCTCGGTATGGGGTTTCCACGTGGCTTGCATGGCCTCATTCCTCCTTGGTCTTGGGGGAAGCGCAAAACGCGCATCGCCCCCTTGCGGGTCCCAAACTGCGTCAACGCATTTTCTTGCTCCTGGGTCGCCCGGCGCCGAGATCAGGCACGTCCTCGCCCAGCGCCGTGGCGAGATCGATCTGATGGTCCTGCTCCTGCACCAGGATCTGCCTGATCTGCTCGGCCATGGCGAACTCGCCCAGCGCCTCGCATTGGCGCACCCTCTCGCGGTAGTTGCGGATGGTCGCGTTCTCGTTGTCGAGATCGAAGTGGAGCATGTCGCGGGCCTTGGCCGAGGTCTTGACCGGCTTTGCCGTCACGCTCGGCATCTTGCCGAGATAGTCGATCTGCCGCGAGATGATGAGCGCGTGCTGGAGCTCCTGATGCGCATGGTCCTCGAGCTGCGCGGCGATGCTCATATACTCGGCGCCCTTCAGCACCTGGGAGTAGACCACGTAAGAGATGATCGCCTGATATTCGCGCGAGAGGTCCTCGTTCAAAAGCTCCGCCAGTTGGTCGCGGGTAATGTCTTGCCCAGCCATAGGTTTCCTCCTGTTAGCAACGCCACGCCACTC
>DFXC01000177.1:5297-5997 GCA_002383105.1 Hyphomicrobiaceae bacterium UBA4118
GTGCAATATGGCAGCGTAACCTCGAGAGCGAGGAAGCACGATCGTTAGCCATGCTGCGCCGGGAAGCGAAAACAAGCAAAGGGGCTAAGACCCTGGCGGAAATTCGCGTCAGTAAGGACGGCCCTTATCTCGTCTCCGGCGATCTGCCGCTCACGGTTGTCACCATCGGTGCCAATGACGAAGGCGAGTCGGTGCGCTTTGAGTGGGGGCGCAAATTTCCGCACAAGGCGCAAGTCGCGCTCTGCCGTTGCGGCGGCAGCGCCAGCAAGCCTTATTGCGACGGGACCCACACCAGAATCGGCTTCGACGGCACCGAGACGGCGAGCCGCAAGACCTACCGCGAGCAGGCGAAGGTCCTCCCGGGTCCGACCATGTCGCTGACGGATGCCGAGAGCCTTTGTGCTTTCGCGCGCTTTTGCGACCCCAACGGGCAGGTCTGGACTCTGGTGAGCGAAACAGACCACGCCGAGGCGAGAAAGAATTTCGTGCTCCAGACCTGCGACTGTCCATCGGGCCGGCTGGTCGCGTGGGACAATGCGAGCGGAGAGCCGATCGAGCCGCATTATGAGCCATCCATCGGTCTAATCGAGGACCCGGTCGAGGACTGCTCCGGACCTTTGTGGGTGCGCGGAGGCATTCCCGTGACGAGCGCCGACGGATTCCGCTATGAGGTGCGCAACCGCGTGACGCTCTGCCGTTG
>DFXC01000191.1:0-10771 GCA_002383105.1 Hyphomicrobiaceae bacterium UBA4118
CCCTGCGCCATCTTGATCTGCATCATGTCGGCGTTCATGAGATATTCGGTGGTCACGCCGAAGCGGCCCGAGGCCACCTGCTTGATCTTCGAGCGCATGGAGTCGCCGTTCGGCAGCGGCTTGTAGCGGTCGGACTCCTCGCCGCCTTCGCCCGTATTTGACCGGCCGCCAATGCGGTTCATGGCGATGGCGAGCGTGGTATGCGCCTCGCGGCTGATCGAGCCGAAGGACATGGCGCCGGTGGAGAAGCGCTTGACGATCTCCTTGGCGGGCTCGACCTGATCGAGGGGCACGGGCTTCCGACCCATGTCCTCGGCGGTCTTGATGCGGAACATGCCGCGGAGCGTGAGGAGTTGCTCGGTCTGCTCGTTGATCTGCTTGGCGAAGGAGCGGTACTTCTCGGGCAAGTTCCCGCGCACAGCGTGTTGCAGATCGGCGACCACCGACGGTCGCCACATATGGGCCTCGCCGCGGATGCGGTAGGCATACTCGCCGCCGACGTCGAGGGCCTCGCGCAATACCGGCGCGTCGGAGAAGGCGAGCTGGTGAAGCTCGACGGTCTCGCGCGCGATCTCCTCGAGCCCCACGCCCTCCACCTGGCTCTTGGTGCCGGTGAAATATTTGGCGACGAAGTCTGATCGCAAGCCGACGGCATCGAAGATCTGGGCGCCGCAATAGGACTGATAGGTGGAGATGCCCATCTTAGACATCACTTTGAGGATGCCCTTGTCGGTCGCCTTGATGTAGCGCTTGACGGCCTCCTCGGCGGTCAGCTCCTCGTCGAGCTCCGGCAGCATGGCCTCGATGGTCTCGAAGGCGAGATAAGGGTTGATCGCCTCGGCGCCATAGCCCGCAAGCGTTGCGAATTGATGCACCTCGTGCGCCTCGCCGGTCTCGACGACAAGGCCGACGGAGGTCCTAAGCCCGCAGCGGATCAGGTGATGATGCACGGCGGAGGTGGCGAGCAGGGAGGGGATCGGCACCCGGTCGGGCCCGGCCGCCCGGTCAGACAGGATGATGATGTTCTCGCCGGCGCGAACCGCAGCTTCGGCGCGCCGGCAGAGCTGGTCCAGGGCCTTGCCCATGCCGGGGGCGCCGTGATCGGCGCCATAGGTGATGTCGAGCGTCACAGTGCGGAACTGGTTGTCGGCGATGTCGCCGATGCCGCGGATCCGCTCGAGATTGTCGTTGGTGAGGATCGGATGCGCCGCCTCGAGCCGCTTCTGCCGCGAGGTGCCTTCGAGGTCGAGCAGGTTCGGCCGCGGCCCGATAAAGGTCACGAGCGACATGACGAGCTCCTCGCGGATCGGGTCGATCGGGGGGTTGGTCACTTGCGCGAAGTTCTGCTTGAAATAGGTGTGCAACAGCTTCGGCTTGTTGGACAGCACCGACACCGGGGTGTCGTTGCCCATGGAGCCGACCGCCTCCTGGCCCGCCTCGGCCATCGGCACCATCAGGAACTTGATGCTCTCCTGCGTGTAGCCGAAGGCCTGCTGGCGATCGAGCAGGCTCACATTGGTGCGCGGCGAGGGGGCCGGCGTCCCGGGCAGCTCGTGCACGCGGATCTGGGTGCGGTCGAGCCATTGCTGATAGGGGTGCGCGGAGGCGAGCTCAGCCTTGATCTCCTCGTCGGAGACGATGCGCCCCTTGTCGAGGTCGATGAGCAGCATCTTGCCCGGCTGCAGCCGCCACTTCTGCACGATGGTCTTCTCGTCGATCGGCAGCACGCCAGTCTCCGACGCCATGATGACGAGGCCGTCGTCGGTGACGAGATAACGCGCCGGCCGCAAGCCGTTGCGGTCGAGCGTGGCGCCGATCTGCCTCCCGTCGGTGAAGGCCATGGCGGCGGGACCGTCCCACGGCTCCATGAGGCAGGCGTGATATTCGTAGAAGGCACGGCGCTTGGCATCCATGAGCGGATTGCCGGCCCAGGCCTCGGGGATCAGCATCATCGCCGCATGCGCGAGGCTGTAGCCGCCCTGCACCAGGAACTCGAGCGCATTGTCGAAGCAGGCGGTGTCCGACTGGCCCTCATAGGAGATCGGCCAGAGCTTCTTGATGTCCTTGCCGAACAGCGGCGAGGTCACGCTCGCCTGCCGCGCCGCCATCCAGTTCACGTTGCCGCGCAGCGTGTTGATCTCGCCGTTATGGGCGACCATGCGGTAGGGATGGGCGAGCTTCCAGGAGGGGAAGGTGTTGGTGGAGAAGCGCTGATGCACGAGCGCTAACGCCGAGGCGAAGCTCGGATGGTGCAGGTCGGGGTAATAGGCGCCGAGCTGGTAGGCGAGGAACATTCCCTTATAGACGAGCGTGCGGCAGGAGAGCGACACGGTGTAGAAGCCGATGTCGTGTCCTCCGGTCTCGCCGTTGATGGTGTTGGAGATGACTTTGCGCAGGATGTAGAGCTTGCGCTCGAAATCGGATTCGTCCTCAACCTCAGGCCCGCGGCCGATGAAGACCTGCCGATGGGTGGGCTCGGTCTGGATCACCGGCACCGAGAGACGGGAATTGTCGGTCGGCACGTCGCGCCAGCCGAGCAGCTTCAGCCCTTCGGCATCGATCACGCGGGCGACCACGGATTCGCAATAGATGCGCTGCGCGTGGTTGCGCGGCATGAACATGTGGCCGACAGCGTAATGGCCGGGCTCGGGGAGCTTGATCCTAAGCGGCGCGCAAACCTCTTTGAGGAAGGCATGCGGGATCTGCACCAGGATGCCGGCGCCGTCGCCGGCAAGCGGGTCGGCCCCGGTCGCGCCGCGATGGGTGAGGTTCTCCAGAATCTGCAAGCCATGCTCGACGATCTTGTGGCTCGGCCGCGCCTTCAGATCGGCGACGAAACCGACGCCGCAAGCGTCGTGCTCGCGCGTCGGATCATAGAGTCCTTGCGCCGCCGGGGGGCTAGGCCACAGCGCAGTCAGCGAACCAGCGGGATACTCACGGGATGCCATTGTCACATGCAACCTCGGCCACGCCTCGCGCCCCAAGCGAGAGCGGAGCCAGAAAAGCTTTGGCCAACGGCCGGACCTTCACCGGCAGAGAGCGCCCAGCGGCCGAAAGCGAAGAACCGGCTCCTTAGGAGGCTTGCCTCTTCGTTGAGCGAATGCGGGGCCAAGATCGAGGTCCGCCTCCCGCAGGAGACGGAGGCTTGGAGTCTGGCGCCGCAGCCTCCCTAACAAAGGTCAGCAAGCCTGTCCTATTCGCCCTCAAAATGACAGATTTCCAATACGCACACAAGCGGGATTCAGAGCCTTGTTCACCCCAGTCTGGCGCCACTGTGATTTGACGGGACGCTAGGACCCCAGGCTTACTTCGAGCCTAACCAAAACCTCCGGTAGGAGTTCCGGGAGTGACGCGATTTTGGGTCCATAGGAGCCTGGCATGAACGACCAAGCGAAGAGAGTGACGGGATTGGCCGTCGGATGCGCCTTTGCCGCGGCACTCGGGATCGTGGCCTCGAACCAAGGCGCCGGCGCTGCCGATGAGGCCGAGCAGGAGAAATGCTACGGCGTCGCTAAGGCCGGCGAGAACGGATGCGAGGCCGGCCCCGGCACGGGCTGCGCCGGCTCCTCCACTGTCGATTATCAAGGCAATGCCTGGTTGCTCGTGCCCAAGGGCACGTGCCTCACCATGGAGCTCCCCGGCGGGCGCAAGGGGAGCTTGGAGCCGCTCGACCGCGACCTGCCTCCGGCGTGAGGGGGGTGCAAATGGTCCAAGGTTCGGCCATTAGCGACCCGCTTCCGCCCCGTGCTGGTGTCGGGCTCAAGCCGGAGCACTATCGAGAGTTCCTCGACTCAGCCCCCGACATCGGCTGGTTCGAGATCCACGCCGAGAACTACATGGGCGACGGCGGGGCGCCCCACCATTATCTCCGCGCCATCCGCGAGCGCTATCCCTTGTCGCTCCACGGCGTCGGGCTCTCGATTGGGGGCAGCGGCGCGCTTGATGCCGAGCATCTCGCCCGCCTCAAGGCCCTGATCGTGCGCTATGAGCCGTCGGCCTTCTCCGAGCACCTCGCCTGGTCGAGCCACGACACCGTCTATCTCAACGACCTTTTGCCGCTGCCCTACACGCAAGAGACGCTGGCGCGCGTGTGCAACCATGTCGATGCGGTGCAGGAGACGCTCGGCCAGCCCATGCTGCTGGAGAACCCATCCACCTATGTGGCCTTCGCCGAGACTGCGATGAGCGAGGTCGCGTTCCTGCGCGAGGTCATGCGGCGCACCGGCTGCGGGCTTCTCCTCGACGTCAACAATGTGTTCGTCCAGGCCGTCAATCACGGCTTCGACGCGGGAGCCTATATCGACGCCTTCTCGGTCGAGCATGTGGGCGAGATCCATCTCGGCGGCCATGCGGCAGACAGCGACGACGACGGCTCGGCGCTCCTGATCGACGATCACGGGCACGAGGTCGCCGACCCCGTTTGGGCGCTTTACGCGCGCGCTCTCGCCCGCCTTGGTCCCAGGCCCACGCTGATCGAATGGGACAACGACGTGCCGGGCTGGGAGGTTCTGTTCGCCGAGGCGAAGCGCGCCGACGCCGTTATCGCCGGCCGCCGCACCAATCGCGTCGCGATATGATCATGCCGCCTTTTGCCGATCTGCAGCGGGACTTCGCGGGCGCGGTGCTCGATAGGGAGGCTGCGGTGCCTGCGCCTTTGTCGTGCAAAGCGGGAGGCGTGCAGTGCCGCCGCTTCGGCGTCTACCGCAACAATGTCTATGCCAGCCTGATCGAGGTGTTGACCGGCCGTTTCCCGGTGTTTGCGCGCCTCGTGGGCGATGAGTTCTTCCGCGCCATGGCCCGCGTCTATATCGAGCGCGAGCCGCCCCGCTCTGCCGTGCTGCTCCGCTACGGCGTCGGCTTCCCTGAGTTCGTTGCGGGTTTCGGCCCTGCCGCCTCGGTGACCTATCTCGCCGACGTGGCTGCGCTCGAATGGGCGTGGCATGCGGCCTATCACGCGCCCGATGTCACGCCCCTGTCGCTGCCGGAGCTGGCCCGCGCGGCCGAGCGTGCCGAGGATGCCGTACTCAGGCTCCATCCTTCGCTCGCCGTCGTGCCCTCGCCCCATCCGGTGGTGTCGATCTTCGAGCTCAACGCGCAAGAGGGCGACGTGCCGCCGACGCGGTTGGAGCGGGGCGGCGAGGACGCGCTGGTGGTGAGACCTTATCTCGACGTGGAAGTGCGCAGGTTGCCTCCAGGGGCCACTCCCTTCGTTCTTGCGCTCAAGAGCGGGGAGAGCATCGGAGGGGCAACGGCGAGACCGCGCTTGGCGAGGCGCCCGGCTTCAATCTCGAAGCCAATCTCGCCGGGCTCATTGAAAGCGGCGCCATCGTGGGCATCGCGCCCGCACCGGCTTGAAGCGTTAACGAGACCTTACCGCAAGGCCGCCCCGTTAAGGCTCGCACGAGTTGCCGCGGGTAGGATTAACCGTGGCCCCCAACGAATGTTCCCGCGTGCCGGGGGCGCACCTGCAGGTCTCTCCTGCGAACAGGGAAGGGCGCCCTCTTGCGAGAGCGCCCTTCTTGTTGTTCCGGGCTACGTCGCAGCCAGGACGGCGACTAAGCCGCAGCCTTGCCGTCGATGATCTTCGGCATCTCCGCCTTGTCGGTCTTGGTCGCGATCAGGACCGTGCGGGGCTTCATGGCCTCGGGCAGCTCGCGCACGAGATCGACATGCAGCAAGCCGTTCTCCAGCACCGCGCCCTTCACCAGGACATGGTCGGCGAGCTGGAACCGGCGCTCGAAGCTTCGCGAGGCGATGCCGCGATGGAGGAAGGTGGTGTCCTCAACCTCGGTCCTCTTCTCGCCGCGAATGGAAAGGGTGTTCTCCTTCACCTCGATGGCGAGGTCGCGCTCACCAAAGCCAGCGACGGCCATGCTGATGCGATACTCCGTCTCGCCGACCCGCTCGATATTGTAGGGCGGGTAGCTCGGGGCGTCGCCCTCGAGCGTGGTGAGGGTGTCGAGCAACGAGCCGAGCCGGTCGAAGCCGATGGTGGAGCGGTAAAGTGGGGTAAGATCAAAGTGCCTCATGTCACATCCTCCTTGAGAAGCGATATGGTGTCAGCCCGCTCGTTCCTCGGAGCCGGGCAGATGGACGGCGGCAAGCCAAATGGCCTTCCCGCCGGTCGAAGATATGGGAGCCGGACGGGACTTCGTCAAGAGTGCTAGAGCTCTGAATATAAAGGTGAAATGTCGATATCGGCGCAGCGGATCGCGCCCGCAGCCGAGCGTGTTGTTTTCGCGACGGAACAATATGGCGATGTCGATTTGCGCTGCTATAAGGAGCGCTTCCGCCGGCGCCTTTGTTTGGCGCCAGGGCTAGAGGGGCTGCTCAGGATCGATGGATCTCGTCGCCACACCCAAGAACCCGATCCCGCTCGGAGCGTCGACCGGCTATATCGAGGTGCGCAAAGGGATCCGCCTGCGCTTCGCGAGCTGGCAATCGGTGCTGCGCGAGCGCAGCGGCACGGTCTGCATCTTCCCCGGGCGCACCGAGTTCATCGAGAAATATTTCGAGGTGGTTGGCGAGCTTCGCCGCCGCGGTTTTGCCGTGGCCGTGCTCGACTGGCGCGGGCAGGGGGGATCGAGCAGGCTGACGCGCAATCCCCTCAAGGGACATATCAACGACTTCGCCGAGTATGAGGAAGACCTGTCCCACTTCATGAAGGCGGTGGTGCTTCCGGATTGTCCCACGCCCTATTATGCGCTCGGCCACTCCATGGCGGCGATGGTGCTGTTCAAGGCGGCGACCAAGCGCGGCTGCTGGTTCAACCGCATGGTCATGACCGCGCCCATGGTCAAGATCTTGGGCTTGCCCATGCCGCAAAGGGTCTGCGAACAGGTTGCCGACGGGCTCACCCTGTTCGGCCTCGGCAAGCGGCCGGTGCCGGGTGACAAGAAGAAATACTGGACAAGTCAGGAGGAGTTCGAGGGGAACCCTGTCACCTCGGACCGCGAGCGTTTCCTGCGCAATTTGTCGGTGCTGCAGGCGGCCCCTGAGCTTGCCGTCGGGCCGCCGACCATCGGCTGGCTGAAGGCCTCGCTCGATGCTATCGCGCTCCTCCGAAACGATCGGTTTCCGCCCCGCATCCGCGTGCCGGTGCTGATGCTCGCCGCAGGCGACGACCAGGTCGTGTCGAGCAAGGCGATCGAAGAACTTGCCGCGCGGCTCAGAGCCGGTGCGCAGCTCGTTCTCAGAGGCTCGCGCCACGAGATCCTGCAGGAGCGGGACGCCATCCGCGAGCAGTTCTGGGCGGCCTTCGACGCCTTCGTGCCCGGCGTTGCCATGAGCAAGGCTAGCTAGCCCGTAAGCACCTCGACTGCCGCCGCATGGAGGCGCGGATCGCCGGCGGCAAGGATACGCCCCCCTTGGCGCGGATCGCCGCCCTCCCAGCTGCTGACCACGCCGCCGGCCCGCTCGATGATCGGGATCAACGGGAGGATGTCGAACGGCTTGAGCCCCGCCTCGGCCACGAGGTCGATTTGGCCGAGCGCGAGCAAGCAATAATTGTAGCAGTCGCCGCCGAAGCGTCTGAGACGCACGGCGCGGCTCAAGGCGGCGAAGCGGCGCTCGTCCTCGCCGGCGAAGAGGTCGGGGCTGCTCGCGCCAAGAAGCGCTTCTCCAAGAGCGGGGCAGGGGCGGGTGCGTATCGTCCTCGTTGCCCTCTCATGGCGGAAGAAGGTCTCGCTCTCGCCGCTCCAGAAGCGCTCGCCGGTGAAGGGCTGGTCCATTAGGCCGAGCAGCGGCGCGCCGGCCCGCGTGAGCCCGATCAGCGTCCCCCAGAGGGGCTGGCCGACGATGAAGGCGCGGGTGCCGTCGATTGGATCGATTACCCAGCAATATTCGGCATCGGGGCGAAGCGTGCCGAACTCCTCTCCGATGATGCCGTATGACGGATAGGCGCTGGCAAGAGTCTCCCTGATTGCCGTCTCGGCATCCCGGTCGGCAACCGTCACCGGATCGAAGGCGTCGCCTCCTTTATGGTCAACGGCGCAACCTGACCGGAAATGCGGCAATATGACCGCACCGGCCCTGTCGGCAAGGGCGTGGGCCGTGGCCAGAAGGGCCTGGAATTGAGGGTCTTTGGGCGTGGGCACGGGAAGAGCCTTGCGGGCGTTTTGTCTTGAGAGTCAAGGCTTCAGGGACGGAAAGCGCAAATCTGAAGGCCGGAGGGGAAGACTTCCCCGGGCCCTCGTGACAGTTATGCACCAGTGTTTCGAAAATGCCGCGAGAGAGTCATTGCAGCCTTGCTTTTTGTGCGGCGCAATGACATATTGTTGCAATGCGGCATGGCTCTCCAGGTCATGCCGCTGCCCTCCTTGGGCGTTTCCTCCCTAGACTTGGGCCGTTCGTTCAATCGAGCGGCCCTTTTTTTGGCATTACGCTGTTGGCTATTCGGCTGCGGCGCGGGGGATGGCAAGCCCGGGGACGCCCGCGACGAGCGCCCGCACCATGGCTTCGAGGTCGCCGCGCAGCCGCTCAAATCCCGCCGATTTCTCGAAGCTCGTCTCATCCATATAGAGGGCGCGATTGACCTCGATCTGCAGCACGTGCTGGGCCTTGTGCGGGCGCCCGTAATGCTCGGTGATGTAGCCGCCGGCGTAGGGCTTGTTGAGTGCCACCACGTAGCCAAGCGCCTTGAGCTGGCTCGTGGCAAGGCGGGTGAGCTCGCCATTGCAAGAGGCGCCGAAGCGGTCGCCGAGCACGAAATCCGGCCTTCCGCCGCCCTGGTCGGCAATCGGATTCGACGGCATCGAATGGCAGTCGATGAGCACGGCCAGGCCAAACTCGCTCTGCGCCTCCAAAAGAAGCCGGCGCAGGGTCTCGTGATAGGGCGTGTAGAGCCGGTTGATCCTCTCGAGCGCGGCTCCCACGGCGAGCGGCTCGCGGTAGATCTCGTCAGACTCAGACACGATCCGGGCAATAGTACCGAGCCCGCCCACCACCCGCACCGACTGCGTATTGGCGTAATGGGGGAGGCCGTCGCGGAACAGAACCGGATCGAGCTCGTAGGGCTCCCGGTTGACGTCGAGATAAGCGCGCGGGAAATGGGCATAGAGCAAGGGCGCGCCGAGCCCGGTGACAAAGGCGAACAGCTCCTCGACATAGGCGTCTTCCGAGCGCCTGAGGGCAAGGGAATCGAGCCTCGAGGCGGCAAGAAAGGCGCTTGGGTAGACACGGCCGCTATGGGGTGAGTTGAAGACGAGCGGCACTTTCAACGCTTCAGGCCGCGCCACCGTGAAGGGTGGGGCAAGCTCGGTTTCGATCGCCTCAGCCTCGTGTGGGGTCATGGCCAATCCTTGCTGCCGCTCCTGATCCAAGCCTGCCTAGCCGGGAATCGCCTGTAAACTCTGCCAATGAGAGTTGAACCTGTCTAGGCGTCTTCTGCCTTGTGCCCGGGCCAATTAGACGCGATGATTTGGGATTGGTGGGGTGGGGCAGGCCCATATTGGCCCCCAAGGCCCAAGCAATCGGTCCTTTACTAAGTTCGTGTACGCCGAAGGGCGAGAGTCAGGGGGATGAGGGATGGAGGCGAATGATCCGCGGGCGCGCAGCGTTCAGCGCATACTGCTTGCCGAAGACGACGAGGATATGCGCCGCTTCTTGGTGAAGGCGCTCGAAAAGGCAGGCTACGACGTCGTATCGTTCGGCAACGGCCTTGAGGCCTATGAGCGGCTGAAGGAAGAGCCCTTCATGCTCTTGCTCACCGATATCGTGATGCCGGAGATGGACGGCATCGAGCTGGCGCGCAAGGCGAGCGAGCTCGATCCCGATCTTAAGATCATGTTCATCACCGGCTTCGCCGCGGTGGCGCTCAACCCGGACAACAATGCGCCGAAGGACGCCAAGATCCTGTCGAAGCCGTTCCATCTGCGCGACCTGGTCGATCAGGTGGAGCGGATGCTCGCGGCGTGAGGCTTTCGGAGCGCGGCATTGGTTGCCTTGATGGGGCCGCACCCGATATAGAAGCCTTACCGTTCCTATGGGACGCGGGCGGTTAGCTCAGCGGGAGAGCACTGCGTTGACATCGCAGGGGTCACTGGTTCGATCCCAGTACCGCCCACCATTATTTCCAAAGACTTACGGGTTAGGGGCAGCAGGCGGGGCAGCACGGCGCCAAAGTCACGGTGGTAGGCCTGGCGAGAGGTCATGACGATGGCGTCCTACCGCCTGCAGAGGGGCAATGACGGCCGGACGGGCATCGCGGTCAATGTCCGCTTTGGAGCACTTTGCGGACACAGGTCAGATGTCGCGCCATGTCCGATAAGTGCCAATAGCGGACTTGTTAATGTGCGGCGGAATTCAAAATCGCGGCGATCGCTGTTCGTCTTTCCCCTACCAGCCGCCCTGCAGAACCAAACCGACCTGGCCGCGTCCGGCCTGCGAGACATCTAGATTCGTTTTGCGCCCGAACTGAAAGAGGCCAAACGCATTGTTCTCGCCCTCCTGAGCAACCGCCGCCGTGTGGTCGTGGCCGCGCTGAAAGATAAGACCGTAATTGTCGTTGCCCGTTTGGCTTAGCGCCGCTGCATTGTCGCGGCCTTTCTGGTCGACATGGGCGTGGTTCTTCTTTTTCTTTTTCTCCTTCTGCTCTTTGACCATCCCATAGATCCGCAGCCCTTGTTGGATGAGGTCCGCGCTCTCGCCGTCGGGTGCGATCATCAGGGTGACGCCACCAGCAGACGCCGGCGCGGGTAGCCCAAGAGCACCAAGACCGATCATCGCGGCCAAAATAGCTGTGGTGAGGGCTCGGACCATTTCTGTTTTCTTT
>DFXC01000191.1:11073-11458 GCA_002383105.1 Hyphomicrobiaceae bacterium UBA4118
GAGCTTCGCTTGCGCTGGGCAGCACGTTATTCTTGTCAAGGAGCTTCACTTTGCGGCTCTTGGGCGCCTGTGCGACACAGTCGGCAGTGCCATCGTCCCAGCTCACGGTTAGCGTGGCGAAGTAGTCGCCGGCGCTCTTAGCGAGCGATACGATCCCGAGCGAGCCGGGCGCGCCGGCCAGGACTTTGAAATCGCCGCTTTGAGAAATCCTGGAACTGCCCAAGCCGTTTTGCCGGACTTGCATGCGATAGAAACCTGAGAGGTCGGCGGCCGCAAAGACGAGGCACTCTAGGACAATGCTCTCACCGCTCTGGTCGACGCGAATTTCGCAAGCGATGGGATCCTCAGGAACGGCTTTTGCGCTGTTGCCGTTGGCCATGGCCGT
>DFXC01000136.1:0-787 GCA_002383105.1 Hyphomicrobiaceae bacterium UBA4118
AAGAGGTCGTGCAGCAGCGTCGTCCCGGTGCGCCAATGGCCAATGACGAAGATGGGCGGCTCGCCGAGCGGCACCGTCTGCGCGCGCTTGCGGTATTTCGCTTCCGAGATCCAATAGAGCACCGAGTTCCACGGCACCCAGACAAACAACAACAACGTGTCGGGGAGGCAGTTGAGGGTGAATGAGAAGCCGCCGCGCTTGAACAGCTTTATCAGCACGCCGAAGCGCATGCCGAACCAAAAATAGATCAGCCGCCCGCCATAGCGGTGGATGGTGAAGGTGGGCATGCGCGGCTCGGCGCGCCATCGTCGCGTGGGTTTGCCGGCATCTTCCGGCGGCACGATCTCGTAATCCGGCACGCGTGCGCTCCAACTGATCGATGGGTGGGGATCAGGGTTCAGTCCCCGCGTGTAGTGGCGATCGATGGCAAAGGGAAGCCCCTCGCTATTCTCACGGCGTCATAACCCGCGCGGTGATCCAGTAACCACTGCCCTGAGCAATATGGCCAAAAGCTGGGGTTCCTGGAGTGCCCGGTCAAGCCGGGCAATGACAAGAAGCGGCATGCCCCCGGTCAGCCTTGCAGCGCCGCCTTGACCGCGGCCGCCAGCTCCTTGAGATCGAAGGGCTTCTGCAGAAACATGAAGTCCTCGTTCTCGGCGAGGTGGCGGCGGAAGGAATCCTCGGCGTAGCCGGAGATGAAGATGATCTTCAAGTCCGGGCGCTCGAGGCGGAGCTTAGCCATCAGCGTCGGGCCGTCCATCTCCGGCATCACCACGTCGCTGACCAC
>DFXC01000136.1:1091-24130 GCA_002383105.1 Hyphomicrobiaceae bacterium UBA4118
AAGCGCGCGGGCTGCGAAGCTTCGCACCGCGTCCTCGTCCTCGACGAGAAGCACGGTGCCGCGTCCGGTCAGGTCCTTGGGCTTCTCGGCGGCGGGACGGCGCTCGATCTTGCTCTGCTCCACCTCGCGCGCGGACTCGATATAGCGCGGCAGGTAGACACGCATGGTGGTGCCGTTCCCCTCCGCGCTCTCGGCGAAGATATAGCCGCCGGTCTGCTTGACGATGCCGTAGACGGTGGAAAGGCCAAGTCCGGTGCCCCGGCCGATCTCCTTGGTCGAGAAGAACGGCTCGAAGATCTTTTCCTTTACCTCCTCGCTCATGCCGGTACCGGTGTCGCGCACCTCGATCAGCACATACTCGCCCGGTGGGATGTGGCGCTGGCCGAGCTCGCGCGACTCCCGCTCGCTGACATTGGCGGTGCGGATGACGAGCTTGCCGCCGCCGGGCATGGCGTCGCGGGAATTGACCGCGAGATTGAGGATGACCTGCTCGAACTGGTGGAGATCGGCTTTGACCGACCAGAGGTCGTTGGCCTGATGCAATGTCAGCTCGATGTTCTCGCCGAGCAGCCGGCCAAGCAGGATGGAGAGCTCGGAGAGCACGTCGCCGAGCGCCAGCACCTGCGGCCGCAAGGTCTGCTGCCGCGAGAAGGCAAGCAGCTGGCGCACGAGCCCCGCGGCGCGGTTGGCGTTCTGCTTGATATTCATGATGTCCTGGAAAGCGGGATCGGTCGGGCGGTGGTTCATCAGGAGGAAGTCGGAAAAGCCGATGATCGCGGTCAGCATATTGTTGAAGTCATGCGCGATGCCGCCGGCGAGTTGACCCACGGCCTGCATCTTCTGCCCTTGGGCGATCTGCAGCTCGAGCGCGCGCTGCTCGGTCGTGTCGATGGCGTAGGCGATGGCCGCCTCGTTGTCGCCATCGGTCTGCTCGATGGGGCTGAGATAGATCCGGCCGCTCCGCTCCCGGTCGCCGGCAAAGGCGATGTCGACGGGCTCGATCAGCCCTTGCCTGGCAATGGCCGCGTCAAGAGCCTGGCGGAGCCCTTGATGGCTCTCCGGCTCGACCAAGCTTTCGAGGCTCACCTTGCGGCCTTCGTCGGCGGCGCCGCTGAACAGGCGCAAGAAGGCGGCGTTGGTGGCGCTGATGAAGCCTTGTGCGTCGATAGTGGCAATGGCGATGGGCGCTGAATGGAAGAGCCGCGCAAAGCGAAGCTCGGCGGCGCCCGCCTCCTCGGCCTCTCCCGGCCCCCGGTTGATGACGAGCGCATGGGCCAGGGCGCCGCTACCTCCAGCGCGGGGGAGCCGATGCAGAATGCGTACCGGCAAGCTCGTGCCGTCGGCCTTGACCAGGTCGCTGTCGAAACGCTTGGTCGCGCCTTGCGCACTCCCGCGGCCGGTGCGGGCAATGAGCGCCGCGCTGTTCGGCGACATGATCTGCTCGAGCTTGAGCGGCCGGTTGGCGACCTCCGAGAGGTCGAGCCCGAGCCACTGGGCGAGCGTCGCGTTCAGATATTCGATATTGCTGTCGGCGTCGGCGGTGAAGAAGCCGGCCGGAGCGCTGTCGAGATAGGCGATCGCCGCCTGCACCTTGGCGAAGCTCGCCTCCGCGCGCGCGCGGTCCATCGTGATCTCGTCCACCTGCCAGACGACGAGCGCGCCCTTCCGCCCCGAGCGCGGGTCTGGCGGCATCGGCTGGACCGAGATGCGGAACCAACGCGGAGGAAGCCCCGCTTCGTCCTCCCCCTCGCCGGGCGGCGGCAGCCGGAACTCCTCCTTGAGGCTGCGGCCCTGCTGGCTCGCCCGCGCCAGACGAAAGATGGCTTCGGCAAGATGCGGGTTGCCGGCAAAGGCGCGGTCGGGCGCCGGCACGCTCGCTTCAGGATCGAGCCCGAGAAGATCGCGATAGGCTTCGTTGGCGTAGAGCACGCGGCCCGTGGCGTCGGCGATCAGCGCCCCTTGGGGGAGATTGTCGACGAAGGCCTTGGTGATGTCGTTGCGGGCATGCCTCTGGCCGAAATGGAGAATGCCGACGGCGCCGGCGAACAGGCAGAACACGCCCACCACGGCAAGGCCGGCAAGGATGGCGAGCACGAAAGGCTCGGCCATCTCGCGCGACACCATGGCAAGGCCCACGGCGGCTATTGCCAGGGCAAGGGCGAGAAGCACCACAAGGCCCACGCTGCCGTCGCGCTCGGTGCTGTCGGCGGCGGGCGAGGCATAGCGCATCGGCGCATCGATATCGGTCATGGCGGGCAAATTACCCGATTCGAATTGTCTTGAGGGACATTGTCACGGGAGGGCGGTCAGGCCCATGCGTCCTTAGGACCTGCATCCCTAGGACGATCGCCGGAAGCAGCCTTATTCGTACCGGGCCCGCGTGGTTAATGAGCTGTTAATACGGATTGAGTAGGAAATTTCCGTCCATGCCCGACCCGAACACCATCATCCTCGCCATCGCGACCATCCTGTTCGTGGTCGCGCTCACAGCCCTCATGGTGTGGGCCTTCCGCACCTTCGTCACCGGCCGGCCAAGCGCTCACGGCTTTCTCAGGCCGCGCGACCGGCGCCTCGGCGTCGTGGAGGCGGCCTCGGTCGATGCGCGCCGCAAGCTCATTCTGGTGCGGCGCGACGACGTGGAGCACCTCATCATCACCGGCGGCCCGGTCGATATGGTGATCGAAACCGGCATCAAGGGACGGCCGCATCTTGAGCCCCCGCTCGAGGACGTGATCATCGCCAAGAGCGAGACGCGCCCGGCGCCCGATTTCAGCAAAAACTAGAATATGGCCTCGCTTTTTGGTTGACTGTAGCTAAAATGCCACATGCAGTTTCGCTTGTGGTCGGCAGCAAGTTGGGCTAAACCATCAGTCCGAGCTTGTGGTGGCCCTGTGTTTGTAGGGGCGGGTGTGAGGTGACGCCGGTAATCTTACCCCTCATGCCATGAGCGCGCCGGCAGTTCCCTGCTAATGGTCCGACACCGACTGGCTTCGGCCGGTCATGTCAGTCCCCCAAAACTCTCCACTCCCCGCCCTCCAGCGGGGAGTTTTTTTATGGGGAGTTGGGGAGCCGAGCGACCAACCCCGCGGAGCTCACATGCCGCGCTTGCCTCAATGCATCAGCCTCGCCCCACTCATCCTTGCCGGCTCTCTTTGCCTGGCCACCGTTGTTAGCGCCAGCGAGATGCCGAAGGACTTCGTCTATTTGCGCGACGTCGATCCGACGATTCTGCAGGACATGCGCTATGCTAGCGCCGACAATTTCACGGGCGCGAAGGTGCCCGGCTACGAGGCGCCTGAATGCGTACTGGTGCGGCAAGCGGCGGAAGCCCTGAAGAGCGTGCAGGCTGCCGTCCGCGCCAAGGGTCTCACGCTCAAGGTCTATGACTGTTACCGGCCCGCGCGCGCGGTGGCCGCGTTCGTCGATTGGGCGAAAAAGCCGGACGACCCTCACGCCAAGATCGTCTACTACCCCAATCTTGCCAAGGGTGCGCTGTTTCCCGACTACATCGCCACGCGCTCGGGCCATTCCCGCGGCGCCACCATGGACCTTACGCTGGTGGCGCTCGACGCCTCAAAGTCGCCCGCACAGAACGAAGCCAAGCCCACGACCTGCACGGCGCCGCAAAAATCGGAAGCGCCTGACGGCAGTCTCGCCATGGGTACGAGCTTCGACTGCTTCGACGTGAAGGCGAACACGGCGGCGTTGGGTCTCAGCAAGGAGGAGCGGGAGAACCGAGGCGTGCTGGTCGAGGCCATGCAGGCGCGCGGCTTCAAGAACTACCCGAAGGAATGGTGGCACTTTACGCTTCAGCCCGAGCCCTGCCCCGACACGATCTTCGATTTCCCAATCGCGCCACGGCAGTAGCTAACCCCGCGGGAGCGCCGAGAGCGCGCCTTCGGCGGGCATCTCAAGACGACGTTTGGAGGCTTGGTTCCTCACCGGGAACATGTCGAGTCAGCAGTGTCGTTATTTCGTGATGCTAGCGAGCGCCGTGAAAGCAGAGCGCAGGGTCTCGGCACGCCCACGGACGCGGCCGGCCGCCGAGCTGATCGAAACCGCCATCCCTGCACGGCTCGACCGGCTAACCTTCGGACGCTTTCACGCCCTCGTCGTCGTGGCCCTCGGCATTACCTGGATTCTCGATGGCCTGGAAGTGACGCTTGCCGGTGCCGTCGCAGGGGCGCTCAAGGCGAGCACAAGCCTCGGCATGTCCAATGCCGATGTCGGTCTCGCCAGCAGCGCCTATCTGGCCGGCGCGGTGCTCGGGGCGCTCCTGTTCGGCTGGCTCACCGATCGGCAGGGACGCAAGCGCCTCTTCTTCATCACGCTTGGCGTCTATCTCGTCGCGACCGCAGCGACCGCATTCGCTTGGGATTTTCCGAGCTTCGCCCTGTTCCGCTTCTCACCGGGGCGGGCATCGGCGGCGAATACACGGCGATCGCCTCGAGCATTCAGGAGTTCGTGCCGGCGCGTTATCGCGGCTGGACAGATCTCATCATCAACGGCAGCTTTTGGGTGGGCGCCGCGTTCGGTGCGGCAGCATCGATCGTTCTGCTCAACCCTGCCCTCTTGCCGCCCGATCTCGGCTGGCGCGCGGCCTTCTTCATCGGCGCCCTGTTCGGGCTCGTCATCTTGGTGATGCGCTCATGGGTCCCGGAATCGCCGCGCTGGCTCATGATCCATGGCAAAACCGATGAGGCGCACGCGATCCTCGATGCTATCGAGGACGGTCATTGGCGGCGCGGTCACCACCTGCCGGCCGAAGACCTTCCAAAATTCTGCTGCCGCTCGCGACGCTTTACCCCGCTCCGCGAGGTCTGGCGGACGCTGTTTCTTACTCATCGCCGCCGCACCGTGGTGGGCCTCAGCCTGATGGTGGCGCAAGCCTTCTTCTACAACGCCATCTTCTTCACCTATGCGCTCGTCCTCACGGGCTTCTACGGCATCAGATCGGATCAGGTTGGCTGGTATTTGTTGCCCTTCGCAGCCGGCAATTTTCTTGGACCCCTACTGCTCGGGAGATTGTTCGACACTGTGGGGCGACGAATCATGATCGCCGCGACCTACGCTCTCTCAGGCCTGCTCCTTGCCCTCACCGGCTATCTCTTTGCGGCAGATCTTCTATCGGCGATGGCGCAGACGGTCGCTTGGACGGTCATCTTCTTTTTGCCTCGGCTGCCGCAAGCTCCGCCTATCTCACCGTGAGCGAGACCTTTCCACTTGAGGTCCGCGCGCTCGCCATCGCCTTCTTCTATGCGGTGGGCACCGGAATCGGCGGGGTGGCGGCACCATGGTTGTTCGGTTCCCTGATCGACACCGGCTCGCGCGTCAGTCTGTTCGGGGGCTATCTGTTGGGTTCGGGTCTGATGCTTGCCGCAGCGCTCATTGCGCTTCGCTTTGGCGTCGACGCCGAGCGCAAACCGCTCGAGGCGGTAGCTGCGCCGCTTTCGGCTACCTGATTGGCCTACTCGTCGCGGTAGACGCGCTCGCGCCGCTCGTGGCGCTCTTGGGCCTCGACGCTCAAGGTGGCGATGGGCCGCGCATCGAGACGCTTCAAGCTGATCGGCTCGCCGGTCTCCTCGCAATAGCCGTAGGTGCCGTCGTCGAGACGCATGATCGCGGCATCGATCTTGGCGATCAGCTTGCGCTGGCGGTCGCGGGCCCTGAGCTCGAGCGCGCGCTCGGTCTCCGACGTGGCCCGGTCGGCGATGTCGGCATGCTGTGCCGAATCATCGTGCAGGTGCTGCAGCGTTTCCTTGGTCGAGCGGAGAATCTCGTCCCGCCAGATGAGTAGCTTCCGGCGGAAATAGGCCCGCTGGCGCTCGCTCATGAAAGGTTCGTCCTCCGAGGGTCGATAGTCGTCGGGGATTTTTCGTTTGGCCCGCATGGTCGTTTCCAGACGCATCCGTTTCCTCTTTGGGCTTGAGACCCTGCTCCCCTTAACCGGCGCTCGCATGGTTAGCGATCCCCACCGGGCAGCCACGTATTTACGGAAGCGAGTCAACAAGTCAAGACGGCAGTGGCGCTTGACAAAGGCGCGAAACATCCTCACCGGGATCATTGCAAATCCGTCATATTTGCGGGCCGCGACGGCGCCTGGCTGAGCCCAGTTTTTGGGCAGCGATGGCTTGCTTTGGCATGCGGCGCCTCGATGCTCAACCCTTTCGCCGCCGCGCGAGCCGCGCTAAGAGGCGCGTAGCCAGAGCGCAAAAGGACGTTTCGAGGCGTGCCGATCTCCACCTATACCCAAGGCGTCGGCGATGCCTTCCGCAATATCGGCGACTTCGCCTCCGACCTCGTCGCCCCCACCGTCAGGCTCGGCGTGACGGGGCTTGCCCGCTCCGGCAAGACGGTATTCATCACCGCGCTCGTGCACAATCTCATCGCCGGCGGGCGACTCCCCTTTTTCAATGCCGCGGCGCAGGGGCGCGTGTTGCGCGCTTATCTGGAGCCGCAGCCCGACGACGCCGTGCCCCGCTTCGCCTATGAGAAGCATCTCGCCGACCTCACCGCCGGCCCGCCAAGCTGGCCGGAAAGCACGCGCCGCATCAGCCAGCTCAGGCTCACGCTCGAATACGCCTCAGCGAGATTCTGGAAGCGCCAGCTCGGCCGCGAGCGGCTGCATATCGACATCGTCGACTATCCCGGCGAATGGCTTCTCGATCTGCCGCTGCTTCGCCTCGACTATGCCGCGTGGTCGCGCACCGCGATCAAGCAGAGCCGGACACCGGCCCGCAAGAAAGCTGCTAAGCCATGGCTTGCGTCGCTTGGCCTGGTCGATCCTACCGACCCGGCCGACGAGGCGCTCGCGGAGACGCTCTCCGATCTGTTCAAGGCCTATTTGCGCGAGACCCGCGCCGACCCTTACGCGCTCTCCACACTGCCCCCCGGCCGTTTCCTCATGCCGGGCGACCTTGCCGGATCGCCGGCGCTGACCTTCGCTCCGCTCGATGCCAAGGACGAAACGAGCTTTCCGCGCGGCTCGCTGTGGACGATGATGGAGCGGCGTTACGAGGCCTATAAGACCCATGTGGCGCAACCCTTCTTCCGCGATCACTTCGCACGGCTCGATCGTCAGATCGTGCTCATCGACGTTCTTGCCGCGCTGAATGGCGGGCAGCCCGCGGTTGCCGACCTCGAACGCGCCATGACCGAGATCCTCGAAAGCTTCAGGACCGGCGCCAACAATCTCTGGTCGAGCCTGTTCGCGCCGCGCATCGACCGCATCGTGCTTGCCGCCACCAAGGCCGATCATCTGCACCATCAAAGCCATGACCGGCTCGAGGCGATCCTCGCCAAGCTCACCGGCAGGGCCATGGCGCGGGCGAAATATGCCGGCGCCGAAATGAAGGCACTGGCGCTTGCCGCCGTGCGCGCGACCCGCGAAGGCGAGGCCAGGCGGAATGGTGAGAAGCTTCCGTGCATCGTCGGCTATCCGCTTCCCGGCGAGACCATCGGCAAGCGCACCTTCAACGGCAATGAGGAATTCGCAATCTTCCCCGGCGATCTTCCCCCCGATCCGGAGGCTGCGCTGAGAGGCTGGCAAACCGAGGAGGGCGACATGCGCTTCGTGCGCTTCCGCCCCCCTAATCCTGTGCTCCTCCCTTCCGGTGGCTTCGCGCCGTTCCCAAATATCCGCCTCGACCGCGCCATCGAGGCGCTGATCGGAGATCGCCTGGCATGAGCAAGAGCAAGCAGCGGAAGCCGACCGCCTTCAGGGTGGAAGACGTCGAGCTGTTCGAGCCGTCGGTTTCGCCCGCACCGATTGTGACGGAGACCGCGCCACTCCCGGTGCCTCGCGTGCGCGCCATGCCCGATCTCGGCCGCGGGCTTCGCTGGGGAACCATCCTCATAGGCGCCCTTGGCGGGCTGGTCAGCCTCGCCGCCTCGCTCTGGCTCTACGACTGGGCGCTGTCGCTGATCGCGCGGGACGACTGGATCGGCTGGGCGGCCGTCGGGCTGCTGGGTCTCGTCTTCTTCGCGCTGTTGATGATCATCCTTAGAGAGGCGGCGGGGCTCGCGCGGCTTGGGCGTCTCGGCAAGATCCGCCACGAGGCCGACGACGCCGCGCGCCAGAACGACAAGCCGCTTGCCATGGATGTCGCGGCGAGGCTGAAGCGCCTCTATGGCGTCCGCAAGGACCTCACCTGGGGTCTCGCGCGGCTCGCCGAGTATGAGCACGACATCATGAATGCCGATGAGCTGTTGCGGCTCTCAGAGCGGACCCTCGTCGCGCCGCTCGACCCCTACGCGCGGGGCATCGTTGCCGCGTCGGCCAAGCGTGTGTCGGTGGTGACGGCGGTGAGCCCCGGCGCGCTGATCGACATGTTGTTCGTCGGGACGGAGAATCTGCGCATGCTGCGCCGGCTCGCCACCCTTTACGGAGCGCGGCCCGGCACGCTGTCGCTGCTCAAGCTCGCCCGCATGGTGCTGACCCATATCGTGCTGACCGGCGGCATCGCGCTCGGCGACGACGTCATCCAGCAGGTGATCGGCCACGGACTGACCGCCAAGCTCTCGGCGCGCCTCGGCGAGGGCCTGTTCAACGGGGCGCTGACCACGAGGATCGGCATCGCGGCCATCGATGTGTGCCGGCCGCTGCCCTATATCGAGAGCCAAAGGCCCCGCTTCCGCGAGCTCGTCGCCGAGGTCGCTGGCGTTCGCTGAGAGCGGCTCGCTTCGGCCCGGCCGCTCTCAGCCTAACAGCCGGCAGCCGTCGACAGCGACTTGCTGCGACTGGCCGTCTTTGAATTTGAGCGTTACCGTGATCTTGTCGGCGCAGGCCAGCCCGCCGACGCTGACGCGGAAGCCCGTCTTCTGCTCGCTCGAGATTTGCGATTGTGGCATGACGGCGGGCGTGTCGAAGTCGTAAGCGACCGCGGCGAGACGCTGCTTCACGTCTTCGGGAGGATCGAGCCAAAGCTCGAAGTGATAAAGCGGCCGGCCACGATCCTCGCCCTTGATCTCGGTCGCCTTCGCCTTCACCCAGCCCTCGACATCGCCGCTTGCCGGAAGATGCGCGAGCGGCAGCGCAGGAGGCGGCGCTTCAGGCGCGGCCGGCTCGGCTGGTTTGGCCGGTTCGGCCGAAGCTTCGGCGGGTCCATCGGGGCTGAGCGGTACCGGCTCGGCCGCGGCCCAGGGAAGCACTTCCCTCCCCGCAGAGTTTGCGGCGAAGGCCTTTCGCTCGGACGGGTCGGCGTGCTCGCCATCCCACGATGGCTCCTCCGCCAGGCCGTGGAGCCGGGGCTCCCCGCCTGCAGCGGGCGCGTCCTCTCCCTTCGCGGCCGCGGGGGCCGGTTTGGGTATGCTCCCAATCTCGGGAAGCTTGGCGACAACGGTCTCGCCGCCGTCCTCGGTCGCTCGCGCGACTTGCGCTTGTGGCGTGCGACCGCTCCCATCCGCGAAGCGGACGACAACGAGACCCGGAATTCCGACCGCTCCCGCGCCAAGCGCGAGAACAGCCTCGAACGCCACCAAACCCGCAACCAACGCTAGACTGATCGTGCGGGCGCCACGGTGGTTGCCCACAGCACGCATGGAACTACCCGCGAAAACGCCGCAAATGAACCGCGCCAGAGACCCTCTCGCGCGAAGGGATGAGTTTAACGATCTTGGGGGCCAAGGGAAGCTCTTCATCCATCCCGCCCCCGGCAATCGGGCGTTCTGCGCCAAGGACAGAATCGGGCCTGCGGCAACCGGACCCAGGAATGGCTCCCGCTTCTCCGGCTTCTCCGCGTCGTTCGGCCGGGCGAGCGGTGGATAGCGGGGATAAGCCTCTCCTTCCCGGTGCGCCTCTGCACTTGCTCATGTATGCTTGATTTGTGAGCGGACCGGTTGTGGAAAGTGCCGGTGGAGAAATCCGGCGGCATGGGAAGCAGGCGGAAAACTCACGGGGCAAGGCAAGCCCAGTGTCGTCCATTGCCATGGGCGGCTGAAGGCGGAGGAATGAGCAAGTGCAAAGTGCCACGGTCTGGCGGCGCCGCCGCAATACCGTGAGGCGGAACCGACAGGGTACTTTGCGCCGCGCATGCCACCGCTGAATTTGGCTCCGGCCCGGCCAGGGCGGGAACCACGTCGTAGCAACGCGACGCTAAATAAGGACCGTGGTCGGGTCACGCCGCCGTTCCATGGGGAACCATGGAGCCGAGCGCGGGACCCAGAGACCGAAAGGTCTCGGCGAGCGCCGGACTGATCGTCCCGAACGGGCGTGAGGCTCGACATCGCACAGGGAGGCGGGGCCGCAAAGCTCCGCCTTTCCTGTTTTTTACGCCCGTTTCAGCCGCTTATCGCCCCTTTAGCTCCCGGCACGCGCCCGATAAGATCGCCCCGCCATGGGAGGGACCAATCCAAAGATCGCGGTCTACGCCACCGTCGCCGTCATGGCGGCGCTCTTGCTTGCGACGCTCTCGGCCTGCGGCGCCGTGCAGCGCTTCAAAGGCCCCAAGGAAGGTGCCTCGACCGAGGCCGAAGCGCGCTACGCAGCGCCTGAGGATCCTCTAGCGAGGCCCATGCAGGTAGCGTGGACCTCGGCGCGGGCGACCCATTGCGGCTTCGTCTTCAATCCCGATCAGCTCCGATCCGATTTCCTCGCGGCCGAAGCACGGTCCGGCATACCGCCGGAGCAGATGACGAAGATCGAGCGCGCCTACGACTACACCCGCAAATCGGTACTCGACACCATCAAGGACGATCCCAGCTATTGCAATACGGCGCGGACCGCAGCGATCAGGCTCGATCTGAACCGCTATCTTACCGGGGACTACGCGCCCACGGCGCGCCTGGCGCGGTGAGCGCCGCTCTTCGCGGTTACGGCGCCGGCGCGGGTTCGGTCAGAGGCTTGGGCAGCGGAGAGAAAGGTGGGGTTACCGATCCCGTGGCCTGAGGCGCTTCCTGTGGCGCAGCCTCAGGAGGCGACGGCGCGGGCGCCTGCTTCTCCTGTCCGATCCTCTGCGCAAGCTGCATCAAGCTCGCCTCGTCCCCCTCTCCTGCAAGGAGATAGGCGATGCCGTCTCGAGACCAAGTCACGCTGCCGATGGCGCCGTATTGCTTGAAGACGAGCGCGCCGCTCGCTCCACCCTTCTTGGCGTAGAGCGCGAGGGGCGCGCCGCTCGCGCCGAGATATAGGAGTTGCGCCAGAGGCTCTTCGCCTGAGCGGAGGAGCTGTGCTCGCACGAAGCGGAACCCCTGGGGCTGAAGGTCCGGCAACTTGACGCTCGGCCCGATCGCCTGAGTAAGCTGGAAAGCGATGAGGTCCTGATTGCCCTGGCTCTCGAGACCAACCTCCAAGCTCGCGCGGCTGAGAAGCGCTTGCGCGCGGGCGGCCTCCTCCTGCCACGAGGGAGGAAGGCTTCCCACATAGTCGGGGTCGGTCATGCCGGAAGGATGGCGTGCGAGCTCAGGCATGACGAGCGGCCAGCCATAGCCGGCCATGGCGAGAACGAGCGCCGCGGCGAGCCCGGCGCCGGCAAGCGCAATCTTGGCAGCGGTGCCCCACTCGATGAAGATCCCGGGACGCTGCGGGCTCGACTTCGCCGCGACCTCGGCCTCTTCGCCGGCGAGGATCGCCTCGAAGGCCGCCTCGAGGCGGCTATGGGCATCCTTCAGCGCATCGACGCGGCGGGCGATGACGTCGTCTTGTGCGAGCACCTTCTCCACCGCGCGGGTCTGTTTGCGTGCCAGCTGTCCGTCGACATAGGCAACGAGCAGTTCGTCGCTGAGTTCGGTCATGATGGTCCCTTGCTAGGCCCTTCCGGGTAAAGCGTTTCGATGGTGGCCCCCGACGGCGTTAGCGCGCGCGAGCTCAGCCGGTCGGCGAGAGCGGCGCTGATGCGGACCAGCCGCACGCCGATGGTGTCGGCGGGAACGTCGAGCACGCGCCCCGCATCGATGTGGTCGAACCTCTCGCCATAGACGAGGAGCAGGGTGAGGCGTTGCTGCGGCGGCAAGTTGCCGAGGAAGCCTGCCGTCAAGCCGTCGACCTCCGCACCCCCCTCCTTGCCGAAGAGAAGCTCGAAGCTCGCGTCGTCCGTCTTCGCCTGGCCCATGGGATCGGCGTGGCCGCGGAGCTCATTGAGCCAATGCCGATAGAGCTCGGCGAAGGCCCAACGATCGAGCGCCGTGCCCCGCTGGTAACGGTGCTGCTCGGCGAGCATGCGCTGAAGTGCCCGGCCGAGGAGTGCCGTGCCTTCCCTGCGCGCGCCGACCATGAGGCCAGCAAAACGCTTAAGCCGCGGCAGCAGGGCAATGAGGCCGGGCCGTATGGAGTCGTGGAATTCCTCTGCCTGCACCTGATCGTCCCCCCGCCGCTTGGGTGAGTGCTGGCCGCGCGGGAACACCCCACGCGAATCAAAAGGATAGCATATTTGGCGAGGGGCAGAGCCGGCCGCCCTTAAGGCAATCGGCAAAAAGCGCTTGCGTCAGGCGCCAAGCTGCCCAATCTTTGCGCAAGTAGGGGGATATTGTCCATGTCCGTCGTACCCCACGGCTCGGATCAGACGGAGTCGCAGCCCGTCGCGCCGGCGCGTCAAAGATGCAACGAGCGCCATCGCCCGGACGAAAGACGCGACAGCTAACGCGCTCGTCGAAGCGTGGTCGAAGATGGTTGGCCGCAAGCCTAAAGCAAATCACGAGGCGAGCAAGGCCCGCACCGCGGAGCGCATCGCACGCCTTGCCGACAAGACGAAAGCTCGAACCACGACCGCGGTAGCCGCGAGCAAGGTCGGGCTCGCGCGCGCCGTCGAGATCGGGCGCGAGAACGTCTTGCCCGAGCTCGAGCGCACGGGCGCCATACTGAAGGAGCGCACGCGTCCCGAGCGGCTGCGGCACGACTACCGCGAATATCTCATCAAGCTGCACGCGCAGGTGCTCGACCGTCACACGGAGTCGCTCTTCTTCGTGCCGACCAAGGACCACGTGCCGCTCAAGGGCCTGACCATACGCGGCGACAATCGGCAGTATGGCCACGACTACCGGCCTTCGCCTTGCAGCCTGTTCGCCTGGACGCTCGCCTCGATCGACTACGATCTCTCGCGGCTCACCTTCGTCGATTACGGCGCGGGCAAGGGACGCGTGCTGCTGCTCGCCGCCGAGCATCCTTTCGCGGCAATCGGCGGCATCGAGTTCGCTGAGGAACTGCACGACAACGCGATCATGAACCTCGCGCAGTTCCCGCGCAGCCGCATGAAATGCCGCAATGTGGAATGCGTGCTCGACGATGCGAGCGCGCTCGGGCCGCCTGAGGGAGAGTCGGTCCACTACTTCTTCAACCCGTTCGCGCGGGAGGTCTTCGCCGAGGTCCTGCACAACCTCGTCGTCTCCTACCGGAAGCGGCCGCGCCGGCTCTATCTGATCCTCATCGATCCGGTGGCGACGGATCTCGTCGACGACAGCGGCGTGTTCATGCGGCTTGAGCTGCCCCTGCCCGAGCGCATCAAGGTGAAGCTGTTCAGCCCTTACGAGATCGCGCTTTACCGCTCGTTGGCCTAACGGCGAAGAGCCAGGCTATTTCACGCCGAGCTTCTTTTGCAGGCTCGACGACGACGTGGTGTATTGGAAGATCAGCTTCTTGTCGGGATAGACATATTTATGGGCCGCTTGCGCCATGAGCGCGGCCTCATGGAAGCCCGACAGGATCAGCTTCAGCTTGCCCGGATAGGTGTTGATGTCGCCGATGGCGAAGATGCGGGGCTCGCTCGTCTCGAACTTCGCCGTGTCGACCGGGATCAGGTTCTCTTGCAGATCGAGTCCCCAATCGGCGACCGGTCCAAGCTTCATGGTGAGACCGAAGAAGGGCATCATGACCTCGGTGGGCTGCTCGAAGGTGACGCGGTCGGCGCCCTTCACCGTTACCGAGGTGAGCTTGCCGCCCTCCCCGTGCAGCTCCGTGACCTGACCGAGCTTGAAGCTGATATCGCCACTCTCGACGAGGTCGAGCATCTTCTGCACCGAGGCCGGCGCCGCGCGAAACTCGGCGCGGCGGTGCAGCAGGGTGAGCGACTTGGCGACGGGCTGCAAATTCAACGTCCAATCGAGCGCGGAATCGCCGCCGCCGACGATGAGCACATCGCGATCCTTGAAATTCTCCATCTTGCGCACGGAGTAGAAGACCGAGGTGCCCTCATAATGCTCGATGCCGGGAAGCGGCGGCCGCTTCGGGGTGAAGGACCCGCCGCCCGCGGCGATCACCAGGATCTTGCATTCGAGCTTGGTGCCGCCATCGGTGGTGAGCCTGAAGCCGTGATCGAGGCGCTCGAGACTTTCGACCCTCTGATTGAAATGGAACTCGGCGCCGAAGGGCTTGATCTGTGCCATGAGCCGGTCGGTCAGCTCCTGGCCGCTGACCACGGTGAGCCCCGGGATGTCGTAGATCGGCTTCTCTGGGTAGAGCTCGGCGCATTGGCCGCCCGGGCGGTCGAGAATGTCGACGACATGGGCCTTGATGTCGACGAGGCCGAGCTCGAACACGGCAAAGAGGCCTACGGGCCCTGCCCCTACAATGACGGCGTCGGTCTTGATCACGTCCTCTGACATGGCAGTGCTCAGAACTGCTTGTCAGGGATGCGCACCACGAGTCCGTCGAGCGCATCGGTGACTTTGATCTGGCAGCTCAGCCGGCTCTCCGGTCTGACGTCGAAGGCGAAATCGAGCATGTCCTCCTCCATCTGCTCGGGGTGTCCGGTAGGCTCCCGCCAGGCTTCCTCCACATAGACATGGCAGGTCGCGCAGGCGCACGCGCCACCGCATTCGGCGGCAATGCCGGGGATCGAATTCTTCACCGCAGCCTCCATCACCGTCATGCCGGGCTCGGCCTCGACCACGCGCTCGACCCCGTCGTTCTGAATAAAGGTGATCCTGGCCATGACATTGGCGGGCTGAGCTGTCATCCAATCTTGGGGACCGGGCAGCGGCTGACACCCGCGCCCGAAAGATGAAGGCGCGAGAAGGGAATGTCCACTCGCGGCCCGTGCTCTATAGGGCAATTGAAAGTGAGACTCCAGCGCCTTCAAGGCGCGCGCTCAAGGGTCAGCGGGTTAGCGGTCCTTGAGCAGCGACCCGATATAGGTCTCGGCCTCGGCCAACGAGGATTCGACGTCGCGGAGGCTGAGCGCCCGGGAGCTCGCCAGATCCTCGCCCGAGAGCGCCTCGGCGCGTTCGGCGGCCTCCGCCGTGCGCCAGGCGCCGATCGCCCGTGCCGACCCTTTGAGCGAATGGGCGGCGTCCTTCCAGTCCTTGTCGGACTGGGCCGTTTTGAGGCGTTCGAGATAGAGCAGGGATTGTGTGCAGAACAGCTCGAGCACCTCCCGCTCAAGCTCGCGCTCGCCAAGGGTGTAGCGCGACAGATGCACGAGATCGACGGGCCGCACGGACCCCTTCCGCACCGCGGGGCTCTGCCCGCTTTCGACCCAGGCCGCCGCCATTTCGCTCGCCATGCCGTTCTCCCCTCGTTGTTCGGTATCCGGCGCCTAGTCCTCAAGTCCGATTGGGACGCTTTTTAGGTGCACTACGGCAGGAGGCGAGGTGATTGTGTGATGGCCTCCACCGGCGAGACCGTTACCTTCCTGCAACCACGGCCTCCCCTCTTACGTGATTCGCACCCTCTGGGCACCAGATTCTGCCAGCAATATGAAAGTCTTATCGCGCGTAAACCATACTCACCGATTAAACTTTTTTTAGCCCTAAAAATTCGTTAACGATGAAGGGAGACGGGGGAATGCGTCGGGGGCCCTTCCGGATAGACTCGTCTTGAAGCTAACGCGGTGCCCGCTGACGTTACGCGCCGCTTCCGGGGTTGGGTGCAGGGGGCGCAAATTCTCTCATAAGTTTCCGTTGTTGCGAGGAACGCGTTATGGCGCAAGAGCAAGCGAAGTCGCCGGGGGCAACAGTACCAGGAGCCAAGGACCAAAGTCCGAACCCTCTTGAAGCCATGACCCGGGCCCGGGAGGAGAAGTCGGGCGATGCCCCGATCCTCGAACGAGGCCTCGATATTCCAAAGCGAACGACACTGGCGGAGCGGCTGAAAGCCGAGCAGAGGAAGCGCGAGGGCGGCGCCGTCGAGCAGAAAAGCCGCGAGGCGATCTTCTCCGACGCCAAGCGCGAGGCGGTTCTCGCCGAGCCGAAGCGCGAGGAGGCGAAGCAGCAGGCGCCCGAGGAGCCAAAGCCTCCACTCGATTTCGCCGAAGCTGCGCCCGGCACTCCCCCGCCCCCGCGGCAATTCACCCGGACGCGGCGCCCGGCCGGTCCACCCCCGCAGAGGCGATTGGCGACCCCCGCCAATGACGACCTTCCCTCGATCGGCGGGCTGATCTTTGCCCTCCAGCAGCGGCCGTCGCGGACACCCTTCCTGATCGCGCTGGGCGCCTCGGTCGCCTGGTTCATCATCGGCGGCTTCTTTGCCTTCGGGCTCATCTCGGCCCAGGTCTCCGCGGGTGGCGTCTCGGGCATGGTCGGCAGCGCATCGGCGCTCACCGCGGCCGTCGCCATCCTCGTCCCTATCGTCATTTTCTGGTTCCTCGCCCTCCTCGTCTGGCGCGCCCAGGAGCTCCGCCTGATGGCCTCGGCCATGACCGAGGTCGCCGTCAGGCTCGCCGAGCCAGACAAGCTTGCCGAGCAGTCGGTCGCCTCGGTGGGGCAAACCATCCGCCGCCAGGTGGCGGCAATGAACGACGCCATCTCGCGCGCCATCGGGCGGGCGAGCGAGCTCGAGACCATGGTGCACAGCGAGGTCGCAGCACTCGAGCGTTCTTACGGCGAGAACGAGATTCGCGTCAGGAACCTGATCAGCGAGCTGGCCACAGAGCGCGAGGCGCTTGCCAATAACAGCCAGCGGGTCAGCGAGGCACTGAAGGGCGTGGGCGCGCAAGTCGCCCGCGATATTTCCACCGCCAGCAGCACCATCGACAAGAAGCTTGCCGAGCGCGGCCTGCAGCTCACCGAGCTCCTCGTCTCGCGCTCGAGCGAGGCCGCCGAGCAGGTGCACAAGGCCCAGACCAGGGTCACCGAGGCCGTGCCGGGCCTGCTCGAGCGCTTGAGCAAGGAACAGGGCCGCCTCTCCCAAGTCATCGAAGGGGCGACGCAGAACCTCGCCGCCCTCGAGAGCGTCGTGGTCCAGCGGACCACCTCCCTCGACAAGACCATGAAGGAGCGCACCGAGGCGCTGCAGACTTCCCTCGCCAGCCGCATCAAGGGGCTCGAGACCTCCGTCGCGCAAGGCGCCATCCTCCTCGACAAGACGCTGAAAGACCGCACCGACGCCTTCGCCACCTCGATCGGCCAAGGTACGGCCGGGCTCGACAAGACCATGAAGGACCGCACCGAGGCGTTGAACGCCTCCGTCGCTCAGGGCGTGGTCGTGCTCGAGAAGACGCTCAAGGATCGTACCGAGGCCTTCACCGGCCTCGTCTCTCAGGGCGCGGTGTTGTTCGACAACACCTTGAAGCAGCGGACCGAGGCGCTGACCGTCACCATCGGCCAGGGGGCCGCTGCGCTCGACAAGACGCTGAAGGATCGCACCGAGGCGTTCGTGGCCTCGGTCGGCCACGGCGCCGGCCAGCTCGACAAGGCCCTCCGCGACCGCACCGAGGCTTTCACCAGCCTCGTCTCGCAGGGCGCCGTCGTGCTCGACAAGACGCTGCAGGAGCGCACCGAGGCGTTCGTGGCCTCGGTCGGCCACGGCGCCGGCCAGCTCGACAAGGCCCTCCGCGACCGCACCGAGGCTTTCACCAGCCTCGCCTCGCAGGGCGCCGTCGTGCTCGACAAGACGCTGCAGGAGCGGACCAACGCCCTTGCCGACTCGATCGGCCAAGGCGCCGCCATGCTCGACAAGACCCTTATCGACCGTACCGGCGCCTTCAACGCCATGGTCGATCAGCGGGCATTGCTCCTCGACAAGCAGCTCATCGACCGCACCGGCGCCTTCGCCGCGGCGCTCGATCAGCGGGCTTCGCTGCTGGACAAGTCGCTGCATGACCGCACATCTCAGTTCATCGCGGCGATCAACCAGGGCACCATGGCGCTCGACAAGTCGCTCGCCGAGCGCGCCGAGGGCTTCACCAACTCGCTGTTCCAGCGCGTGAGGGCTCTGGAGACCGCGATCAGCCAGCAGACCGGCACCCTCGACAAGACCATGACCGAGCGCGCCCAGGCGGTCATCATGGCGCTCGCCGAGCGGCTCAAGGCGATCGACGCCACCTTCAGCCAGCGCACCACCGAGACAGACAGGATGCTCGGCGAGCACGCCCGGGCGACCGAGGCGACCTTCGGCAAGCAGACGGCACAGCTCAACCAGGTGCTCGCCAATAACTCGGCGATGATCCGGCAGACCGCCGATCAGGTCGGCGCCCAGTCGAAGGAGGCGGTCTCCATCCTGACGAGCCAGACGCAGACGCTGCGCGACGTCTCGCGCGGGCTGCTCGAACAGATCCACGGACTCACCCAGCGCTTCGAGAACCAGGGCCAGGCCATCCTCACCGCCGCCAAGGCGCTCGATTCGTCAAACACCAAGATCGACTCGATCCTGGAGGGGCGGCACCAAGCGATCATCGCGCTCCTACACACGGTCAACACCAAGGCGAAAGACCTCGACAACATGATGCGCTCTTATGCGGGCATGCTCGAGAACGCCATGTCGGGCGCGGAGGCGCGGGCCAAGCAAGTGGGCAGCGCGCTCGCTCGCGACACCGCCGGCCAGGCGCAGCAGGCGCTCGCTCAGATCGAACGTCTGCGCGAGGAGGCGCAAGCCCATACCGCGCGCGCGGTCGGCGATCTCAAGGGCAGCTTCGAGACCATCATCACCCAGATCGGCCGGCAGCTCGAGCAGATGCGCGGCCAGTTCGACAACACCTCGCGCGGCATGCGCGAGGCCGCCAAGCAGACGGCAACCGATCTCGACGGCATGCGCCAGGACATGCAAAAGCGCATGGAATCAATGCCGGAACATACCGCGCAAGCAACTGCGGCGATCCGCAAGGCGCTGACCGATCAGCTGAAAGAGATCGAATCGATCACCCCCGTGCTGACACGGGCGGCGACGCAAAATGTCGCCGCGCAAGTGCAGGCGAACGCACCCGATCCCCACCGGCAGGCCCCCATGGCCCGGCCGGCGCCCCAATACGATCTGCCGCCGATGCCGCGGGGGGCGACCTTCCCGCCGCAAGCCGAAGAGGCTCGGCCCCCGGCAGGCCAGTTCGACCTGCCGACGCTACCGCGCTTCGATGCCAGAGGCCGCCCGGTCCCAGGACAGGACGGTGGCGACACCGGCCAAGTCGCTGGTGGTCTCGCTCAGCAACTTGCAGGCGCTTCGCAGGCCCCGCGCGGCCAAGGTGCTTGGGGCGGCGGCGATCTTCTCTCCCCCGACCAGGGCTACGCCGGCGGCGGCCAGGGCTTCGGCACCCGCAACGCCCCGCCTGTGCAGGCGGGTAGCACGAGCGGCCAGCTGCGCCTCGGTGAGATTGCCCGCGCCATCGACCACCGCACCGCGGCCGAGGTCTGGCAGCGGTTCAGGGCCGGCGAGCGCGGCGTGCTCGGGCGTCACATCTACAGCCTCGAGGGCCAGGCGACGTTCGACGAGATCTCCCGCCGCTACGATCGCGAGAGCGACTTCCGCATGACCGTGGACCGCTATATCGGCGACTTCGAGCGGCTGCTTGGCGAGGCCGAGCAGACCGATCCCGACGGCAGGATGCTGCAGAGCTACCTGACCTCAGAGAACGGACGCGTCTACCTTCTGCTGGCGCATGCGAGCGGGCGGCTGCGCTAACCCAATAGATTAGGCTCTCCCAGCCTTGGGCCCCCGCCCTCCCCAGAAAAGGAGAGCGGGGGCCATGCATTTTTGGCGGGTGCTCGAGCCCTAGCCTTTCAGCCCATCGCCGACCAGCCTGAAGGAGATGCTGATCAAGATCGGTGCGAAACTCGTCAGCCACGGTCGCTAGGTCACCGTGCCAAGGACGCTTTTCCTCGAGATCTTGCGGCTGATCGCCAAACTGCGGCCGTCGCCTGATCCTGCACCGGCGTGAGAGGACGAGCTGTGAGTTCAAGCAAGAACCACGGGCGAGGTGCATCTCGATGAAGGCAATATCGGAGTTTCCGGCACGCCGCTCACATACGCCAAAGCCCGGCGGCACAGGCGTTGCGCTAGGAGGGCTCGCTCTTGCCAATACCATCGTTCGGTAGCAATCTTAACTCAGCAAGCCGGCCAAGGGGTGGATATCGAATTGGGAAGCCAAAGAAATGCGCGGTAGGGACAATGGGCTGGAGTCCCAGAAAGAGGACGAGCGCGCACGGCTGAAGCTGGTAGCGAGCGCGGCAAGTGCCGGAGTCTTCGCCGCAGTGATTTTCGCCGGTTGGCCTGGGATCGATCTCGCGGTAACCAGCTTGTTCAATCTTGGGCCTCGACATTTTGTACTCAACGACTCCGCTGTCGTCTCAGACTTTCGCACATGTTTTAAAGTTATCACATGGCTCGCAGTTATCGTTGCACTTCTCGGCGTTGTCCTTGCAGTGACTGCAAAGCGCTATCTGTTTGGCCTCGGGATGGCACAATGGCTTTTCCTGGCACTCGTGCTCATCATTGGGCCCGGACTTCTCGTCAACGAGGTGCTGAAGGGCAACTGGCCGCGGCCCCGGCCCATCAATATCGTCGAATTTGGTGGTCCCAACCGTTTCACGCCCGTGCTCGCGCGCTCGGGCCAATGTAAGCAGAACTGCTCATTCGTAAGCGGCGAAGCCTCTTCCATTTACGCACTCGGCTTTGCAGTCGCCATGCTTATACGCCGGCGTCGAGCAGCCCTGATTGGATTGGCCCTCGTCGCTGGTAGCCTTATCGGCATCATACGGATCGGGCAAGGCGGTCACTTTCCAAGCGACGTGATCTTCGCCGCCGTATTCATGGCAATGACAGTCGCGCTTGTGCACTGGTTAGCTTTCCACCCATTCTTCCGATTGGGCCTTAAGTTTGAACATGTAAACGGGGGGCAATCCATCGCAAGTCCACCCACAATGGTGGCGCCAGAACGCGAGACGCCCGGCACGATCGCCAGGGCTTGAAATAAACTGATCCTGATGGCCTGCGGATAGGTAATTGACTTGACGTTTTCGACGGCGCCTGCAGGCTCCCTGTAACGCGATCCCCGTGGGCGACGAATACTTTGTGTGACGCTGGGTCAAACACAACAAAGTCCCAGCGGTCAGGGACCCCCAACGGGACTGTTTTGGTCACGCTATATAGAGCTGTCGATTGTGGAAGCGCTTGCGGCGCAAACGCGATAACGCAAGCCAAGCAAGTCGCAGCTGTGGAATAGAAGAAGCGGTTAGACATTGCTTTTCCCGATTGCGAGGACTCCCTTACGGGACCCCACGTTCAGGACCATTTTAAGGCCCCGTCTTGAGCCTCTACTCTCCTGACCTAGAATGGCCCCACCTTCGCAGCCGGTGTCGCTGAGCGTGAATGGAGCATGAGCCATGAAGCACAGACGCAAGAAACGCGCGTTCAGAATCCGATCGAGCCTTGGAACTTAAGCGCCGTGCCCGAGGTGGCATCGGTCAGTCCAGACTGGACACCCACGTTCATCGAGAACGTCATCGGTGCGGGTTCAAGGTAGCATTAGGGCAAGCTCTCGGTGCCGTCTCATCCACGACATTGCGCCGAAGCATGAAAAACCCGCTAATCGGATCGCTGAGTGGTTTCTTGAAAACGAATTGTGCAAGCTGAATGGCCAATCTGCTAGCAAGCTGTCGGCTTCTGGAGAACCCAATCTTCGCATTGCCGTTTTCGACGTAGCGGCTGGCCACCACAACATCCGCTTTTCCTTTTTTGAGGCAGGCCAGCATCTCCATGAGTCGGGTCTCATCGTGCTGCAAATCAGCGTCCATGACTGCGACGTATTGGGCTGAGGTGGAAAGAATACCTTCAAGCGCCGCCCCTGAAAGACCTCGTCGAGCAATCCGTCTGATGCCGCGGATCCGGGAGTTGGAGCGGGACAATGCTCGAATGGCATCAATCGTGCCATCGGCAGAATCGTCGTCGACAAAGATTGCTTCCCATTCGACGTCTGCAAGGGCGTCGTCGAGCCGCCGCGCGAGCACGGGATGTTGGCGCGCTCGTTCAGCGTCGGAATCACAACAGCAAGTGTCGGCACAACTGAGATGACGGCCTTGCCCAGGCCCGTCGAACCTTCGCCGAAGACTGGCATCCAATTTCCCATCGGTAGCCGATGTCGGTCAGCAACGAAGTTCCCTCTGTCAGTCACCTCAAGCCACAATCTCGTCGAAAATCGGTTCGCAGGTAGACGCCGGGTTCTCTCTGGGTATGTGGTTTTGCAAACTTCAGCCACATCACGTTTGTGGTGTTGGCGAACGGATGAACTCGAACGGATCCCCCGGCTCTAAAGTTGCTGATTTGTATATTTTCGGAAGACTTTAGGCCCATGCATCAGCCAACTTTTCGACGCAATCGTGACCGTGAATCGAGCATTCAATGGGGGTTCCGCTATGCATGGGTTGCTACGGCGCTTCGGCGTCCGCTGGTGTCGAGTCACGACTGCGTTCGGGGGCCATAAATCGACTCACCTCGGTGAGGCTACCGCGACGCATGTTGACAAGCTCGAGGCCCCGATCTGCTGGTCGGACTACAAAGTCGCCGGCTTGCGTGTTGACTATCCGAGCTGGCAGGGCGTCGCGGCCATACTGAGTGTCTTGACGGTCGTTCGAATTTGGGCCGCGTCGCGCGTAGGGCTTGCTCCGGACGAGGCCTACTACTGGCTATGGTCGCAAACGCCGGCTCTCGGCTACTCCGATCACCCACCCATGGTGGCGTGGTGGATATGGCTTTCGACGCGGGTTCTCGGCGATACCGCGATCGGAGTTCGCATGCCTCCAATACTGTCGGCATTGGTGACATCGCTCGCCGTGTTTGGGACGGCGCGCCAGCTGTTTTCGCCCTACGTGATTGCCCTGCGTGCAGTGCTTTGGTTTAACGCCATGATTCTCATCGGCGTGGGGGCCATCTTTAGCACCCCGGATGCGCCATCCACTATGTTCTGGGC
>DFXC01000031.1:0-1215 GCA_002383105.1 Hyphomicrobiaceae bacterium UBA4118
AGCACCTGGATCTCGATATGGCGCGGCTCCTCGATATATTTCTCGATGAACACGCGGTCGTCGCCGAAGCTCGACTTCGCCTCGGACTTGGAGGAGGTGAAGCCCTCTTCCACCTCCTTGCGGCTATAGGCGATGCGCATGCCCTTGCCGCCACCACCGGCCGAGGCCTTGATCATCACCGGATAGCCAATTTCGTCGGCGATCTTGATCGCCTCCTTGGCATCCTTGATCACGCCGAGATGTCCCGGCACGGTCGACACCTTCGCTTTCGCGGCGAGCTTCTTCGACTCGATTTTGTCGCCCATCGCCTCGATGGCCTTGATATTCGGGCCGACAAAGACGATGCCCGCTTCGGCAAGTGCGCGGGCAAATGACGCGTTCTCCGAGAGGAAGCCATAGCCCGGATGGATCGCGTCAGCCCCCGTCCCCTTGGCGGCGGCGATGATCTTGGCCATGTCGAGATAGGACTGGGTGGCCGCGGCAGGACCGATGGGGACGGCCTCATCGGCCATGTCCACATGCAGCGCATCGCGATCGGCGTCGGAATAGACGGCGACGGTCAAGATGCCGAGCCGCCTTGCAGTGCGGATGATGCGGCAGGCGATCTCGCCCCGATTGGCGATGAGAAGCTTAGCGAACATATGGTCCCCGCGCCCGATACTGCTCCAGGCTTTCTAGAGGCTCGCTGGAAGCGAGTAAACTAGAGCATGATCCGCAAGCGGGGCACCGGTTTTCCGAAAAGATCATGCTCAATCAAAAAGCTAGAGCGCGTCGTGATCAATTTGAGGCGAAAGCGCTCTAGCCGAGCGGACTTAACCGCCTCTACTCTGCCGCAGGGGGGAACCGCCTCCGCCGCGAGCCGCGCTTAGCGGCCCGGCGCTCAGGGCCGTGGGCGCCCGAGGACGCCGCCGAGGCAGCCGAGCTGAAGCCCCGCGCCTCATGCGAAAGATGGCCGTCAGCCGGCTTCGGCTCAGGCTCGGCTGGGAACAGCATCCCGGCCTTGGCCTCTGCGTCGGCCTCCTCGAGGGTTTCCGCCGGAATCTCGCCCCTGAAGGAGACGGGAGCGACGCCGGGCGACTCGGCCCGTGCCCGCGCCATCGCCTTCTGATGGTCTCTGGCGAGGAAGGTATAGACCGCGGGCGTCACGAACAGGGTGAACATCGTGCCGATGGTCATGCCCGCTGCGATCACCACGCCGATATCGAAGCGGCTCGC
>DFXC01000031.1:1360-2155 GCA_002383105.1 Hyphomicrobiaceae bacterium UBA4118
TCCATAGCCCTGCTCTTCCTGCAGCTTGTTGGCGAAGTCCACCATCAGGATGCCGTGCTTGGAAATTAGCCCGATCAGGGTGACGAGCCCGATCTGCGTATAGATGTTGACGGTGGCGAGTCCGGCATTGAGCGGGATGAGCGCGCCGAACATCGAGGTCGGCAGGGCGATCAAGATGATCAGCGGGTCGCGGAAGCTCTCATACTGCGCGGCGAGCACGAGGAAGATGATCACCAGCGCGAAGACGAAGGTGTAAACGAGGGTGTCGCCCTCCTGGACGAATTGCCGGCTCTCGCCCTGGAAATCGTAGGTGAAGCCCTCCGGAAAGCTCTCGGCCGCCTTCTTCTTGAGAAAGTCGATGGCCTCGCCGACGGTGCGCCCGGGGAACGGCACGGCCGACAGCGTCGCCGAGTTGAGCTGCTGGAAATTGGTGAGCGCGTTCGGCTGCACCACCTTGGTCACGGTCGCCACGTTGGAGAGCGGGACGAGCATGCCCGAGCTGGTGCGGATCTGGTAGCGCGTGAGCCAATCCTCGTTCAGCCGAAACTCGCGCGGCACCTGCGGAATGACCTGATAGCTCCGCCCGTATAGGTCGAACAGGTTGACGTAGTTGCCGCCGAGCAGCGTGGCGAGCGAATTGCCGATATCGGCCATGCTGATGCCGAGCCGGTTCGCCTTGTCATGATCGATCTTGAACTCGATCTGCGGCGTCTCGAAGCGAAGATCGGAATCGGAGAAGATGAACATCCCGCTCTCGCGCGCCGACTTCTCGACGTCGGCCAGCACATCGGCGAG
>DFXC01000031.1:2453-4063 GCA_002383105.1 Hyphomicrobiaceae bacterium UBA4118
TGGTCCTTCTCCGGGACGGTGCTGAAGACGCGGTAGATCTGCTGCGTCGCCTCCTCGAGATAGTCGAGATTGGCGTATTGCGGCGTCTTCACGAAGGTGAACAGGATGCCCTGGTCCTCCTCCGGCGCGAGTTCCTTCTGCGTCGTCATATACATGAGGCCGGTCGCCGCGATCACGCCGGCAAGGACCAGAAGCGTCACTGGCCGATAGTTGAGGGTGCGGTTGAGGCGCCGCTGATAGCGCCGCTTCAGCCCCTCGAACAGGCGGTCGAGGTGCCGGGTGAGCCATCCGGGCTTGTCATGCTCGTTCTCCGCCTTGAGCAGCTTCGAGCACATCATCGGCGACAGCGTCACGGCGATGACGCCCGAGACGATCACGGCGCCGGCCAGGGTCAGCGCGAACTCCCGGAAGAGAACGCCCGTTAGCCCCGACACGAAGGCAATCGGCGCATAGACCGCGGCCAGAGTGGTGGTCATGGCGATGATCGGGTAGAGGATCTCCCGCGCCCCGAGAATCGCTGCATCGAACGGGCGGGTGCCCCGCTCGATATGCCGGTGGATGTTCTCCACCACGACGATGGCGTCGTCGACCACCAGCCCGATGGCGAGCACCAGCGCGAGCAGCGTCATCAGATTGATCGAGTAGCCGAGCGCCAGCAGCATGGCGAGCACGCCGATAAGCGACAGCGGGATGGTGACGATGGGGATGATGGTTGAGCGGAGATTGCCGAGGAACAGGAAGATCACCACGATGACGATGATGGCCGCCTCGCCGAGCGTCTTCACCACCTCCCAGATCGAGGCGCGGATGAAATTGGTGGCGTCGTAGGCAATGGCCGCCTCCAGGCCCGGCGGCAGCTCCTTCTGAATCTCCGGGAAGGCCTTGCGCACGTCGGTGATCACCGTCAGCGGGTTGGCGGTGGGCGTCGCATAAACGCCGATGAACACGGCCTTGAGCCCGTCGAACACCGACGATGAGTCGGCGTTCTGCGGCCCAAGCTCGATCTTGGCCACGTCGCCCAGCCTGACCAGAGAATCGCCGCGGGCAAGCACCACGAGCTTGCCGAACGACTCGGGCGTCTCGAGCGAGGTCTTGGCGTCGATATTGGTCTGCACGAAATCGCCCTTCACCTGGCCCGGCGCCGAGGTGAAGTTGTTGCTGGCAAGCGCCAGCCGCACGTCGAGGGGCGTCACCCCGAGCGCGGCCATGCGGTCAGGATCGAGCCAGATACGCATGGCGAAAACCTGGCCGCCGAGGATCTGCGCGTTGGCCACCCCGTTGATGGTCTGCAGCTTCGGCTGCACCACGCGGGTGAGGTAGTCGCTGATCTGCGAGGCGCTCATCACCTTCGAGTTGAAGGAGAGATACATCAGTGCGTAGCCCTCTCCCGTTTGCTTGGTGACGATCGAGTCGTTCGCCTCGCGCGGCAGGATGCCCTTCACTTGCGCGACCTTTGACAGGACGTCGGTCATGGCCCGGTCGGGATCGGCGTCGAGCTTCAAGTTGAGCGTCACCGTGCTCACATTCTGCGTCGAGGAGGCGACCAGCGTGTCGATGCCTTCGGCGCTCGCCACCGCCTGCTGGATCGGCACGGTGATGAAGCCCTGGAT
>DFXC01000134.1:0-1470 GCA_002383105.1 Hyphomicrobiaceae bacterium UBA4118
GGGGGGGGGGGGGCGGGGTGGCCCCCCCGGGGGCGGGCGGTTTCCCCCCCCCCGCGCCCCCCGCCCTTTTTCCTTTTAGGGATTGCCGTTCCGTCGCCTTCCCGTTCGAGGCAGCGTCGCCAGGAGCCCTCCTATATGCGCGTGCTGGTCATCGAGGACGATCAGGAGACCGCGACCTTCCTCAAGCGGGCGCTCAAGGAATCAGGCCATGTCGCCGAATATGCCGGCGACGGCCAGACCGGGCTCGAGTTTGCCAGAGCCAACGCCTACGACGTGCTGATCGTTGACCGCATGCTGCCCAAATGCGACGGGCTGGCGGTGATCATGGCGCTCCGCGCTGAGGAAATCAGGACGCCGGCGCTTATCCTGAGCGCGCTCGGAGAGGTTGACGACCGCGTCAAGGGCCTGCGTGCCGGCGGCGACGACTATCTCACCAAGCCTTACGCGTTCAGCGAGCTGCTCGCCCGCATCGAGGCGCTCGCCAGGCGCACCTCGCCGGAGGAGGGGAGCACGCGGTTTGTGGTAGGCGATCTGGTGCTCGACCGCCTATCGCACAAGGTGACGCGCGCGGGCGAAGCCATTATGTTGCAGCCGCGGGAGTTTCGCCTGCTCGAATATCTGATGAAGCATGCCGGCCAAGTGGTGACGCGCACCATGCTGCTCGAGAACGTGTGGGATTATCATTTCGACCCGCAGACCAATGTCATCGACGTCCACATTTCCCGACTTCGCTCCAAGATCGACAAGAATTTCGGCGATCCTCTCCTGCACACGGTCCGCGGCGCCGGCTACACGATCCGTGACAGCGCTCACTAAGCTCTTCCGGACCACCACCTTTCGCCTGTCGCTGACCTATCTTGCGCTGTTCAGCGCCGCGGCGATCGTCGCCATCTTCTACATCTATTGGAACACGACGGTCCTGCTGTCGCGGCAGCTCAACCAGACCATCGATGCTGAGCTGAAGGGCCTCGCCGAGCAGTACCGGGCCGGAGGCCTCGATCAGCTCGTCAGCATCGTCGCCGAGCGCAGCCAGACTCCCGGCAACAGCCTCTATCTCGTGGCCGACAGCGAGGGGAGAAGGGTCGCGGGCAATCTCAGCGCTGTGTCGCCGGAGCTGTGGAATAGCCTGGGCCCGGTCGAGTTCGTCTATCGCCGCCCTGCCACCGGCGGGGTCGAGACGAGGCTAGCCTTCGCCAATGTGTTTCGCCTGCCGAGCGGCTATCGCCTGATCGTCGGCCGCGATATCGAGGACCGGCGGGAGCTCGCGCGCTCGGTCCGCTCGGCGATGCTGTGGGGGCTCGGGGTGATGGCGCTGTTCGGCATCGGCGGCGGCTATTGGGTGAGCCGCAAGCTGCTCGCAAGGATCGATGCGGTCGCCGCCACCACGCGCACCATCATGGAAGGCGACCTTTCGGGGCGGCTGCCCGTCAACGGCTCGGGCGATGAGCTCGACCGGCTCTCGGAGAGCCT
>DFXC01000134.1:1641-4350 GCA_002383105.1 Hyphomicrobiaceae bacterium UBA4118
TGAACCGCCTGCGCAATCGGGTCGAGGCGGCGCTGCGCGAGCCTTATGGCGAGCCCGTCTATCGCGAGGCGCTGGAGCGGACCATCGAGGAGGCCGACGGACTCATCAAGACGTTCAATGCGCTGCTCTCGATCGCCAGGATCGAGGCCGGAGCGGGCGGCGAGAACCGCGAGACGCTCGATGTGTCGGCGCTGTTGCGCGACGTGGCTGAACTCTACGAGCCGGTAGCCGACGAGCGCGGCCTCGTTCTCAAGGCGGAGGCGGAAGCGCCCATCTTCATCCGCGCCGATCGTCAGTTGCTCGGGCAGGCCATCGCCAATCTCATCGACAACGCCATCAAATACGGGGCGCCCGGTCCCGCCGAGGGCGGCAACGGCGCCAAGCCCGAGATCGACGTGAGCGCAAGGACGAAGGGGTCTTTGGCGGAAATCGTGGTGACCGACCGCGGGCCGGGCGTGCCGGTCTCCGACCGCGAGCGGGTGCTCGACCGCTTCGTGCGGCTTGAAGCCAGCCGCTCTGAGCCTGGCAGCGGGTTGGGCTTGAGCCTTGTCGCGGCGGTGGCAAGGCTGCATGGTGGTGGCCTGAGGCTCGAGGATAACGAGCCTGGGCTCAGAGTCGTCCTCGCCTTGCCGATGAACGGCGAAGCGCTTGTCAATGGGGCTGCCGCGCAGGCGTCCATGGGAGCAGAGATCAGACCGGCGTGACGGCGTTCTTCGAGCGCATCACTCTATCGCCGCTCGTCTATGACGCGGCGCGGGGTGCCGACGCGCTCGACACTCTCACGAACGCGCTGCGCGCGGCTGCCGATCTGGCGCCTGCCGCTGCGCTCTTGGCCGAGGCGCCAAAAGTTCGCGCGCTGCTCTCGGCAACCTTCTCCGGCTCTCCCTATCTCACGTCCCTTGCGCTCCGCGATCCGTCCACGCTCGCAGAATGCCTCCTGCGCGATCCCGACGCGCATCTGGCAGAGGCGAGGAAGGGACTGGCTGAAGCTGTCGCCGAAGCGCAAAACGCCAGAGAGGCCATGGCGCTGTTGCGGCGCTTCAAGCACCGGATCGCCCTGCTGACCGGCCTTGCCGATCTCGGCGGCGTCTGGTCGACGGAGGCCACGCTCTCGGCCATGAGTGTTGCCGCCGACACGGTGCTCGAGCAGGCGACGGCGTTTCTCTTCCGCAAGGCGCGCGAGGCGGGGCAGATGAACCCGCAAGCGGACGCTTCGTCGGCCGTCCAAGGCTATTTCGTCATCGCCATGGGGAAGCTCGGCGCCTTCGAGCTCAACTATTCGAGCGACATCGACATCATCGTCTTCTACGACGCAGCGCGTGCCGGGCTTCGGCCTGATATTGAGCCCTCCACCTTCTTCGTGCGCCTCACCCGCGAGCTCGTGCGTCTGCTCCAGGAGCACACGGCTGACGGCTATGTGTTTCGCACCGACCTCAGGCTTCGCCCCGATCCGGGTGCGACGCAGATCGCGCTCTCGACCGACGCCGGCCACATTTATTACGAGAGCTTCGGCCAGAACTGGGAGCGCGCCGCCCTGATCAAGGCGCGGGTCGCCGCCGGCGATGGCGAGGCGGGCGAAGAGTTCCTGCACCAGCTTGCTCCCTTCATCTGGCGCAAATATCTCGACTTCGCGGCGGTCGCCGACATCCACGCCATGAAGCGGCGGGTGCACGCCTTCAAGGGTCACGGCGCCATCGCCGTGGAAGGGCACGACATCAAGCTCGGACGGGGTGGCATCCGCGACATCGAGTTCTTCGCCCAGACCCAGCAGCTCATCGCCGGCGGCCGTCATCCTGAGCTCAGGACGCGCGGGACCATCGAGACGCTCGACCGCCTGGCCTCAGGGGGTTGGATCACGCCAGAGGCCGCACGCGAGCTGACGGGAGCCTATCTCTTCCTGCGTCGGATCGAGAACCGGTTGCAGATGATCGGCGACCAGCAGACCCATATCATCCCGGACGACCTCACCGAACTTGCCAGAGTTGCGGCGCTGTCAGGCTTCGCCGATACGAACGCCTTCGGCGACGGGCTGATCGCGGAGTTTAAGCGGGTCGAGGCCCATTACGGTGCGCTGTTCGAGAAGCTCCCCGAGCCCAGCTCCGCTCCGCGTCTCGTCGTCCAGGCCGACGAGGCCGACCCCGCCGCGCTCGCGAGCCTCGAGCGGCTCGGCTTCCACAATCCTCAAGCAGCCATCGCCGCCATCCGCGCCTGGCAGTCCGGCCGCTATGCGGCGACGCGAAGCGGCCGCGCGCGGGAGCGGCTGACCGAGTTCCTCCCCGCTCTGCTCGATGCCTTCAGCCGCACCGCTGAGCCCGATCTCGCGCTTGCCACCTTCGACAAGGTGATCGCCGAGATGCCGGCGGGCGTGCAGCTCTTCTCGCTGCTTGCCGTCAATCCAAGTCTGCTCCGGCTGATCGCCGACATCATGGGGACGGCGCCGCGGCTCGCCCACATCATCGGCAGGAGGCCGCGCTTGCTCGATGCGGTGCTCGACCCAGGGTTTTTCGGCACCGTGCCGACCCCCGCCAAGCTCAAGGAGCTGGTGGGGAACGCGCTCGCCGAGGCGCACGACTACCAGGACGCCCTCGACCGGGCGCGCATCGTCGGCCGCGAGCAGGGCTTCCTCATCGGGGTTCGGGTGATCTCAGGCACGCTCTCCGCCCGGCAGGCGGGAGCCGCTTATGCAGGCCTTGCCGAGACGTTGATCGA
>DFXC01000134.1:4515-10072 GCA_002383105.1 Hyphomicrobiaceae bacterium UBA4118
GGGGAGGCGGCGGTCGTCGCCATGGGCAAACTCGGGGGCCGCGAGATGACGGCCGCATCGGACCTCGACCTGATCATCGTCTACGACTATGCCGGAGAGGGGGCCCAATCCGATGGGGCCAAGAGCTTACCGGGGCCGCAATATTATGCGCGTTTCACCCAACGCCTGATCGCGGCGCTCTCGGCCGCCACCGTCGAGGGCTCCCTCTACCAGGTCGACATGCGCCTCAGGCCCTCCGGCAATCAGGGCCCGGTCGCCACCAAGCTGTCGAGCTTCATCGACTATCAGAAGGGCTCAGCCTGGACCTGGGAGCATCTCGCTTTGACGCGCGCGCGCGCGCTGACGGGCCCTGCGTCCTTGCGCCGGAAAATCAACGCCACTATCGGTGAGGTGCTGGCGCGTCCGCGCGACCGCGCGGCCGTAGCCGCCGACTTGCGGACGATGCGGGCGAAGATCGCCGACGAGAAGGGGGTCCAGGATATCTGGGACCTGAAGCAGGTGCGGGGCGGGCTGATCGATCTCGAATTCATCGCCCAGTTCCTGCAGATCGTGAGCGCGGCAGAGCATCCGGAAGTGCTCGACCCGAACACCGAGATGACAATCACCAAGTTGTCGGCCGCCGGCGTGTTGGCTCCCGGCGATGCCGAGATCTTGGTGCCGGCGGCGCGCCTCTATCACACCCTGACCCAGGTCTTGCGGCTGTGCCTCGACAAGCCGTTCACGGCAGCAGACGCTCCGCGCGCGCTGAAGGACCTGCTGGCGCGCGCCTCCGAGATGCCTGACTTCCCCACGCTCGAGGCCATGCTGAAAGACACGCTTGCCGCCGTGCATGAGGCCTTCGAGCGGATCGTGGCGTGAGGAAACTCGTCTCCTAACCTGCGGCGGGAGCTAGTTAATTAACCGCATACTTTGCTGGCTCGTCCGGCCAACAGCGGTTCAATATCGCGGGGCTTGAGCTGGCGGAGCGCGAGCTTACCGACATTGGTCGGATTGGCAGGAGCTCAAGTGCGCGCGCGCCCGATCACGCTGGAGCCGCCGCCTCCCAACTTGCCTGGTGCCACGGCAAACCAGGCGTGGCGCTGGCGCTAAAGGCAGCAAGCAAGCGGGGTGACAAGCGCAAGATCGACGCGACCGTGAGCGCAGTCATTTCTGCAATAAATTCTTCGCCCCTTGAGCGCTCGGACTGCATCGGTCACGGCAATTTGGGTAACCTGCTCCTTGTTCGCGAGCTGATGGACGACGAGCTGCGAGCCGGAATTTCTTCGGGGCTTGAGAGAAAAGTCGTGAGGAGGATTTCACGACACGGCGTGGTGTGCGGAAATTTCGGATTGGAGACCGCCGGTCTGATGGAGGGTCTCGCGGGAATGGGTCTCGCTCTGCTGAAGCTTGCCGAGCCGGCACGAATTCCCAATGTCTTGATACTGGAGCCGGCCAGCGCGGGGTAGGCTCAGGCGGAGGCGGCGAACTTGTGCTCTTCCTCGGCGATCACGGGCCGCATCGGCAGGGTGCAGGCGACAGTGGTGCCCTGACCCTCGCGGCTGTTGATCCGCAGGGTTCCGCCATGCAGCTCGACCAGGGCACGCGAGATGGCGAGCCCAAGCCCACTTCCCTGATGGCTCTTCGAGAACTGGTTCTCGACCTGCTCGAAAGGCCTGCCGAGCTTGGCGATATCGGCTTCCGGAATGCCGATGCCGGTATCCTTGATGGTGATCTTCACATGCCCCCGCGAGCGCGACAGATGCACGTCGACGCTGCCGCCGTCGCGGGTGAACTTGACGGCGTTGGAGAGCAGGTTGAGGAAGACCTGCTTGAGCGCCCGGCGGTCGGCTTCGAGCGTCAGGTGCTGCGGCCCATGACGCCCAAGCGCGATATTGCGCTCGGCAGCGGCCTGGCTCACCACCTTCATGCTGTCCTCGACGATGTCGGCCACGTCGATGGTGTCGACGTCGAGAGACATGCGCCCGGCCTCGATCTTCGACATGTCGAGGATGTCGTTGATCACTTCGAGCAGATAGCTGCCGCTCGCGTAAATGTCGCGGGCATATTCCTGATATTTGGGATGGCCGATCGGACCGAACAGGGCCTGCTGCATCACCTCGGAGAAGCCGATCACGGCGTTCAACGGCGTGCGCAGCTCGTGGCTGATATTGGCGAGGAACTCCGACTTGGCGCGGTTGGCGGCCTCGGCGCGATTCTTCTCGAGCGCGTATTTTTCGGCCAGGTCGACGAGCTGTTGCTTCTGCTGCTCGAGCTCGCGGCGTGAGAGCCTGAGCTCGGAGACGCTCGCCCTGAGCTGCTGCTCGCTTTCGGCCAGAAGATGCTGGCTCTCCTTGAGCACGGTGATGTCGGTGCCGACGCTGACATAGCCGCCGTCCCGCGTCCGCCGCTCATTGATATGCAGCCAGCGCCCGTCCTCGATCTGCGCCTCGTAGGTGCGGCTGTCGTTGTCGTCCTTGCCGGCGACGGCGACGCGCTTGCTGACGATCGGCTCCGAGGCCGAGGCGATGACCTCGTCATAGGGGCTGCCGGGGCGGACCATGTCGTCCGGCAGGCCGTGGAACTGCTGGTATTTGCTGTTGCACATCACCAGACGGTTCTCTCTGTCCCACAGCACGAAGGCTTCCGAGATCGTCTCGACCGCATCGCGCAGGCGCGCATTGGCCTCGGCAGAGCCGGGCGCCACGTCATGATCGGCGATCACGGCGATGCCGGTGAGGCAAGGCTCTCGATCGGGCGTGCTGCGCGTGATATGGCCGCGCAGGCGCAAGCCGACCCAATGCCCATCGGCATGACGGAGCCGGAAGGTCTGGTCGAAGACGGAAATGCCGTCGCGGAGATGCCGGTCGATCTCGCCGCGGAGGTCGTCCTCGGGATGGAGCGCCTGGGAGATGGCACGGAAAGCCATGGCCTTGCTGGCGGGCTCCAAGCCGAGCAGCCGGTACATCGGCGCCGACCAGTGCACATGGCCGCGCGCGAGGTTCCAGCGCCAGACGCCGCAGCCGGGCAACGCTTCGGTCAGCTCTTTGGTGAAGGCATCTTCGTCCTCGCGCCCGGCCGAGGGGGCGAGATACCAGAGGCCGCCCGCGAGCAGTGCGAGCACGAGGCCGGCGCAGACTAGGAGGGTGATCTCAAGGCTCGCGTCTCGCCGCCAATCGGCCAGCGCCGCTCCGACCGGCTGGACGAAGGCGACTTGCGCGTCGGTTTGCGGAACGTTGCGGACGGTAACGATGGCATCGGTGCCGTCGAGCAGCGTCAGGCGCAGCACCCCGGCCTCTGCCCCGAAGGTGGTCAGCGGCTGCTGGGGGCCCAAGATGGTGAGCAGGTTGCCCGAGGGAGCGCCGTCGAGCGGCGCGCGGGCCTGGATTTCGCCCTCGGCGTCGGCGAGCAGGGCGGTGCGGCCGTCGGCGGTTGCGCCCCTGGGCAGGCTTGCGGCAAGCGCACTCTGCCAATTCATGCTCGAGCTGAGGGTCTTCTCCTTGAGGCTCGTGGAGGCGAGATCGGCGACCAGCGCGAGCTGATGGCGAGCCGAATCGAGCGCTACGCGCTTCGCATGCACGACCTGGATGGCAAAGCCGATAAGGGCGACGGCGAAGAAGGCGCTGAGGAGGATAGGGACCAGGCTGCGCAGCAGCTTGGTATTGGGAAGATGACGACCGATGCTGGCGCGGAGGTCCTGCCATTGCGGCCCCGCGATAGCGAATCCGTCACGCGCCGAACGCGCCCGCGACATTCGGTCCCCCTTATCATTCTCCTGCTTCGAGCCGGAGAAGTGCCGCATCTCCGAATCGCCTCGATCATTGGAATCGATGACGACTCCGTCTGTCTAGGGAAAAACTGTGGAAAAGCGGTTAATGACCGGTTGACGGAGAGCGACTCTAGGCCCCGCCGAGCGTCTTGGTGACGATCTCGTAGCTGTCGGTGGACAGCGGCCGGGCGGCGAGATCTTCGAGGACGGCCCTGGCGCGGGCCTGCCGGCCGGGCTCCAGGATACGCCAGCTTTCAAAGGCGCCGAGAAGGCGCGCGGCGACGTGCGGATTGAAGCGGTCGATCCCAAGCGCCTGGCCGGCGAGGAGCTTGTAGCCGGCGCCGTCGGCGCGGTTGAAGCCAGTCGGGTTGGCGTGGACGAAGCTGCCGATCAGCGCGCGTACGCGGTTCGGGTTCTTGAGCGAGAATTTCGGGTGGGAGAGGAGGCCGCGCACGGTCTCCACCGAATCGGGCCTTGCCGACCGTGCCTGCACGGCGAACCATTTGTCCAGCACGAGGGGCTCGTCCTGCCAGCGCGCATAGAAATGGTCGAGCGCTTGGTCGCGCGCCGCCGCCGGCAAGTGGGACAGGATGGAAAGCGCGGCGATGGCGTCGGTCATGTTGGAGGCCTCGCGGTAGTGGTGTTCGGCGCGCGCGATCTCGGCCGGCGCGGCCGTGGCCACCAGGAGGTCCAGCGCCGCGCCGCGCAGGGCCCGCTTGCCTGCGCTGTCAGGGTCGGGCGAATAGGGTCCGCTCGGCGCGGTTGCCTCATAAAGCTCGGCTAATGTCTCCTTGATGGCGCCGCCGATCATGGCGCGCAAGCCCTCGCGCGCGTTGCGCACAGCGTCGGTATCGACGTTGCGGGCAAGCTCCCGCGCGATGTCCGACTCGCTCGGCAGCTTGAGGAACTCGGCGCGGTAAGCCGCGAGCAACGATGCGTCGCTTACTGTCGTCCCGATCGCTTGCGCGAGCCTGTTCGCCTCTCTTCCGTTCACGCGCTCGTGCCCCGCGCCGTTCCGCGCGGCGGCGACGAGCAGATTGCTCGCGAAAGTCTGCGCCGCCTGCCAGCGGTTGAACGGATCGCTGTCATGGATCATCAGGAATTCGATCTGGTCCGGATCGAGGCTCGAGGTGATGCGCACCGGAGCCGAGAAGCCGCGCAGCAACGAGAGCGTGGGCGGAGCGGAGATGTCACGGAACGCGAAGACCTGCTCGCGCTCCGTCACTTCGAGCAATCCGTCGGTCAGCGGCTCCTCGCCGTCGAGCTTGAGCGGAAGCTCATCGCCGTTGGAACCAATCAGGCCCACTTTGAGCGGGATGAACATCGGCTCCTTCTTGGTCTGGCCGGGCGTGGGCGGCACGACCTGGCTCACTGCAAGCCGGGCAGTCTTGGCGTGCGCGTCGTAATCGAGCGAGCAGGCAAGCTCGGGCGTCCCGCTTTGGGTGTACCAGAGCATGAACTGATCGAGATCGCGGCCCGAGACGTCGGCCATCGCCTCGACGAAGTCCTCGACCGTTACCGCCTCGCCGTCATGACGCTCGAAATAGAGGTCGAGACCTTTGCGGAAGCCCTCGCGGCCGAGCAGCGTCTGCAACATGCGGCAGACCTCGGCGCCCTTCTCGTAGACGGTGGACGTGTAGAAGTTGTTGATCTCGATATAGGAGGCGGGCCGCACGGGATGGGCCAGCGGTCCCGCATCCTCGGGGAATTGATGGGTCTTCAGCATGCGCACGGCGGCGATGCGCTCGACCGGGCCCGAGCGCGTGTCGCCGGTGAACTCCTGGTCGCGGAAAACCGTGAGGCCTTCCTTCA
>DFXC01000109.1:0-2313 GCA_002383105.1 Hyphomicrobiaceae bacterium UBA4118
ACGCCCCTCATAGCACCTTGAACGGCAATTGCGCGAGCAGGCGGCGAGGCGTATCAAGGACGCGAAATAAGTCAACATGGCTGACATAAACGAGCGCAAAAAATAAGTCAACATGACTGACCTAAATGAGCCTCTGACGCAGGAGCAAAAATCGCCCGAAGCCAAGCTTCGGGGGAATGGCCGGCCTGCGCGCAAACGCGCTTCCGTGCCCGAGGCGAAGCTTCTGGAATTCGCCGAGCTGCTGTTCTTCGCCTATCGCGATTTCACTCGCGACCCCGACGCCATCCTCAAAGATTTCGGCTTCGGCCGTGCCCACCACCGGGTGCTGCATTTCGTCAATCGCCACTCGGGCCTGCGGGTGGTCGACCTGCTCGACATTCTCACCATCACCAAGCAGAGTCTGAGCCGCGTGCTCAAGCAGCTGATCGACCAGGGCTATATCGTGCAGCAGGCGGGAAGCTCCGATCGCCGCGAGCGGCTGCTCTTCCCCACCGACCGGGGCCGCGCTCTGGCCGAGCGCCTTGCTGCGCCGCAGTCTGTGCGCCTGGCTTCGGCGCTGAAAGCGGCAGGACCAGGGGCGGAAGCGATCTTGCGCCGTTTTCTCGAAGCCATGGTCAATGCCGAAGAACGGCCCAAAGTCTCCTCCATCATGGCCTCGTCTCCGGTCCCCCTCAAAGAGGGCGGCAAGGAGGAAGAGGCATGACCATGCCGACGCCGATCAAGGCTCACCGCGGCAGCGGCCCCGAGGACAACGCGCCGCATATCCTCGTGGTCGACGACGACAGCCGCATCCGCGACCTGCTCGCCCGCTATCTCCAGGAGCACGGCTTCCGCGTGAGCACGGCCGTCGATGCCGCAAGCGCCCGGGCCGCCATGCGCAGCCTCTCTTTCGACCTGCTCATCCTCGACGTGATGATGCCGCAGGAATCGGGCCTCGATTTCGCCCGCTCGCTCAGAAGCGAGTCGCGGGTGCCGATCCTGATGCTGACCGCGCGCGCCGAGCCCGAGCAGCGCATCGAGGGCCTGGAGACCGGCGTCGACGACTATCTCGCCAAGCCCTTCGATCCGCGCGAGCTGTTGCTCAGGGTGAGCAACGTGCTCCGCCGCGGCGCCGCCTCGCCTTCCTCCGGCGAGGTGCGCATGGGCGAATTCGTCTTCCACATCTCCCGCGGCGAGCTGAAGCGCGAGGGAGAGACCATCCGTCTGACCGAGCGGGAGCGGGATCTCTTGCGCTATTTCGCCCAGCGGCCGGGCATGCCCGTCTCCCGCCTCGAGCTCGCCAAGGGGGCGGACAGCGGCGGGGAGCGTGCGGTCGACGTGCAAATCAACCGGCTTAGGCGCAAGATCGAGCACGATCCCGCCAACCCGGTCTATCTCCAGACCGTGCGCGGCAAGGGCTACATCTTGTATCCAGAGTGATGGACGCCATCTCCGACGCCCCGCCCCTTCCGCACGAGCGCCGCTCGCTCTATCGCCGCATCACGGGCGCGATCGGCGACCAGATGCCGAAAGGCCTCTATGCGCGCGCGCTGATCATCATCATCGCGCCGATGGTGCTGCTCCAGTCGGTGGTGACCTTCGTGTTCCTCGAGCGCCATTGGCAGATGGTGACGCGCCGCCTGTCCACGGTCACCGTGCAGAACATCGCCATGCTGATCGACATCTACCGCGACTTTCCCCAGGACCCGGACGCCGAGACCCTGATCCGGCTCGCCGATTCCGATCTCGGCTTGCGTATCCGCTTCGAGCCCGGAGAGGAGCTGCCCGAAGCCAACTCCAGGCCCTTCTTCGACCTTCTCGACACCACGCTCTCCGACGAGCTGACGCGCCAGATCGGCCGTCCCTTCTGGATCGACACGGTGGGCCGCTCCAATTTCGTCGACATCCGCATCAAGCTCGACGACGGGGTGATGCATGTCCTTGCCCGCCGCAGTCAGACCTACGCCTCCAACTCCCAGATCTTCCTGATATGGATGGTCGGCACTTCGCTCGTCTTGCTCACCGTGGCGATTCTTTTCCTGCGCAACCAGATCAAGCCGATCCTGCGCCTGTCCGAAGCTGCCGAAAGCTTTGGCAAGGGGCGCCCGCCGCCTGACGATTTCCGCCCGCGCGGCGCGCGCGAGGTGCGCCAGGCCGCCAACGCCTTCATCGAGATGCGCGACCGCATCGAGCGCCATGTCGAGCAGCGCACCATCATGCTTGCCGGCGTCAGCCACGACCTGCGCACCGTGCTGACCCGCTTCAACTTGCAGCTCGCGATGTTCGAGGAGACGCCCGAGCTCGACGCCCTGCGCGCCGATGTCGACGAGATGC
>DFXC01000109.1:2494-2948 GCA_002383105.1 Hyphomicrobiaceae bacterium UBA4118
GCCTTCAAGCGCGCCGTCGCCAACCTCGTCAACAATGCCGCGCGCTTCGCCGAGCATGTGAGTGTCAGCGCCGCGCGCCGCGACGGGTCGCTGCTGGTGGAGGTCGAGGACGACGGTCCCGGCATTCCCGAGACTGAGCGCGAGCACGTGTTCCGGCCGTTCTACCGTCTCGACCATGCGCGCAACCAGGACTCGGGCTCGACCGGGCTTGGCTTGGCCATCGCCCGCGACATCGCCCGCATCCATGGCGGCGATATTGCCCTCAGCCAATCGCCTCTCGGCGGGTTGAGAGCCGTGCTAAAAGTGCCGGTCTGACCGCGGCAACCGAGCGAGATCGAGGAGGCCTACATGCGACGCGTGGCTGTGGGACTGGCGGCGGTCCTCGCCGTCTCCTTCACCGGACCGGCGATCGGCGAATCTGAGCTCGACCAAATTCAGGATGCTGAGCAGCCCG
>DFXC01000109.1:3157-5843 GCA_002383105.1 Hyphomicrobiaceae bacterium UBA4118
GGAATCGGCCGGTCCTGGTTCGGAGCCGGGAGCGGAGCGGCAGACGGCAGCGCGGACCTTCCGCCTGATCCCGACTTCCCCGTAGCCGGCGACGCGATCGACAACGCGCTGCCTGGCCAAGGCCCCGAGGATCTCTCAGGTCCCGACGACGACGATCCCCTCCCGGAATAGTCGCGAGCTCGCGCGCCCTCTTACGTCACACGGCAGCTGCCGCCGGCCCTGCGGGAGGCGGAGACGCCGGTTGCGGCGGAGCCTCTGCGTGATCGCCGCGCCGCCAGCCGCGCGGCAGGAACCCGCAGGCGAAGCGGCAGAAGTCCTGGCAGGTCGACTCCATGCCGGAGAGAAAGCGCTCGCCTCGCCTTAGCCTCTTGTCGAGCGCGGCCATGGTGCGGTCGAGCGAGGCTGAAGGATCGTCGAGCCAGATCTCGAACACTCTGCCGTAGATGGCGGTGAGCCCGGTGACGCGGAGCGCTCCGCCCGCGCCATCGAGCTTGGCGCCGGCGCCTGCCAGCATCCAATATTGCGAGGCGAGCGTCGAGCAGAGCAGCGTCGCGCCCTCGCCGGGACGGCAGGAGAGATAGGCGACGATGCGCTTCAGCGCCGGTCGATAGGGCGTCATCACCTCGAAGCGCGTCATGATGATATCGAACAGCCGGTCGCGCGGGCTCTGCTCCTGCCCCGCCGCTTTCGCCCTGGCCAGGACCTCGGCGTCCACCTCGGCCTGGAAGGCGCGGAGGATGTCGCTCTTGCAGGTAAACTCGCGGCGGAGATCGGACAGGCTGAGGCCTGCTCCTTGCGCGATATCGGTGAGGCTCGTGTCGCGCCAGCCGCGCTTCTCGGCGAGATCGAGCGCCGCCCGCACCGCTTTGGAACGTTTGGAGAAATCGTCGAACATGGGGGTACTCCTTCGGCCTCAATCATAGGCTCTTTTGGTGACGACCGAAAGCTAGCCCCCCTCGAACCGTAAGCTAAAAAGACAGCTCGCTGGAGCGCTTGGCAGCGGCAGCGACGGCGCGAGCGAGAAGGTCGTGGAAGCCGTCCTTGCCGATGAGCACTTCGAGCGCCGCCGCGGTCGTGCCCTTGGGCGAGGTCACGTTGGCTCTGAGCTCGGCCGGCGAAAGATCCGACCGGCGCAACAGCTCGGCCGCGCCCTCGACCGTGGCGCGCGCCAGATGGCTCGCAAGCTCGGGATCGAGGCCCGCGGCGCGACCCGCTTCCGCCAGACACTCGGCGAGCAGGAAGACATAGGCCGGCCCGCTGCCGGAGACGGCGGTGACCGCATCCATCAAGCTTTCGTCTTCGATCCAGATCACCTCGCCCACGGCTTCGAGCAGCATGTTGCACTCGAGCGCCTGGTGGCGCGTCACCGCCTCGTTGGCGCAAGCGACGGTGACGCTGTGGCCGACAGAGGCGGCGGTGTTCGGCATCGCCCGCACGATGGCAACGCCGGGCGGCAGCGCGCGGGCGAGACCCGCAAGCGTCCGCCCTGCGGCGATCGACAGCACCACGGTCTTTTCACCGATCAGAGGCTCGACCTCAGGGAGCAGCTTTTGGACGATGTCCGGCTTGACCGCGAGCAGGATGACGGACGGCGCCGCCGGCAGCTCCGGCGCTGAGCCTGCCTCGATGTGGTGGCGCGCAATCAGCCCGCCCAACTCGGGAGAGGGCGGTGCAGGGTCTTGAATGAACACAGAAGCCGGGTCGAGGCCCTGCCGGAGCCAGCCCTCAAGCAGCGCCCCGCCCATCTTCCCCGCTCCCACCAGGAGAAGCGGGCCGGCGAGGCTGAGTGTCATGCGTGTCCTTGCGTCTCGAGCATGGTGGCGGCGAGCGCCTCCTCCGCGGACTTGCCCGCCCACAATACGAACTGGAAGGACTGATAATAGCGCTCGCAAGCTTCAAGGGCAGCCTTGAGAAGCGCCTCGCATTGGCCAGCATGGGTCTCGGCACCGGCGAGCAACAGCCCGTGGCGGTAGAGCAGCATGCCGTCATCCTTCCACAGGTCGAAATGGCCGAGCCAGAGCTGCTCGTTGATCAGCGCCATCAGCCTGTAGATCTCGGGGAGCCTGAGCTTGGTGACCCTGAAATCGAAGGCGCAAGCCAGATGCAGGGCCTCGAGATCGTCGCGCCAGGTGAGGGAGATATGATAGTCGCACCACGTGCCGGACACGGTCAGCGTCAGCTCGTCGGGCGCGCTGCGCTCGAAGGTCCAGTCGTGGATGGTTGCAATATGCTCGACCATATCCACCGGGTTGGTGAAATGGTCGTAGTTAGCCTGTGTGGTCCCCATGCGTGTCCTCTGTGGCCTCAGCAGAGTTCCGCGCACTCAACACGCCGCCGCGAATCATCTTGTGAATCAGTTATATAATGGGAGACTCTGCAGCACCAACTCGGCTGGAGTCGGGTCACGTCGAATGCTGTGGACCGACTAAAGATAGTTGTGGATTAAACACCGGGCCCAAGGGGTGGCAGGCCTCCGATTCGCTCCGCGGGCGCACGGCGTCTCGCAGCGGCCTGTCAAGAGCCTCTCTTCAGCCTTTAGCGAGATCGGCGCGTTGGCGGGAGCCCGCCCGCACAGGCGGCGGCGCGGTCGAGCAACAGCGCGCGATGCTGCGATCTGACTGATATCGGCCCGTCAGCGGTTGGCTCGATCCTGAAGGGCGGCCTCGAGTTTGGCGATGCGCTCTTT
>DFXC01000080.1:0-1754 GCA_002383105.1 Hyphomicrobiaceae bacterium UBA4118
GCCGCGCTCAAGGCCGACGCCGCAGGAGACATCTGCCTTGTCCTGCTCGATCTCGTCATGCCGGACACCGATGGCATGGCAGTGTTAGCCGCCATGCGGTCCTTGCAGCGCAAGCCGCCGGCCATCGTGCAGACGGCCCATGGCAGCATCGACGCGGCGATCTCGGCGATGCGGGCGGGCGCCGTCGACTTCGTGGTCAAGCCGGTGAGCCCGGAACGGCTCGAGGTCTCCATCAAGAACGCGCTCAAGATCGAGGCCCTTGCCGACGAGCTGATCCGCATCAAGGCCTCCGTCAGTGGCGAGCTCGGCTTTGCCGACCTGATTGCGGGAAGCGAAGCCATGACGAGGGTCATCGAGCTCGGCCGCCGGGCCGCCAATTCGACGATTCCCGTCCTCATCGAGGGCGAATCGGGCGTCGGCAAGGAGCTGATCGCCCGCGCCATTCAGGGCGAAAGCACCCGCAAATCGAAGCCCTTCGTAACCGTCAATTGCGGCGCCATCCCCGAGAATCTGGTGGAGAGCATCCTGTTCGGCCACGAGAAGGGCTCCTTCACCGGCGCCTCCGAGAAGCGCACCGGCAAGTTCATCGAGGCCGACCAGGGCACGCTGTTCCTCGACGAGATCGGGGAGCTGCCGCTCGACGCTCAAGTGAAGCTGTTGCGCGCCCTGCAAGACGGCCACATCGATCCCGTCGGCGCCAAGCACCCGGCCAAGGTCGATTTCCGCCTGATCTCGGCGACCAATCAGAATCTGATCAGCCTCGTCAATGAAGGCCGCTTCCGCGAGGACCTCTATTACCGGCTGAACGTGTTCCCCATCTGGGTGCCCCCATTGCGCGAGCGGCTTGAGGACGTGCCGGAGCTCGTCCGCCACTTCATCGCCCGCTTCGCCGCCGAGGAGGGCAAGCGCATCGACGGCATCGACGCCGACACGAGCGCCATGCTCAAGCGCTATACCTGGCCCGGCAATATCCGCCAGCTCGAGAACGCCGTGTTCCGCGCCGTGGTTCTTGCCGATCAGCCCATGCTCACGGTGAACGAGTTTCCGCAGATCGCCGCCCACGTCGAAGGCTACGCGGTGACGGTGCCCCCGGCGCCGGCGCCGAAGAATCTTATCCCGCGCATCGACGGGCCGGTCATGCTGGGAGAGTCGGCAGGGGCTCCCACCACCATCCATCTGCCATCGGCCAACGGCAAGGATGCCATCGGCATCCCGGCCCTGAGCGACAGCGGCGATATCCGCTCGCTCGAAGCGGTCGAAGCCGACATGATCAGACTTGCCTTTGGCCGCTACCGGGGAAGGATGACGGAAATCGCCCGGAGGCTCGGCATCGGCCGCTCGACCCTCTACCGCAAGATGCGCGAGATCGGGCTTGAGGCGAGAGCTAACTAGCTGACAACGCGATGATTCGGCCGGAGCGCCACAGCCAAGCCTAAGCGGAGTTGGGGGAACTTAGAGTTGACGCCGTAGCATGGCTAAGGACGGGGCGCCAAGTTAGGGTCCCGGCCCTGCTGAATCGCGGCTGATTCGGCCTGAGGGAGCAAATCATGAGGCCTATCTATCGTGTAGCGTTGACGTTGCTTTTGGTTGCCCCTCTAACTGCGCCGGCGTTTGCTGCCGAGCCCGATGCGCCAGATGCCCTGATTGGGCGCCCGGAGGCCATCCGCATCGCCGTGCAGACTCGCCTGTCGGCGAAATTCACCTCCACCACCGAAGCCAAGAAGAGCGAGCAAGGCGCGCTCGTGGAATATTAT
>DFXC01000080.1:2026-2523 GCA_002383105.1 Hyphomicrobiaceae bacterium UBA4118
ATTCGGTTCCCGACCAGCATCTCTTGTGGGTGGATGAGAACGGCCTGACCGAGCGCGGCAAGGCCGTCATGGCCGAGATCGGGGCGGCCGACGACTATGGCCTGCGGGCGTCAGACTACGCGCTGCCCAAGGCTGACGGCTTCAACGCCGCCGATGCAGAAGCCACCGACTGGCTCGCCGACGCCGAGATCAAGATCAGCTATGCCGTGCTCGATTACGCCAATGACGCCAGGGGCGGCCGCATCAATCCGCCGCGCTTGAGCGAAAATCTCGATCCCGAGCTCGCGCTGCCCAACCCCTCGGAGGTGATCGAATCGATCGCAATCCGCTCAGACCCGGCCGCTTATTTGCGGAGCTTCCAGCCCGACCAGCCGCAATTCGAGGCGCTCCGCCAGAAGTTCATCGCGATCCGCGGCGGCGGCAAGTCGGCCGGGCCCGTCAAGACCGTCGCGGTCACGATCCCTGACGGTCCGGTTCTCAAGCTCGGCGTCGACGAC
>DFXC01000150.1:0-8987 GCA_002383105.1 Hyphomicrobiaceae bacterium UBA4118
CGTGCGCCGCAACACCGCGATCAAGTGAGCCTTCGCGCCCAGCCTCGTTCCGGTGACCGAGAGCAGGATCGACAAGGGGGAAATCGTGTCCGATTGCCTTGTTCATGATGACCCCGCTTCGCCGCGAACTCACCCGCGCGATGCTGGAAGATGACCAAGCTCCCTCGCGGCATGGCCGCGACGTAACGTAAAGACCTTCGCCCGTAACGGCCAGCTTCTGAGTCAAGAGGTCACCAACCTGCCCGAGGCAGCGGCTGCCAACGCGGTCTACGCCACCGGCTCGGACAACGGCCACCCCCCGCCCCTCCTCCTGGCACCGCCGAAGGACAATGAGCATGGGCCTGAATGATCAGCTCGCTTCGCCGCCCACGAGCGATTGGACATGAGACAGACGCCATGGATGCAGAACGAACAGGCAAGCCGCCGGACCGCGTAGGCGCGAGCCACCGCCGAGCCCAATCGGCCCTTCCCGGTCGCGGCGGCATCGCCCGCATCACGGCTGCGTTCTGGAACACCGTCGGCGGCCTCCGCGAAGGTCTCAGCACCGAGGCCGCCATCAAGCAGGAGTTCGCGATCGCGTGCGTCGGGCTTCCCTTGTCCTTCTTTATCGCGCGCGACTTGTGGACGTGGGTCGCGCTCATCGCAAGCCTGCTGCTCGTCCTCGCCATCGAGTTCGTCAACACGGCGATCGAGCGCCTGTGCAATCACATTCAGCCCGACAGGCACGATGCAATCCGCATCACCAAGGACCTCGCCTCGGCCGGCGTTTTTTTCACCCTGGCACTGGCGGGGCTGGTTTGGATCGCAGCGATTTGGGCCCGGCTTGGATTCTGAGATCAAACGATCGCGGCCTCGTGAGAAAAACCATGCAGAAACCCACAAGCTCCAAGTCATCCTCCAAGTCATCGACCACCAGCAAGCCTGCCCGACCGCACCTTCCCGACCCCGCCACGGAAGGGCCCTATCGGCCGTTCACCACCGATCCGAAATGGAACGAAGCCTGGTGGTGGCTCGGGGTGCCGGTGCTGGTCCTGCTCGCGCTGATCGCGGTCTTCCGGATCGATCCGCGCTGGTACACCGACTGGATCATCCCTGAGGGCTACGGAGTCCTGGAATTTTCCCAATTTGCGATCGTGCTGCTCGCGCTCGCGCTTGCCGCGGGGCTGCTGCTCAAGCCGTTTGTGCGCCGGCGTCCCTTCGTGCTCACCGTTACGATCATCGCCGCGCTGAGCTGCTTCTATATCGCCGGCGAGGAGATGACCTGGGGCCAGCACTTCTTTCACTGGAACACGCCCGAGTACTGGGCCGCGGTCAACCGGCAGGAAGAAACCAATCTGCACAACACCTACGCCATTTTCGACAAATGGCCGCGCGCAATCCTCGAGCTCGGCGTTCTGATCGGCGGCATTCTCATTCCGGTCGCTGCCACCTTCGATCCGCGCGTCCGCGCCAATCGCCTGTCGCTGTTCCTTCCCGCCGCCGCCCAGATCCCGACGGCCATTATCGCGCTCGGCACCAAGGCCGCCGACATGCTTTCTCAAAAGGGCTATGTGGGCGAGCTGCTACAGAGGCCGAGCGAGACGATCGAGCTCTATCTCTACTTCTTCATCCTCGCCTATCTGATTGTCTTCGCTCGTCGCATTCGCGAGATCGAAGCGGCGGAGCATACGGCGCCTAAATGACTCCTCATCCTGAGGGGGCCCGAAAGGGCCCGTCTCGAAGGATGAGGCCCTCATGCTTCGAGACGCGGCCTTCGGCCGCTCCTTAGCATGAGGGGCGCTGACTGGATTCTAAAGCGCGGCTTCGAGGCGTTTCAGCGCCTGATCGAGCTTCGCCGCGATGGCTTCGGCTTCGACTTTGCGCTCGCGCTGCTCCTCGACCACGTGCTCGGGCGCGCGTGAGACGAACTTTTCATTTGAGAGCTTGGCGTTGAGCTGCTTCAGCTCAGAGCCGACTTTATCCATCTCGCGCTTTAGCCGCTTCTGTTCGGCGTCGATGTCGATGATGCCGGCAAGCGGCAGCGCAAGCGTCGCCTCGTCGAGCACGATCTGGATCGCGCCTCGCGGCGGCTTACCGAAATCAAGCGTGTCGAGGCGGGCAAGCCGCAGAAGCGTCTCCCCATGGCGGGCCACCCGCGCCTTGGTCTCCTCGCCAGCGCCGGCGATGAGGAGCGGCACCTTGGCGCCCGCCGGCACGTTCATCTCGGCGCGCACCGAGCGCACCTCGGAGATGAGCTTGATCAGCCAGCCGATCTCGGCGTCGGCTAGCGCATTTTCCAAGCCAAGAGGCTCAGGCCAAGGCGCGAGCATCAGGAAGCTCCCGCTTGCCTCGGCCTCGAGCGCGCGCTTGGCCCACAGCTCCTCGGTGACGAATGGCATGAAGGGATGGAGCAACTTCAACGCCCGGTCGAGCACGAAGGCGGCCATGGCCCGCGTCTCGGCCGCGGCTTCCGCGTCATTCCCGGCGAGGATCGGCTTGATCAGCTCGAGATACCAATCGCAATAGACGTGCCACACAAAGTGATAGATGGCGCCGGCCGCCTCGTTGAAGCGGAAGGCTTGCAACGCCTCGCTGACGGCTCTGAGCGCCCGCTCGCTCTCTCCCGCGATCCACCGGTTCAGCGTGACCTTGGCTGTGGCCGGATCGAAGTCGCCGCGCGGCACGCATTGGTTCATCTCGGCGAAACGCGCGGCGTTCCACAGCTTGGTCGCGAAGTTGCGATAGCCTTCGACGCGGGCGGGGCTCAGCTTGATGTCGCGCCCCTGCGCCGCCATGGCGGCAAGGGTGAAGCGCAGAGCGTCCGCCCCGTAGGTCTCGATCAGGTCGAGGGGATCGATGACGTTCCCCTTCGACTTCGACATTTTCTGGCCCTTCTCGTCGCGGACCAGCGGGTGGATATAGACGTCGCGGAAGGGCACTTCCTCCATGACGTGGAGGCCCATCATCATCATGCGGGCGACCCAGAAGAAGATGATGTCGAAGCCGGTGACGAGAACATCGGTCGGGTAGTAGCGGGCAAGCTCGGGGGTATGATCGGGCCAGCCCAGCGTCGAGAAGGGCCACAGCGCCGAAGAGAACCAGGTGTCGAGCACATCCTCGTCGCGCTTGAGCGTGACCGCCTTGCCGTAATGGTCCTGGGCGAGCGCCGATGCGCCCGCATCGTCCTCGGCGACGAATATCTTGCCGTCTGATCCGTACCAGGCCGGGATCTGTTGGCCCCACCACAGCTGGCGCGAGATGCACCAAGGCTGGATGTTCTCCATCCAATGGAAGTAGGTCGTTTCCCAATTCTTCGGCACGAACACGGTGCGGCCGCGCTTGACCGCATCGATGGCGGGCGCGGCCAGCGTTTTCGCATCGACGTACCACTGATCGGTGAGGCGCGGCTCGATCACCGCATTGGAGCGGTCGCCATGGGGCACGGTGTGGGCATGCGGCTCAATCTTCTCCATCAGGCCCTGGGCTTCGAGGCGATGGGCGATCATCTTGCGCGCGGCGGAGCGGAACACGCCGTTGAATTCGAGAATCGTCGCCTTGAGTTCCGGAGTTGCGGCGACACCGCGGATGAAGTCTGGATTAGGATCGAGCAGGAGCTTCCCTTCGGGTCCCATGATGCTGATCATGGGAAGGCCGTGGCGCTTGCCGACCTCGAAGTCGTTGAAGTCGTGGGCGGGCGTGATCTTGACCGCGCCAGAGCCCTTCTCGGGGTCTGAGTACTCGTCGGCAACGATGGGGATGCGCCGGCCGACCAGGGGCAGGATAACGTTCTTGCCCACGAGATGCTTGTAGCGCTCGTCGTCGGGGTGCACGGCGACCGCGGTATCGCCGAGCATGGTCTCGGGCCGCGTGGTGGCGACGACGATGAACTCGCCCTCCCTCCCCTCGATCGGATAACGCAGATGCCAGAGGTGCCCCTTGGTCTCGATCTGCTCGACCTCGAGGTCGGAGATGGCGGTCAAGAGCTCAGGGTCCCAGTTGACGAGCCGCTTGTCCTTGTAGATGAGGCCGGCGCGATGGAGCTCGACGAAGACCTTGCGCACGGCGCGCGACAGCCCCTCGTCCATGGTGAAGCGGAGCCGCGACCAATCGCACGAGGCCCCGAGCCGCTTGAGCTGGCCGACGATGGTGTTGCCCGACTCCTCCTTCCACTGCCAGACGCGGCGGATGAACGCCTCGCGCCCCATGGCGTGGCGGTTGGGCTCCTGCCGCTCCATCAATTGGCGCTCGACAACCATCTGGGTGGCGATGCCGGCGTGATCGGTGCCGGGCTGCCACAGCACGTCGCGCCCGCGCATACGCTCGAAGCGCACGAGGATGTCTTGCAGGGTATTGTTTAGGGCATGCCCCATATGGAGCGAGCCCGTGACGTTGGGCGGCGGGATGACGATAGCGTAGGGCTTGGCGCCTGGGCGTCCGGAGGCGCCCGCAGCAAAGGCGGAAGCCGCTTCCCAGGCGTCATAAATGACGCCTTCGATCTTTTGAGGCTGATAGGTCTTGTCGAGCATGGACGCGTGGCGTTGGGCGGGAAAGTCGCGCGCGTCCTACGCTCTTGCCTTCGGCGCTGTCAACTTAAGAGCGAGTTCAGTCGTCGAGTTCAGTCGCCTTGGCCTTGTCCCGCGCTGTCCCTGAGTTCGTCCTTGAGCTCGTCCTTCAGAGCGGCGGTGAGCACCCGCGACATGTTCTCCTCGAGCCACTGGCGCAGCATGGGGCGGAGCATGTCTTTGATGCTGTCCTCCAGGGTCTTCGGCGACGCCCCGAGCGGCATTGCGCCGGCCGACGGGGCGTCGGCATCGTAAGCCGGGTGCGCACCAGACCCGTTGGTCCGCGGGGCCTGGGGCTCCGGCTCGTTCTCGGGCTCTTCGGGCGCCTCAAAGGAGGGCGCCTCGCTCTCCCAGGCTTGAACCTCTTCAGGCTCGCTTACGAGGGCCTCCAAAATCACGGGCTCCTCGGTCACCGCCTCGAACTCGAACTCGGTCAGAACCAGCTCGGGCTCGGGCTCCGGCTCCGGCACCGACTCAGAGGCGAACCCGAATGTCGGCATAAATTGGGATTCGGATTGGGGCGACGACGTCGGAACGTGACCGGCCCGCAAGGCGGCAATCGCCCGTTCCAGCGCCGAGGCTGCTTCCTCGCTCGCAGACATCGGCTGAGGCGGAGCCTCGACCTTGGCCTCGGGGGCCTTTTCGGCAGGTTTGGTTTGAGGAGCGCTTGGGCTCGTCTCGACCGGCTTCGGCCCCGCCGGGGCCGGCTGCTCGACTGGCGCCGGCGCAGGAACTTCCGCTTCGGCCACCAGCTCTACGGGTTCCAGCTCCTCGACGGGCTCCAACCCGCCAAGCTCGGCGGTCAAATCGAGGATGTCCTCCTCCTCCTCCTCGACCGCCGGAGCGCCGCCGCTCAACACGCGCGCAATGTCGTTGATGATCTTGTCGTCAGCCTCGCCTTCCGCGAGCTCAAGACCTTCCTCGTCCTGCTGGCTCGCAGAGGCGTTAGGCTGCCGTGCCGAACTCGGCTCGTCCTCAGAGATGATCCGACGAATGGACGCGAGTATCTCCTCCATTGTCGGTTCAGGAGCCCGCTCCGTGCTGCTCATGACTTGATCCCTTGCCGCCATTAAAATCCCCGCACCACCCGGCGGTCAAACACCAGGGTCGCTGAAGTGTCTAGCTTAACACACCGTAAATACCCAAGTCTCGATTTGGTTGGGTGAACGCTCCCGGTGGTTAACGCGCAAAGCCCCTATCGGGTTCACTCGTCAGGGGCCGGGGGCGCCGGTGGACGCAGGCCGAACCACTTGTTCTTGACGATGTCATAATGCTCGATCGGATCGTAATAAGGCACTGACAGGCCGAGGGTTTGTGCGTCCATCCGACCGATCGCCGAGTACAGAGAATATTCGGCGACGATGCGATCACGGAGCGCCGTGACGAGACCGATCTGGGAATTTAATAGCTCCCGCTGGGCATTGAGGACATCGAGCGTGGTGCGCTGCCCGACCTTCTCCTCCTCGTGCACGCCGGTGAGCGCGATTTTGTTGGCATTGACGGCCGCTTGGGCCGCAGCGATGGCCGGACCCGAGGACTGCAAGATGCCCCAATTGGAGATCACGTCGGCATGCACGCGAAGCCTTGAATCCTCGACCTCCTTCTTCAGCTGGTTGTTGGTCTCCTTGGCCTGGCGCACCCGGGCCGAGACGCCACCGCCTTGATAGAAGGGGACATTGACCCGACCCATTACCGTGGTCGTCTCAAGCTGCGTGATGAATTTGCTCTGGTCGAAGCGATTTTGATATTGCGCCTCGAGCGTGACCTGGGGAAGCAGCTCGCCCATGATCTGCTCGACGGCGTAAAGCGAGGCCTCTTCCTGATAGACGGCCGCGAGGATGAGGGGGTTCTCGCCGTCGCCGAGCGTCATGGATTCATCGAGGGTCCCGGGAAGGAGGTGGCGGATCGAAGGGGGCGTCTCGAGGTTGCCCGGCGGGTGGCCGATGATCTGCTCGTAGGCGGCGCGGCTCGTCTTGAGGTTGGCCTGAGCCGCGGCCAAGGTCGAGAGCGCCTCAGAGCGGCGGGCCTCGGCCTGGGCCACGTCGGTGCGCGTCACCTCGCCGACATCGAACCGGTCTTTGGTGGCCTTGAGCTGCTCGCTCAGCAGCGTGACGTCGTTCTCGCGCAAGCGGACGATGGCGGTGTCGCGCACGACATTGACATAGGCGGTCACGGCATCGAGCAGCACCGTCTGCTCGACGCTGCGTAAGCTCTCGCGCGCCGCCTGCACCGTCGACTTTGCCCCCCTGATGGCATTCAAGTTCCGAAAGCCCTCGAAGAGCGGCTGCGTGAGCTGGATTGAATAACCGTGAGGATGCGTGACGCCATCCGTGGTGGAGAACTGGCCTGCATTCTGCGCATTCTGCGCATTCTGCGCGGCCAGATCCTGCCTGACCGTCTGCAGGACACTCTGCCTTATAGCCTCAAGGATTGGATTCGGCAGCGGTGGAGGGGTGGACTGTGAGCTAGTGGTTGGTCTTGCCGTGGGTGTGACTCTATCACTGTTCTGGTTGACGTAGCTCCAGTCGGCCTCGCCGGTAATCAAAGGACGCAAACCGGATTTGGCGAGAGCGACCTGCTCGTCGGTGGCTCTAAGCCTTGCGCGTTCGGCATTGAGAACGGGGTTGACCAGATAGGCGTCGGATAAAGCCTGCTCGAGCGTCTCGGCGCCAGCCGGACGGCCAAACGCAGCGATGGCGAGGAGGGCAAAGACGAGAGCTGCCCCGCCGCGTAGCTGCGACGACACTATCGGGCAGGACGACCTGTCGTGCCTGCCCACGACGTCTCGCACTTGAGACTCTCCCGTTAGTTGGTGACGCCCCCCGCCCCCCACTACGGACAAACCTTAGAGCACCATAAGCAGGGAGGGATACCCACGAAAAGTTGGTTTGGAGCGGATTTGCAAAATGCTCAACGCAGTGTGGGATCAGGGCAACAGTGCCGAGAGGCGGAAGGCAGACTAGAAGGCGAAGCTGGGCTCCGGCGCAAAGCCTGGCAGGGGCCTCGCGCCCGCGTCGAAATGCGGCAGGCCGCTCGCCTCTCCATCTGCCTTGACGAAGAGATAGGCCTTGCCCTGGCTAGCGTTATTGGCGCTGCCGCGGACGACCGCGACGAGCCTGCCCTCCTCCTTCAGCTGCGCGAGCAAGGTCTCCGGCACCGTGGGCACGCTGCCGTTCAGCAGGATCACGTCATAAGGGCCGGCTTCGGGATAGCCCTTGGCAAGAGCCCCCTTCACGATTTCCGCGTTGGCGATGTCGAGCTCGCGCAAGGCTAGGCCTGCTGCCTTGGCAAGCTCGGGCTCGGGCTCAAGCCCGAGCACGGACCGGCCGAGCCGCGCAAGGACGGCAGTCGAGTAGCCGGTAGCGCAGCCAACATCGAGGACGGTGTCATGCGGCTCGACTACGGCGAGCTGGACGAGCCGCGCCAGAACCATTGGCGCCAAGAGGAAACGGGCCGGCGCGCCGTCGATGGCGGGAAAGACCTCTATCCCCTCGTCCATATAAGCGAGCTTCTTCAGCGAGAGCGGCACGAAGCGCTCGCGGGGAAGTGTGCGCATGGCGGCGAGCAGGCGCGTGTCGGTCACCTCATTCGGGCGGAGTTGGGACTCCACCATGGTGAGGCGCTGACGCTCGAAATCGATCATGTCCCCTGCCCTTGCTCTTGCATGGCTTGACGCGTTTCATGCAACGCGCTTGCCAAGCGACCGTACCGACCTTAGCGAGCCGCGTCGCCATGCTTATGACGCGTTCAAGGAAATCTTATAAAGAAGTTGCGGTCTTCAGTGCCGGTGCGACTTGACACGATAGGGGGACAATCAAGTAGTTAAGCGCCCTCGCAAGCCTCCGAAATTGGCCACGTGGCGGAGTGGTGACGCAACGGACTGCAAATCCGTGCACCCCGGTTCGATTCCGGGCGTGGCCTCCACAACTTACGCCAAGTCCCCAAAGACTTACCTGCTCCTCCCTCATATCGAGAAGCGGCCAGTCTCCGCTGAAGAAGCTTACTAAGCAAAGAGACGCCGCCGACGCCGACGCATCTCCTGGTCCTGAAATTTTCTCGGCGGGCGTCTCAACCTGCTTGTTCTTGGCCTTGGTTCGTCGAGGACCAATTGGTCTCTCAAGCCCGCCTTCAATGGCAATAATAAGCTATGCTGCCGCTGGCGCAGCCCGACGTAACGCGCCCTTTCATCGTTTCTCCAAGCTCGCACGCGCCAGCGCAAAACGGCCGCGTTCCTCTATAAACGCAGATATCGGGCCTATTGTAGGTAGCCTTCGTCGGACAACAGTAACTGCGGTTTGGATCGCGGAGGGAAAAATGTTGGCCTCGTAGTAGTTGTCGTCATCGAGGCTCCAGAAGCGCACGCCGACAAGGTACATGTTGTCCGCAGAGCTCTTCGTCTCGAACACCGCAAACTTCGTAATTTTCATGCTTGGCGGCGGTATTGAG
>DFXC01000150.1:9104-10200 GCA_002383105.1 Hyphomicrobiaceae bacterium UBA4118
GAGGGCTTCTTCATCGAGCTGGTAGGTGAGGCCGCCAGGGCCGTTCGTGCGCGTCCTGGTGTCCGTCGGGGCTGAGTTCTTGAAGTCCCAAGCGGGGTCGAGCGTCGCGAACTTGTCTTCCAGGATGAGCTTGCCATTGCCGCAGGCGGCTGCGCCCTCGACGCTCGCGATGAGAAATCCAACCAGCAACAGCGACAAGCGGCATCGGCGCGTGATGGGAGGCATGAACTGTCCTCACTGGCTCGTCATCCTTCGCTTCGAGACGGCAGGTCATCATAGTCCGCCGCGCTGTCCTCAGGCGGACTAAATTCAACCCACTCTTTCCTTGGGGGTCGGCTCGGCGGCAGGGGCGCTATCCCCTTCGCTCTTCTCGCGGCGGTGCCACCACACGGTGAGCTGGCGCCGCCAGCGCCGCACCATGGGAATGTCGACGGAGAGCACGAGAAGCCCGAGCGGGATCATCCAGAACCCGAGCACGGGCAGGAAGCCGAGCAGCCCGCACGCCACGAGCAGAATGCCGAGCCCCATGCGGACCGGCTTCGACCGGGGCAGATGCCAATGGCGATTGAAGAAGCGGATCTTTTGGGCCATGCGGTCTTTAGGCCTTGTCGGCGCGTCGAGGCGGCACATGGGGATTGGGAGCCGCGGCCGCAACCGCGCCTGATGCCGCAACCCGCTTCGAGCCCCGGCGCGCAAAGCTCTGGAAAGCCCCCTGCCCTTTTGCTATCTAGCGTTTAGCGTCGCTTGCCGTAAAGCGCGCTCTGCTCCCCGGTAGCTCAGTTGGTAGAGCAAGCGGCTGTTAACCGCTGGGTCGCTGGTTCGAGTCCGGCCCGGGGAGCCACCATTTTTGCAATGAAATTCAAAGTGGCGACTGCGCAGCCCAAGTCGGATTCGAACATCCTGCAAACCGTCGGTTGGTCGTCCCAGACGATGCCCATGGCGGTCGAACGTCCGCGATGTAGCGATTATCCAGGCGCGATAACGTTTAAGTCCGCTTTGGATCAAAGGCAGACATGTGCGCCGACCTCAACTGAAGTCCGCTTTGTGCCTCATAGCGGACGTCTGGCACCGGGACGCTGACTTCCGCTTCGTGCCA
>DFXC01000003.1:0-1436 GCA_002383105.1 Hyphomicrobiaceae bacterium UBA4118
GCCAAGGGTCTGGGATTCCATCGCTTTGTCCCCGCGCTACAACATAGTCGTGACCTTCGCGTTTGCGGCCGAGGAGGTGCGGCGCTCCCCTGCCAGGAGGCGCTCGTGACCGCAGCGAAATCGCTCGAACAGGCGCTCGCCGAGGCGTTCGTCACGGCGGACAGCCTCAAGGCGCCGCTCAAGGACCGGCTGAAGCTTTATCTCGTCGAGTCGCGCCGCCTCCTTCCCGACCTTGAAGGGACCTACGATCAACTGGTGCAACGCATCGCCGTCAACGGCGCCGACGCGTTCGTGCCGGCGGTCGGCGAGGTCCTGCCCAATTTCCTCATGACGGACGCCAAAGGCCACCTCGTCGAGCTCGGGTCGCTCTTGGCCAAGGGCCCCCTCGTCATCAGCTTCAATCGCGGCCCGTGGTGCGACTATTGCGGGCTCGAGCTGCATGCGCTCGCCCGCGCCTACCCCGCGATCGTTGCTGCCGGCGGGGAGGTGGTCTCGATCGTGCCGGAGACGGGGAAATATGCGAAGACGCTGCAGACCGTGCGGGACCTGCCCTTCAGGGTGCTGACCGACCTCGATCTCGCTTACGCGCTGTCCCTTGGGCTGGTGTTCTGGGTGGGCGACAAGATCAAGGACACCTATCGGGGGTTCGGCATCGATCTCCAACGCTTTCAGGGCAATGGCGGCTGGTTCTTGCCGATCCCCGCGACCCTCGTCGTGGGACAGGACGGCCGCGTCAAGGCGCGCTTCGTCGATCCTGATTTCCGCCATCGCATGGCGATCGAGGACATTCTTAGCGCGGTCGGCGGAGCGGCTTGACGCGCTCCTGAAAGGCGCATTTCGCCGAGATTCACCGGCGCAGAGTGGCGCGGTCGGAAAAAATTGGTTGTTGACGTTTCGCGCTCGGCGTCACGCCAAATTGCCACTTTCTGCTGCGATCAGCGTATAATGAAAAAAACAATTTGACTCGCCAGGTGGGACGGCAAGCCTGGACCAGTGGAAGCGTGATTCGTGCAAGTACGCGTCCGTGTGAGCGGCCGAGTGCGGCAACAGAGCAGAATCGGAGCAGAAGCCATGGCTACGAAAACGAGTGGGAAGAAGCGCACAACGAGTAAGAAGACAAGTCCACGCAAGACCGCGCGGAAGACGGCGCGCACCGCGCGTAAGACCGCGCGCAAGACTGGCGCCCGTAAGTCGACGGCAAAACGGGCAACCGCCCGCAAGACGACTGCCAGAAAAACGAGCGCAAGAAAGGCGCCAGCGCGAAAGAGCACCGCCAGAAAGACCTCGGCACGGAAGCCGGCAGCGCGCAAGGCACCTGCGCGTAAGCCGGCGGCAGCGGCCAAGCCTGCAATGGCAAAGCCCGTCGTGGCAAAGCCGGTCGTGGCAAAGGTCGCGCCCGTCGCGCCGAAGCCCGTCGCGCCGAAGCCTGTCGCGCC
>DFXC01000003.1:1577-7867 GCA_002383105.1 Hyphomicrobiaceae bacterium UBA4118
TCGCGCCGAAGCCTGTCGCGCCGGCCCCGATGGCAGCCAAGCCGGCGATGCCCTCGATGCCAGCGCCAGCAAGGCCCATGGCCCCGCCTTCGCCGGGCATGGGGAGCGGCGGCATGGCGCGCCCTTCAAGCCCGATGGGAGGCGGCTCGTCCGCCCCGTCAGGGGGCGGGGCGCCGCGTCCGGCATCGCCCGGAGGCACGCCAGGCGCGAGCCCGAGCCCCCAGCCGTATCGGCCTTCTTGGGCAAAAGACGAAGACGACGATATGTAAGCGATTTGGGGAGGGCCGGCTCGCAAACCCGGCTCTCCCGTTTACTCCGCGACGAGGCTGCCGCGGGCGTGGGGCCAAGGCGCCCCCGTGCGAAGGCCCTGGGAGATCCTTTCCCAAGGGTGAGCCGCTTCGGCCTGGGTGGAACCCGCGGACGTTATGTCGACTCGCCTTGAGCGGGCCCATTGTTTATTCCCTCAACCCCTTCGCAACTGACGCTCCTCGAGGTCGCTTATGGGTCCTGCTTCGATCGCGCCTGGGATTTGGCCCCAAGTCGCTCCGATCATCCTTCTCGTCTGCTCCAATGTGTTCATGACCTTGGCCTGGTATGGCCATCTCAAGTTCAAGTCGGTCCCGCTCGTGACCGTGGTGCTGGTGAGTTGGGGGATCGCCTTCGTCGAATATTGCTTTGCCGTGCCGGCCAACCGGATCGGCAGCGCGGTCTATTCGCCGGCGGAGCTGAAGACCATGCAGGAGGTGATCACGCTGATCGTGTTCGCGGGCTTCACGGCGGTCTATTTCAAGGAGCCGCTGAGCTTCGTGCAGGGCGCGGGCTTCGCGCTGATCGGCCTTGGCGCGATCCTCGTATTTCGCGGCCAGGCTTGAGGCTGCAAGCGGGCGCCAGGGTTATGAATTTATCGGGGGAGAGCTTATGGGGTGGGCCTCCGGATGGGGCTGTCAACCGCCCGGAGGCCGTGCTTAAGGCCTAGATGCCTCTGAACACATTGCCAACCGCGAGGATGACATACGCCACGATAGCGACCCAAAAGGCGTGCTCACTGATGAATGGAAGCGCAACAAAGGTGCCGATAATGGCCAAGACGGCCAAGATCGCGGAGATGACGAACACCGCGGTGGTCGGCGGCGAAAGATTCATGACCAGCCCTCCCTCTTTTTTGACGGGCGGACTGTAATCGCTTTCGCTGAAAAAGCGAGTGGTTTACTTTGTCGGCGCGTAGGGCCAACCTCAGGTTAGCGGCCGTCGAAAGCTCGACGAGCAGGAGGCGAGTTAATGCGTCCAATGATGCGGTTGACCCTTGGGATTATTGTTCTCGTTGGGATTTTGGCCGCGGTATCCGTTGGGCTGCCGGCGCATGTCACGGTGGCGCGGTCGGTGGTCATCAACGCGCCGGAATCGGCCATCTTCCCCTACATCAACAATCTGCACCGCTTCAGCGATTGGTCGCCCTGGGGGCTGCGCGATCCGCAATTGGTGGTGACCTATGCGGGGCCAGAGGAGGGCAAGGGCGCCCAGATCCAATGGACGAGCCAGGTGAAGTCGGTGGGGACCGGCAGCATGGAGATCAGCAGCAGCGAGTCCAATCACACTGTCAACCTAGCGGTCAATCTCAACGGCTTGGACGGCACGGGCTCCTACGACATCGCACCTGCCGGCTCCGGCAGCAAAGTCACCTGGACCTTCGGCTACGATTCGGGCTCGAGCCCGCTCAAGAGATGGAAGGCGCTGATGCTCGACGGCTTCGTCGGGGCGGAATATCGCGCGGGCCTCGACAAGCTCAAGGATAAGATCGAGACGGAACGGCGCCCGACGGCGCCTACGGTTTCGGTGGCTCCTCCCGCGGGGGGGACCTCGACGCAAACCGAGATGCCTTCGGCAGCCCTTCCGCTCGGCGGAGCGGCGCCAACCGGCGCTGTGCCGCCTGGCCAAGTGGCACCCTCAGGGACCGCTGCGCCGGCGGCCGGTGGCGCGCAGACCGCGAGCACGCCCACCGGAGCGGCGGTGGCGCCGGCTGATGCCGTCACACCGACGCCCGCCGTGAAGCCGCCGAAAAAGCCCGTACATCATCGGACCAACGCCAACCAGCAGGGTCAGCGATAAGAGGGCTTAGAGCCGGCCGATAAGTTCTTAGAGCTTCTGTTCGACGTTCGGCGCTGGCGCGGCCGGCGGATCGACCTTGATCGCCTGGATGATGAGGCGCAGCGAGTTCGCCACGAAGGGGTCGAGTGGCGAGCAGGTGACGAGGGCAACCTCGGCATCGGTTGGGCCGCTTGGCCCGCCATCGGTCTCCTCAAGATGCGTATCGACGACCTTCCGCCCGGTGACCTTGTAGACGCGGGACGAGCCGTCAGCGGTGGTGACGGTGATACTGTCGCCGATCGCCACATCGCCGAGCTTGGTCCGAGACGGATGCGCATCTCCGGGCCGTAGCTGCGGCACGGGCGAGGCCTCGTCGTCGGCCGCACTTGCATCCTTGAGGATCGCGGCGCTCAAGCCAACCAGCCGCGGCACCTTCGCATTCGTTGCGGTTGACGTGTCCTGCCAAGGCCAGGGCTCCTGCGCCGGGAGGCCGGCGAGGGCTTGCTCCCAGGCGCTTTGGCGGAGGACCTGGGCAAGCCCCGTCCCCGCCATGAGGTGTAACCCGTCTCCGGCCTGGAGCGTGGCGATCAGGACCAGAAAGCCTATCACCGCCACCATCTCCAGCCCGAGCCTTGCGCTCGAGCGGAAGAAGAGGAGGAGGAGCTGCATCGACCCCCGTTTCGACATCAGATCCTCCTCCCGATCCGCCGCGGGGAGGCATAGTCGCGGCGGTGGTAACGCCACAAGATGAAGGTCAGAGCGCTGAGGAAGCCCAGCACCAGCGCAAGGATGGCAAGCCGTCGGTTCAAGTCGTGCGGCACCTTCAGCGCGGGCAAAGAGCCGGCATCGGGTTTGGGTACGACGGTGAGAGGCAACAGCAGATAGGTCTGCCCCACGGCGCCGGCATCGGGCTCTGACGAGATGACGGTCGGCGACGGGTTCGGATCGACCGGCGCCGTCTCGGTCTGCGCGATCGCATCAGCCGGTGTCGCCGGGTTCGCCGTCGGTGCCGCCCCGCCGTCGAAGCCGAAATGTGATGGCCTTGCCGATGGCACCGGTAGTGCCTCGCGCATGAGCGGCAGCGCGCCTCCCAAGGCGTTGTTCATGCCGCCCGGCCGCATCGCCTTCTGCATCGCGGCACCAGAAGCCGGTGCGCCGAACACCTTGTCGTAGACCCAGCCGTCGGGAAGGTTGACCGGCATGTCGACACTGGCTACGCCCTGGCCGTCAGGCCGCGACTTGGTCTTGTCGATGGCGATAAGGCTCGTCTGGCTCGATACGAGATGATGCTCGAGCGCCACCGTCTCGATCGCCTTGTCGATCCCGGTCGCGCTCGGATCGGTATAGAGCTTGGCCTCGAGCGAGGCTATCTTGCTGCGCGCCCAAAGCTTGGCGACGCCCGCGCCTTCGATGGCGTCGGAAATCTTCAAGGCCGCCGTCCACGGCTTGCCGTCGAACGTGCCGGAGAGATGCAGTTCACCATTCATCGAGGTCACCTTGGCGGAGAGCACCACCGGCTCGCCGGCATAGAGATCGGGGAGGGGATCGGGCCAAACTTCGACGCTCGTCCCCGTCGGCCACGCGGCCTTAAGCCCAACCATGATCGGATTCTCGAGCTTGGTGAAGAGGGCGCTCATGCGCTCGAGCACCTGCTCCTCGGAGCCGATCTCGGTCAAGGTGCCGCGGCCGAGCTCGGCCGCGCGCCGCATGAAATAAGTATTCGGCGCCGAGCCGATGCCGACGGTGAACAGGCGCGAGCGGCCGACATGTTTGGCAATCTCGTCGAAGAGCTGCGCCTCGTTGCCGACCGCGCCATCGGTGAGGAACACTACCTGGCGGAGCCGCGTCGTATCATTGGGGCTCGTGTCCTTGAGCGCGGCCTTGAGCGCCGGAAGCATCTCGGTGCCGCCCGCAGCGTCGAGCCGCGACACGAAATTCTTGGCGATCGCCAAATTCTCGGAGCTGGCGTCGACGGCCTTGTCGAACAGGGTGTCCATGGTGTCGTCGAAACGGACCACGTTGAACCTGTCGCCTGGCCTGAGACGATCTAGAGCAAAGAGCAGGCTCTGCTTCGCCTGCATGATCGAGGTGCCGGCCATGGAGCCTGAATTGTCGATGACGAAAATCAGCTCGCGGGGCAGCAGCTCGGGCGCGCCGTCAAGCGTCGGCGGCGTCACCATGGCGAGCAGGTAGTCCTCGGCCCCCACCGTCTCATGGAAGAGCGCGGTCTGCGGCACGGACGCAGCCTGCGGGCTCCAGGTGAGCTCGAAATCCTTGTCGGCGGGCACGGTGCCTTGGGCGAGACTCAAGGTCGCGGTCTCGTCGCCGGTCTTGTTCAGAGTGATCTGATGGAACGAGCTCTTGACGTCGCCAAGAGCGAATCCCGCATTGAGCTTCACCTGGATCGACACGGGGTTGATCTTGCCGGCCTTGGCAGGATCGAGCACCGGCGGGGTGATGCGGTCGCGGTCAGGTACCGGATCGACGGGCCCCTGCTTGACGCCGTAGTCGACCACGCTCACGTCGTTCGGCTCGGGGTTATAGCGGGGCGCCACCACGAGCGGGAAGCGCAGCGAATAGACGCCGCCGTCCTGCTTCACCGTCTCCTGATATTCGATGCGGATGACGATCGACTCGTGCGGGCCGATATTGGCCACGGAATTGGTGAAGATGTTGGGGCGCTCTTGCTCGACGAGGCTCGCCTTCTGGCCCGCGTCCTTGGCCGCTTCATAGGCCTGCTTGGCCTCGTCGCGGCCCTTGATCTCGCCCTCGATCACGCGCGAGCCGATCTCCATATGCAGGGCATCGACGGCGGACTGCTCGGGCAGCGGAAAGACATAGACCCCTTCGAGCCAGCGGTCTGACGGGTTCTCGAAGCGCTGGGTGACGGCAACGCGCGCGATGGTGCCGTTGACCGTCATGACGACGTCGGTGTTGAGGCGCGGCGCCTCCACAAACGCGCCGTCCTCTCCAGACTGAAGGAGGAGGGCGCCGGTGTTCATGTCACCGGGGTGGACTGGTTGGGCTTGGGTGGCGGCGGCGCTCGCGCCGGAAGCGGCGGGCTCAGCCTGCGCCAACAGGCTTGGCAGCGTGAAAAGCAATACCAGGATCAGAGAAAGGAAAAAGGAAGTTGCCAGGGGTGCGCATGAGCGCAGAGCTTGGCGTCGCATGGTCATCGACTTAGCCCTTGTCTTTCGGCACGAAGCAAAAGGAAGCACGCCATTAGGGCGCGGCTTTAACCGGATTGTGGCCCACACACGCGCCTCGCGTGGCCGTCTCGCCACAACTGTGGCCTAAATGAGGTTAATGCCGCGGGGTGCCAAAGCGGGTGATCGGGGGTGACGGCGGAGGCAACCGAAAGCAGACTTGCGCCATAAGGCTTGCGGGCCGCCGCGCCCCCGCTTAGGGTGCGCGCGCCTCGGCCGCGAGGCTTTTCAAATCTTCCAGGAGATCGACATGGGACTGGTCGCCCGCACGCTCGAACGGGTCAAGCCCTCGCCGACCATGGCCATTACCAGCAAGGCGCGCGAGCTGAAGGCGGCGGGCTTCGACGTCATCGGCCTTGGCGCCGGCGAGCCCGACTTCGACACGCCCGACAATATCAAGCAGGCGGCGATCGAGGCGATCAAGCGCGGCGAGACGAAATACACCGCCGTCGACGGCATCCCCGAGCTCAAGCGCGCCGTCGCCGAGAAGTTCAAGCGCGAGAACGGCCTTGCCTACAAGCCGTCGGAGATCACCGTCGGCAGCGGCGGCAAGCAAGTGCTTTATAATGCGCTGCTCGCCACGCTCGATCCCGGCGATGAGGTGATCATTCCTTCGCCCTATTGGGTGAGCTATCCCGACATCGTGCTGCTGGCCGGCGCCGAGCCCGTCATCGTGGAGGCGAAGCTCGAAGACGGCTTCAAGCTCAAGCCCGAGGCGCTGGCGCGCGCCATCACGCCCAAGACGAAGTGGTTCATCTTCAATTCGCCGTCGAACCCGACCGGCGCCGCCTACACCGAGGCAGAGGTCAAGGCCCTGACCGATGTGCTGGTGAAGCATGAGCATGTCTGGGTGCTCTCCGACGACATCTATGAGCATCTCGTCTATGACGGCTTCAAGTTCACGACGCCTGCCGCGGTCGAGCCGAAATTGAAGGGACGCACGCTCACGCTGAACGGCGTGTCCAAGGCCTATTCCATGACCGGCTGGCGCCTCGGCTA
>DFXC01000113.1 GCA_002383105.1 Hyphomicrobiaceae bacterium UBA4118
CGGTCCGGCCTTCCTTGCGTCGCGCATACCACGTCGAGCGTCCGATGCCTTCCGCCTCCCAAGGCTTCGTCCGGCTCAAGCTGTTCGCCTCGTATGCGTCGCGCGCCTGGACGCCTCCCGCCCGCCGCTTGGCCGTCTTGGCTTGCACCTTGCGGGCGGCGGTGCGGCGGTGCGCTCCGCCTTGGACACGTCGCAACCGCCGATGGTCTTGATGCGGAGCTTGGTGCGGACCTCGTCGAGCAACCCGAGGCGCTTGCCCAAGGTGTCGGCGCTCCACTTGATCGGCTTCGCTTGGACGCGGCGCACGAGCGCGGCAAGCTCGTCGTCGTCCATCCACGGGCACCATTGCCGGACGTGCTTCGCGACGTTGCTGGCCGGGTCGCCGTTCAACCGGGCGACGTGTTGGGCGAGGATGAAAGCGTCGTCACGCCCACCGTCGTCGTCGGGCATGCCCTCGCCATAGGTGAAGGCGAAGAAGCGCACGAGATCGCGCACGCGACCAGCGGGGAGGGCGAAGGCGCGCGCTTCTCGATCTCGACGGGCGGCGCGGTTCTCAATCTCGATCAGGGCGTCGAGCCGCCTTGCGGTGGCTTCATGCTCGTGGTAGCCGGGGCTGTTCAGTGCCTTGCGATTTGCCGCCGTCTCGGTCGCCAGCCGGGGCGGCGGTTCGCTTGTGGGCGGGTCGCCGCCGTTAGACACCGCGCCCGCGAACCCTTTGCCGCGCTTAGGGTGGCTTGCGGCGGTTAGACACCCTATGTCTCTATATATACTTGTTGGTGTCCCTCCTTCCGGGATCACCATTTGCTTCACGCGTCCCTAGGCTCCAGCTTCAACTCGCCTTGACGGGGAGATTCATGCGCCCTGCCGTCGGACTTATCCTCGCTCTGATCTTCTGCACCAGCGCCGCTGACGCTGCCCCCAAGCTCCTGTGGGAGGCCAAAGGCTTGGCGCAACCTGAATCGGTCGTGCAGGACCCGGCAACAGGCGCCATCTATGTCAGCAATATCAACGGCGCGATCATGCAGAAGGACGGCAACGGCTTCATCGCCAAGCTCAGTCCCGATGGGAAAATGATCGAGCGGCAGTGGGTCAAGGGACTGAATTCCCCGACCGGGCTCGCACTCCACGACCGCACCCTCTATGTCGCCGATGTCGACCAACTGGTGGAGATCAACGCTGCCTCGGGCGAGATTACCAAGCGCTACGACGCCAACGGCGCGATCTTCCTCAACGACGTGGCGGTGGACACAGAGGGGACGGTCTATGTGTCCGACACGCCGACCAACACCATCTGGCGCCTCAAGGACGGAAGCTTCGCGCCGTGGCTCGCCAACGACGCGTTGAATGGGCCGAACGGGCTCCTCGTGCAAGGCGATAAGCTCATCGTCGCCTCCTTGGGCAAGATCCAGAGCCAAGGGCAGAAGCAGGAGCTCGCCGGCCTGCTCGCGATCTCGCTGGTGGATCAGAGCGTGAGCAAGATCGGCAAGGGCGACCCGATCGGCAATCTCGACGGCCTCGAGGTTCTTCAGCCCGGCGTCTACTTGGTCACCGACTGGGCCGCGGGCGCGCTCTACCGCGTCGACGCCAAGGGCAAGGTCGAGCGCCTGATCGACCTCAACCAGGGCAGCGCCGATCTCACTTATCTGCCGGACAAGAAGATGGTGCTGATCCCGATGATGCTCGACAATACCCTCGTCGCATACAAGCTGGACTAGCTCCATGCGTGACGCGGTTGGGCGAGCGGGAAGGGTGTTCAGCATCGGCCCGCCGGCAACCGACTTCGATATGCTTGGTGGGAAGCAAGAAGAGCAAGGCGATCCCTCCGACGACGGCAAAGACCGCGCCAGCTGGGCGCTCAGGCATAGTCGAACAACGCCATGAAGCCGAAATCCATATGCAGCTGTTGGTGACAGTGGAACAGGGTGCGGCCGGGATTGTCGGCGACGAAGTCGAACGCGATCTCTTGGAAGCTGCCCAGCATCACCACGTCCTTGATCACGCCGGCCGTTGCTTCACCGCCGATGCGCACAAGCTCGAAGCTGTGCCGATGCAGATGCAGCGGGTGGATGTCGTCGCTGCCGTTGTGGAACTTCAACCGGTAGCGGCGCCCTTCCTCGATTTTATAGAGAGGCTTCATCGTCGCCATGGAGAACGCTTCGCCGTTCAGCGTCCAGAGATTGAAGCCGTTGACCGCGGCATTGTGCTTGACGATTAGCATCTCGATCGTCTCGTCGGGCTCAGGCGCGGCGGCGTCGGTCTTGCCGAACCGCGTATAGTCCCAGCGGAAAGGCTTGGGCTTAGCCCATCGCGGCTTGCCGTTGTGCCCCGCATATTCGACGACGATGCCCATTCCATGCGGCCGGTCGTCGTCGGAGAGGTCGCCTAAGACGAACACGCCCGGATAATTCATCTCCACCATGGCTGAGACGCGCTCGGCGGTTCCGATCCACAGTATGGGCACGTCAGCAGGCGTCGGCACAGGGTTGCCGTCGAGCGCCACCACTTTGAACACATGGCCTGGGAGCGCGAGGCTACGGATCTCGGTTGCGCTTGCGTTCAGCACATGAAAGAGCACGCGCTCGCCTTGCTTGACGCGGAGCAGCTCGCCGGCCCCGAGCATCTTGCCATTGATGCTGAACAGGTCATAGCCGACCTCGTAGCCCTTGGCCGTGCCTTTCGCCTCCTCGTCGGCTTTGGCGCCGGTCTCC
>DFXC01000048.1:0-8038 GCA_002383105.1 Hyphomicrobiaceae bacterium UBA4118
TCGACATGCTCGGCCGCGCCAAGAAGGTGGTTATCACCAAAGATGACACCACCATCGTCGACGGTGCCGGCAAGAAGACCGACATCGTGGCGCGCGTCGCCCAGATCAAGCAGCAGATCGAGGACACGACCTCAGACTACGACAAGGAAAAGCTGCAGGAGCGGCTTGCCAAGCTCTCCGGCGGCGTCGCCGTCATCAAGGTGGGCGGCGTAACCGAGATGGAGGTGAAGGAGAAGAAGGACCGCGTCGACGATGCGTTGAACGCGACCCGCGCGGCCGTGGAGGAAGGCATCCTGCCCGGCGGCGGCGTGGCTCTACTCCGCAGCCTGAAGGGGCTCGAGACGCTCAAAGCCGCCAATGACGACCAGCAGGTCGGCATCAACATCGTGCGCCGCGCGCTGCAAGCTCCGGCGCGCCAGATCGCCGAGAATGCCGGCGAAGACGGCGCCGTGGTTGTGGGCAAGATCCTCGACAAAGCCGACTATGCCTTCGGCTACAACGCCCAGACCGGTGAATACGGCAACCTCGTCAAGCAGGGCGTGATCGACCCCGCCAAGGTCGTGCGCACGGCGCTGCAGGATGCGGCCTCCGTCGCGGGCCTCCTCATCACCACCGAGGCCATGGTGGCCGAGAAGCCGAAGAAGCAGGGGTCAGCCCCCGCCATGCCCGGCGGCGGCATGGGCGGCATGGACTTCTAAGTATGGTTGCGTAAGCGTTTGTAACGATTCGTGTAAATCGAGCCGCTCTTCGGGCGCGGCTCTTTGCTTTTGGCTTTGCCCGGAGCCTATCAAATCACTCATTGTCATTGCCCGGCTTGACCGGGCAATCCAGTAACCCCGGTAACTGAGCAAGCGAAGACCATCGGTTACTGGATGCCCGCCTTCGCGGGCATGACGAGGAGCGATCTTTCATGACGAGGAAGCTTGGGCCGGCACTTGGGAGCATTCGCGTCGGCATCGGCGGCTGGACCTACGAGCCATGGCGCGGCGTGTTCTATCCGAAGGGCCTGAAGCAGGCTGACGAGCTCGCTTTCGCCAGCAGCAATCTCACCTCCATCGAGATAAACGCCACGCACTATCGGCTGCAGAGCCCGGCGAGCTTCCGCAAATGGGCCGCTGCCGTACCAGACGGGTTCATTTTCTCCGTCAAAGGCCCGCGGCTTGTCACCCAGCAGAAGGTGCTCGCCGAGACCGGCGCCTTCATCAGCCGCTTCTTCGACTCAGGCGTACTCGAGCTCGGCGATAAGCTCGGGCCCGTACTCTGGCAATTCCCGCCCTTCAAGCGCTTCGACCAAGCCGACTTCGGCAAATTCCTTGAGCACCTCCCGCGCGAGCTCGACGGGCGGAAGCTCAACCACGTCGTCGAGGCTCGCCATGACAGCTTCCGCGACGCCGCCTTCATCAAGCTGCTGCGCAGCTTCGGCGTGACGGCGGCGTTTGCCGAGAGCGAGGACTACCCCGCGATCGCCGATCCCACCGGCGATGTCGTTTATGCGCGCTTGCAGAAGGGCAATGACGCGCTCCCAGCAGCCTATGCGCCAGCGCAGCTCGACAAATGGGCAGACCGTGCGCGCGTTTGGGCAGAAGGGGGCGCGCCAAACGATCTTCCACTGGTCGAGGCCGGGCAGAAGCCTGAAGCCAGGCCCCGCGACGTATTCGTCTACTTCATCCATGAAGGGAAGCTGCGCGCTCCTGCCGCAGCCATGGCGCTCATCGAGCGGCTGGGCAAGAGCTAGCCGCACTCACCCCGCGTCGAAATAGCTGCGGTGGTGCTGGAACCTTCTCCTCCCTAGGCCAATTGACATATTAGGCTGACGTGGGAGCATCTTAGGAGGCTGCCATGGCACACCTCGCAATGAGACGGGAGTATCGCGAAACTGCTCCCAACGACCCGGAAGACCTGAAAACGCCACGCAACGTCATCCCCACGACAGGACTGCCGGAGGCAAGCCGCGCCGAGCGCATGCAGGCAAGCGAAGTTGGCGTTCATCCAGCAGCGGTTGAGATCGCGGTCGCCGCTGCGATCTGGTTCCTTGCAGTAACCTGGCTCGCTTTCGCTTCCGGACCAGAGATCGACTATCTGCTCGTCATCGTGACGCTGTTCTTCGTGATCTTCTTCACGCTCTTCCTGCTGACCGCGTCCTATAGCCTGCATGACAAGCGCTGGCCCGTGCGGGACACGAGCTTTCGCGAGTTCCTCAACAGCACCGTCGGTATCGCGACCGGCGATGAGCGTGGACGCGACGTGCTGATCGAGGTTGCGCTCGTGCCGGTCTCGCTTGCTCTCGCGGCGACGCTGATCGGTCTTGTTCGGGCGTTCCTGAGTTAGCCGGGAAGTATGCGGCGCGCTCAGTCGGCGCTTCTCCCGGCCTTGCCTGCAAGCTTGGCTGCCTTGGCGAGAAGCTGCTCGCGGTCTTCGGCGAAGCCGCCCTCGATCCAGCCTTGCTCCAGTTCGCGCAAGATATCTCCGATCACCGGTCCCTTGAGGTCGCCGAGCGCCATGATATCGGGCCCGCGCACCGGGAACTCGGGGACCTGCCAGCGGTCGGCAAGGGTGAGCGCCTGGCGCCAGCGCGGATCCTCAGGCGAAGCGCCTGCGTCAGCCCAAGCCATCAGCACATGCGCCTCAAAAATGCACTGACCGAGCCGATAGAGCGCTCGCTTGGCAGCATCTTCGTCCGGCAGCTCTAGCCTTGCATGGTCGGCCGCACCAAGCTCAAGCAGCGCCAGGGCGGCATTTGAGAGGTGCAAACGTGCGGCAAGACGTGAGGCGTCCTCCGGTACGAACACGGCAAGGGCGGCGAGCCTCAGCGCGGCATCGAGCGTCAAGCCCTGCGCGGTCTCGATAGCAACCAGCCTCGCGAAGCGCATTAAGCGCGGCGCGCCGCCAAGGACCCCCGTGAGCAACCCGTAATCGTAAAGCGCCTCGATCGCGCCGAGCGCGCCAGGGGCCACGAGGAGGCGCCGCAGCTCAGCCGCGATCCGCTCAGCCGAGAGCTGATCGAGCCCGCCCCTGAGCCTCACCGCGGCTTGCAGCCCCTCCTGGTCGAGTGGGCCTTTGCCGTAATAGGCGTTAAAGCGGAAGAAGCGCAGGATGCGTAAGTAATCCTCTTTGATGCGGGCCTCGGCATCGCCGATGAAGCGCACGCGGCCGGCGGCAAGATCGGGGTAGCCCCCAAGCGGGTCGAACACCGTGCCGTCGCTTGCCGCATAGAGCGCGTTCAGCGTGAAATCGCGCCGCCGTGCGTCCTCTTCCCAATTCTCGGTGAATGCGATCGTGGCGCGCCTGCCGAAGGTCTCGACGTCGCGCCTGAGCGTGGTCACCTCGAAGGGCACGCTTCCCGCAATCACCGTCACCGTGCCGTGGACGATCCCGGTCGGCACCGCCTTCAATCCCGCTTCCCTCACAAGCGTCATCACCTTGTCGGGCGGGGCGGTGGTGGCAAGATCGATCTCGGTGACCGGCAACCCGAGCAAAGCGTTGCGCACCGCGCCTCCGACCGCACGGGTCTCGACGCCGGGCGCGCCAAGCGCGGCAAAGACGCGCCCCGTCTCCGGCCGCTTCAGCCAGTCGGCATCTTTGAGCGAAGGGGGAGCGGAGGAGCCCTTTACCGCGTGCTCAGGCATCGGACCCGCCGTCAGTCGATCTCGCCAGGCTTGACGACGCCGTCATCGAGACTCGGCGGATGATAGACGCCACCGGGCTTGCCGCCTGAGAACTGGATCAGCGTCGCCATGGTGATGAGCAAGAGCCCGCATCCTGCGGCGAGCAGCCACACGACCGGCGCGCCCTGCCAAATGCCCGCGGGCGCCGCTCCCTTCACCGCGAGCATATAGCCCGCGTAGATCAGAAAGGGCAGCGCGAACAGGAGGATGTCGATCAGCGCGATGCGCAACATCGAAGGGCGGCCTCTCTCTGGGAAAACGCGTCCGCACCATAGCGGCGGCAGCTTAACAAAGCGAGTGGCGCTAAGGTCTCAGCTCGATGTCGCGGGAAACGGGAAGAACACCCCACCGCTCCAAACCCCGGCCCTCTCGGGGCCTTGGGGCTCGACCGCCAAGGCCGCGAGCTCGTAATAGACCGGGCGGGCAAGCCGCGCTCTCAAGCCCCCGCGCACGACGACGAAGGGGATGACGCTCCCCCGAGGTCCCGTTTCGAAGCCGAGAGGATGCTCGCCGTCGGCCGCCACCACGTCGTCCACATTGGTACGAAAGGATAGGCGCTGCGCCTCGCCGCTCCCCTCTCGCCACATCTCCACGGCGACGAAGGGCGCGCCCTCGACCTCGATCGACACCTTCTCGACCGGGGTCACCAGGAAGTAAGCGCCGTCGTCCTCTAGGCGGAGCACCGAGGCGAAGAGCTTGACGAGCCCCGGCCGGAGGATCGGGCTCCCCTGGTAATACCAGGTGCCGTCGCGGCCGATCTTGAGCCCGATATCCCCGCAAAAATTAATGTTTGGCAATGCTGCCGAACGCGGTTTGCCGCGGGCCTCCTCAAATGCTACGAGAACGTCTCTTTCGTCTTGGTCGGGCATCTCTTTATGCCGCTACTGACCTGCCATCTCTGCTCCGCCAGGGAGCCTTGACGCAAGCCGCCCGGAACCAACACGATTGTGACCCATTTGCCACTGCAAAGTGCTTCCGTCTCCCGAGGCCATTGGCCCTATAGTCCCTTAAGATCCAGGATCGAGCCAAACTGAAGCCATGACAACACTTGCCCCCACCGAGACCCAACTGATCGATCGTATCGAGGAAGTTGGCGCCAAGATCGAGAAAGTGCGCGAGACCACGGCCTCCATCATTTTCGGCCAGGAGCGCGTCATCGACCTTGCGCTGATCACGCTTCTGTCCGGCGGCCATGCCCTCCTGATCGGGGTGCCGGGCCTCGCCAAGACGAGCCTGGTCGAGACCCTTGGCGCCGTGCTTGGCCTCCAAAACAAGCGCATCCAGTTCACCCCCGACCTAATGCCGTCCGACATCGTGGGCTCAGAGGTGCTGGAAGAAGGCACGGCCGGCCGGCGGAGCTTCCGTTTCGTCGAGGGCCCGATCTTCACCCAGCTGCTGATGGCCGACGAGATCAACCGCGCGAGCCCCAAGACCCAGTCGGCTCTGCTGCAGGCGATGCAGGAGCACCATGTCACCGTGGCAGGCATTCGCCACGACGTGCCCCGCCCGTTCCATGTGCTCGCCACCCAGAACCCGCTCGAGCAGGAAGGCACCTATCCCCTGCCCGAAGCCCAGCTCGACCGCTTCCTGTTGCAGATCGACGTCTCCTATCCCGACGCAGCGGCCGAGCGGCGCATGCTGTTCGCCACCACCGGCGTCGAGGACCGCGTGCTCAAGACCATCCTCTCGGCCGACGAGTTGATGATCGCGCAGCGGCTGGTGCGGCAGTTGCCCGTGGGCGACCAGGTGGTCGATGCCATCCTCAAGCTCGTCCGCTCGGCGCGCCCCGGCACCGGCATCGACCAGGAGCTTGACGACATGATCGCCTGGGGGCCAGGCCCCCGCGCGAGCCAGGCGCTGATGCTCGCCGTCCGCGCCAAGGCGATGATCGAGGGCCGGCTTGCTCCCTCCATCGACGACGTGATCGAGCTTGCCGAGCCGGTGCTCAAGCACCGCATGGCGCTCACCTTCGCGGCCCGCGCCGAAGGGATGCAGATGAGCGACATGGTGGCGAAGCTCGTTGCGCCGTTAGGGTGATCTGAGCTTGGCCAACGCGCAGGAGAGAACGCTTCAGCCTTTCCCGGCCGAGGAAGCCGAGGCCCATGGATTGGCGGCGCGCATGCCTGCGCTCCTCATCGAGGCGCAGCGGGTTGCCCACACCGTCACCCATGGCAGCCATGGGCGGCGCCGCGCCGGCCCCGGCGAAACTTTTTGGCAGTTCCGTCATTACGACCAGAATGACTCCCTTTCAGGCGTCGATTGGCGGCGCTCGGCAAGCTCGGACCATCTGTTCGTGCGCGAGCGCGAATGGGAGGCGGCCCATACGGTCTGGCTCTGGGTCGATCTTTCGCCCTCCATGCGCTTCCGCTCGTCGCTGTCGAAGACCTCGAAGGAAAGCCGCGTCGTGGTTCTGGCGCTTGCCTTGACCGAGCTTCTCGCCCGCGGCGGCGAGCGCGTCGGGCTGCTCGGCGGCCGGCCCTTTAGGGGACGCAACGCCGGGCGCCGCGTCGCCGAGGTTCTCATGCGCGAGACCGCCGACGCGAGCCTGCCGCCTGCCGCCAAATTGAGCCGCTTCTCCGAATGCCTCTTGTTCAGCGATTTCCTCGAGCCGGTGGCAGAGACGACGGAGCGGCTTCAGGAAATCGCGGCGCAAGGGGTGCGCGGCCATCTCGTCGAGGTGCTCGATCCCGCCGAGGAGACGCTTCCTTACGCCGGCCGCACCGAGTTCGCCGCAAGCGAAGGCCGGGACAGAGTGATCGCCGGCCGCGCCGAGAATTTGCGCGAACGTTATCAGGAGCGGATCAAGCAGCATCGCAAGGACCTTGCCGAAACCACGCGGCGGCTCGGCTGGTCCTTCCTCGTGCATCACACCGACCGTCCGGCAGAGGAGGTGGTGCTCGCCATCCACAATCGCCTCGCCGGTCTTGAGCGCGACTATCGCTATCGCGCGCCGCGGCCCGTCGCGGGCGGCGAGGCAGCAGCGGACCTCAAGCCATGATGACGATCGGCGCCATCGGCTTCCTTCAGCCCTGGATTTTGGTGGCGCTCGCGGCGCTTCCCGCGATCTGGTGGCTGCTCAGGCTCACTCCGCCGAGCCCGCAAGTGGTGGTGTTCCCGCCGACGCGGCTTCTGAAGGACCTTAAATCCACCGACGAGACGCCGGCCCACAGCCCCTGGTGGCTGACGGCACTGCGCATGCTGCTGGCGGCCGTGATCATCCTTGCCCTGGCGCGGCCCGTGCTCAACCCCGACCGGCAGACCTTCACCGGCTCCGGCCCGCTCCTCCTCGTCATCGACAATGGCTGGGCCTCGGCATCCCATTGGCCTGAGCGCCGTGAGGCGATCGAGGCGGCCATCGACCGGGCCGGACGCAACGGCCGCACCGTCGTGCTGGCGCCGACCGCTCCCGGCCAGCCGGTCAGCGACCCGCTCAGCCCCGACCAGGCGCGCGAGCGCGTGGGCGGCTTGGTGCCTGAGCCCTATGCGCCCGACCGCGCCGCCCTTGCGACGGCGCTTGGGCGCGATCTTGGCGGCAAGACTGACTACAGCGTGCTGTGGCTTTCCGACGGCCTCGACTATGGAGAGGGGGCAGACTTCGCGGCGGGCCTTGCCAAGCTTGCGGGCTCGACCGGCAGCTTCACCGTGCTCCGACCGGGCAAGGACGACGCTGCCCTTGGTGTCGGTCAAGCCTCAGGCGACGGCGGCGAGCTTACCGCCCGCGTCCTGAGCGGCGCCGACGGTCCGCGTTCAGGCGTGGTCAAGGCGCTCACCGGCCGCAGCGAGCCTTTGGGCGAGGCGACATTCTCTATCGCGCAAGGAGCCCGCGAGGCCACGGCTCGCTTCGACCTCCCGCTCGAGATTCGCAATCAGGTGGCGCGCATCGAGATCGCAGGCGAGCGGTCGGCAGGCGCCATCCACCTTCTCGACGCGCGCTCGCAATGGCACCGGGTCGGCATCGTCTCGGGCGAATCGCGGGAGGCGGCCCAGCCTTTGCTCTCGCCCCTCTATTATGTCCAGCGCGCGCTCTCCCCCTACGCCGACGTCATCACGCCGAGCGAGGGCAATGTCGCGACCGCCGTGCATGAGCTCATCGCCCAGAAGGTCTCGACCATCGTGCTCGCCGATATCGGCAAGCTCGTCGCCGGCACGCAGGAAGAGCTCGACGCCTGGCTTAAATCGGGCGGCGTGCTCATCCGTTTTGCGGGACCGAGACTCGAGCAGGGCGGCGATGAGCTTCTTCCTACCCCCTTGCGCCACGGCGGCCGCTCCCTTGGCGGGTCTCTGTCCTGGAGCACGCCGCAATCGCTTGCGCCGTTCGAGGAGAAGAGCCCGTTCCGCGGTCTTGCCATACCGGATGACGTGAAGGTCAACCG
>DFXC01000048.1:8287-12596 GCA_002383105.1 Hyphomicrobiaceae bacterium UBA4118
GCCGACGGCACGCCGCTGGTCACCGCCGCGAAAGAGGGGGAAGGCTTCATCGTGCTGTTCCACGTGACGGCGAACTCGGACTGGTCGAACCTGCCGCTTTCGGGTCTGTTCGTGGAGATGCTCCGCCGCATTGTCACCCTTGGTCCAAGCCAGGTGGGACTTGAGCAAGGCGAGCAAGCCGCAACTCTCGAAGCCTCGCCGGCCGCCACAAGCAGCGCGAACTCGTCGGGCGCACTGCCGCCGATCCAGACCCTTGACGGCTACGGCCAGCTCACTTCGCCGCCGCTTCGCGCCGCGCCTCTGGCGCCCGACAAGCTCGACACCACGACGCCAGGGCCAGATCACCCCCCGGGCTATTACGGTCCGTCAGGCGCCGCCCGCGCCTTCAACCTCGTCACCGCCAAGACCACCCTCAAGCCTTTGCGCACGATCGAAGGGTCGAGCGAAGTGATCGGTTACACGCTGCGCAAGCCCATGGCGCTCGAGCCCTGGCTCTATTTCGCGGCGCTCGGCCTGTTTGCCGCTGACGTTCTCGCTCTGCTGCTGCTGAGCTCGGGCTGGAGATGGCGCCGCGGCGCCGCAGCGTCGGGCGCCGCCGCCCTGCTGGCGCTGGCGATTTTGGCTGCCGCGCCGGCCTCGGTAAGGGCGGAGGATGCAGCAGCCACGGCCACGCCGCCCATGGCGGCCATCTCCGCGGATGACTTCGCGCTGAAGGCCTCTCTGCAAACGCATCTTGCTTACGTCATCACCGGCGACCCAGACATCGATCGCACCAGCGAAGAAGGATTGTCGGGATTGAGCAAGGTCTTGCGCGCCCGCACCGCGCTCGAGCCTGCCGAACCCATGGGCATCGACATCGACAAGGACGAGCTCGCCTTCTTCCCCATCCTCTATTGGCCGGTGCGCGAGGACGCGAGCCCGCTCTCCGACGCCACGCTCGCCAAGGTGGACGCCTTCATGAAGCAGGGCGGCCTCATCATCTTCGACACGCGCGACCATGAGACGGCAATCTCCGACGCCGGCGCCCAGGGCCAGGCGCTGAGCCGCCTGATCGGCCAGCTCGATATTCCGCCGCTCGAGCCCGTTCCCGAAACCCACGTCCTCACCAAGTCGTTCTACCTGATGCGGAGCTTCCCCGGCCGCTTCGACGGCGGCTCGCTGTGGGTCGAGGCCGAGCCCGCTGACGATGCCGAGCGCAGCGAGCGCTCGCGCCGCACCGACGGGGTGAGCTCGATCGTGATCACCTCCAACGACTTTGCCGGCGCCTGGGCGCTCGATGAGTCGAACCGGCCGATCTATCCCGCAGTGCCCGGCGGCGAGGTGCAGCGCGAGATGGCGTTCCGCGCCGGCGTCAACATCGTGATGTACGCGCTCACCGGCAACTACAAGGCCGACCAGGTGCACGTCCCCGCCCTGCTCGAGCGCCTGGGACAATGATGCGATGAGCTGGTCGGTCGAGTTCCTCCCCTTCGTGCCTTGGCCCGTGCTGTGGGGCCTTGGCGCGGCAGGTGCCGTGCTGCTCATGCTGCTGTTCTGGCGCTCCCGCCGGGGAGCGGTGTTGCGGTTCTTAAGCTTTGCGCTCCTGCTGATCGCCATCGCCAATCCGCATCTGAAGCAGGAGGACCGCGAGCCGCTCAACGACGTCCTCGCCGTGGTGGTCGACGACAGCCAGAGCCAGGCGATCGCCGACCGCACCAAGCGGACCGAGGCCGTCCGCAAGAGCCTCGAGGCGAAGCTGAAGGCCTTTCCCAATCTCGACGTGCGCTGGGTGCACTCCGCCTCGACCTCGGCCGACAGCGAGCGCGATGGCACCATGCTGTTTACCGATCTCGGCCAGGCCCTTGCCGACGTGCCGCCGGACCGGCTGGCCGGCGTGATCATGATCACCGACGGCGAGGTGCATGACGTCCCCGGCTCTGCCTCGGCGCTCGGTTTCGATGCGCCGGTGCATGCGCTCCTGACCGGCAAGCCCGGCGAGTTCGACCGCAGGCTCCAGGTGTTGACCGCGCCCCGCTTCGGCATCGTCGGCGGCGCGCAGGGAATCGAGGTCAAGGTCACCGAGACGACGCCGGGGAACACGGGATTGGTCAAGCTGACGGTCACCCATCAAGGCCAGGCGCCCACGACGCGAAGCGTCCACATCGGCGAGAAGGTCGAGATCCCGGTCGCCATCGACCACGCCGGACCCAACATCGTCGAGATCGAGGCCGAGGCAGCACCGGGCGAACTCACCACCGTCAACAATCGCGCCGTGCTGACGGTCGAAGGCGTGCGCGAGAATTTGCGCGTGCTGCTCGTCTCCGGCGAGCCCCATGCTGGCGAGCGGACCTGGCGCAACATGCTCAAGTCTGACGCCTCCGTGGACCTCGTGCATTTCACCATTCTCCGCCCGCCGGAGAAGCAGGACGGCACGCCCATCAATCAGCTGTCGCTGATCGCCTTCCCCACCCGCGAGCTGTTCCAGGAGAAACTCGATCAGTTCGACCTGATCATCTTCGACCGCTATCAGCGGCGCGGCGTGCTGCCGCTCCTCTATCTCGAGAACGTGGCCCGCTACGTGGAGAAGGGCGGCGCCGTGCTCGTCTCGGCCGGCGACGATTATGCCTCCCCGCTGAGCCTCTACCGGTCCCCGCTTGGCCAGATCTTGCCGGCGGTGCCTACGGGGCGCGTGGTCGAGGAGCCATTCAAGCCGAAGCTCACCGAGCTCGGCAAGAAGCATCCCGTCACCAGCGACCTGCCGGGCGCGAGCGGCGACGAGCCCTCCTGGGGACGCTGGTTCCGCGTGGTCGACGTCGATACGCGCGACGCCGAGGTGCTGATGCAGGGCGCCCAAGGCAAGCCCCTGCTCGTGATCGGCCAACGCGGCGAGGGCCGGGTGGGCATGCTCCTCTCCGACCACGCCTGGCTCTGGGCGCGCGGCTACGAGGGCGGCGGACCCTATACCGACCTCCTGCGCCGAATCGCCCATTGGCTGATGAAGGAGCCCGACCTCGAAGAGGAGACGCTGAAGGCGACGAGCCGGGGACAGACGCTCACCATCGAGCGGCGGTCAATCAAGGACGACATCGATCAGGTCACGGTGACGGCGCCGTCCGGCAAAGAGGAGACCGTCACCCTCGACAAGGGCGAGCGGGGCTCGTGGGCGAAAGCCATGACCGTAAGCGAGCAGGGCGTCTATCGCGTCGGCTCGGGCAAGCTCGCCAGCGTGGTCACCGTGGGCAACGCCAATGCGCGCGAGCTCGCCGCCGTGACCGCGACTGACCAGGTGCTTGCCCCCCTTCTCAACCAGACCGGCGGCGGCAGCTTCTGGCTTGGCCGCACCGAGGCCGACGCGGGCGAGCTGCCGCGCCTCGTGATGCTCCGCGGCGGCCACGTCATGCACGGCGACGACTGGCTCGGGCTGCACAAGCGGGACGCCTACCACGTCAAGGGCGTGCGCCTGTTCCCACTCTTCACGGGCTTCCTCGCGCTAGGCCTTCTGCTCGGCCTTCTGGCCGCGACCTGGTTCCGCGAAGGCCACTAGCCCGCATAGCCCTTGACGGGTCCAGTTGCGCGGGCGAGCGCGCCGGGGATGAGCTCGAGCGCCAGCAACCGCGCGGGATCGACCGGCCCAGGCAGCGTGATCTGTCCGAACGGGACCGGGGTGAAGCCGAACCGCCCGTAATAGGGCATGTCACCTACAAGCAGCACCAGGCCGAAACCTTCCGCCCGCGTCCGCGCCAGTCCTTCCTCGACGAGCGCCCGGCCATAGCCCTTCCCCTTCACCGTCGGGTCGACCAAGAGCGGTCCGAGCAAGGCCGCGCCTGCCTCCTCGCCAATCCTGATGGCGGTGAAGCGGATGCCTCCCACCAGCCTGTCGTCGAGCAAGGCCGCGAGGCAAAGGGCGGCGACCGGCGCTATGCCCTGGCGCACCCGGTAGGCGGTCCGGGCGAAGCGGCCAGGACCGAAGGCGTCGGCCGCAAGCCGCGACAGCGCCTGGCCGTCACCGTCGGTTTCGAGGCGGATCTGAAGGCTTGAGGAAGACATGGATTGGGGTCCCAAAGGCTGATCGAGAGGGAATCCCTCAACCGCGGCAAGGGCACCACAGCCAAATTCAGTGAGACAGGCGAGGTGTCGGCGGCGAGGAGCTAGGCGGCCTGCGCAAGAAGCGCGCGCCCTCGTCGTCGGGGAAGCATCAACCGTTCGATCCTCGTCCACATGGCGGCGCTGCCATATCATGGGGCGGAACGCGGGTCCAGCGGTTCGAAACAATTTCGCCGGCAAGATTGCCAAGTTTCACGAAATCGCCCAAGTTCACCAACTGTTATCG
>DFXC01000048.1:12806-30951 GCA_002383105.1 Hyphomicrobiaceae bacterium UBA4118
CGAGGAGGGGCAGGAGGCCACGCCCCTTTGACAGCATGCGGGGGCACTATCGATGGCTGACACAGCACGACTGCTCGTTCTTTATCACTCATCCTACGGACACACCGAGACACTGGCTTATGCCGTCGCTCATGGCGTGCGCGCCGTCGAGGGCGTGCATGTCAGCGTCAAGCGCGTGCCCGAGCTGATGCCTGAGGAGTTCATGCGCGACGCCGGCATGAAGGTCGATCAGGCCGCCCCCTTCGCCGATCCGCAAGAGCTCGCCAATTACGACGGCGTCATTTTCGGCACGCCGACCCGCTTCGGCAACATGAGCTCGCAGATGCGGAACTTCCTCGACCAGACCGGACCGCTGTGGGTCAGCGGCGCATTGATCGGCAAGGTCGGCAGCGTCTTCACCTCGACCTCGACCGGCGGCGGCAACGAGACGACGATCGTCTCCTTCCATTTTACCTTGCTGCATCACGGCATGATCATTGTCGGGCTGCCTTATTCAGCGCCCGATCTCCCCGACATCAGCGAGGTCAGGGGCGGCTCGCCCTATGGCGCCGGCACCATCGCCGCGCCTGACGGCTCGCGGCTCCCCTCGCAGAAGGAGCTGAACCTGGCGAGCTTCCAGGGTCATCACGTGGCGAAGATCACCAAGCGCCTCGCGGCCTCGGAGTGATTTCCGCGAGTGCCTCGGCCTCCCCCCTTTCGGGAGAGCGAGGAATGCGATCACCACAGCGCGCTCAACGGGGCCTCGTCGAAAATCTCGGCGAGGCGCTTCCGCGTGCCGGGATCGGTGAGCGCCGGCAAGTCCCCTCGCTCGAACATTCCCGCTTCGGCGATCTCTCCCCGTTTCCAGTAGTTTGCGGGCCGTTGCCAATGGCGCACGACGAACACGGCGATATGGTCGCCCGCGAAGTTCGCGAAATTGGAGAAGATGCCGTGCAGCTCCACCGGGCCGGTGAGGCTCACGCCGACCTCCTCCTCGAGCTCGCGGGCCAGCGCCGTCTCGAACGTCTCGCCCCATTCGACGCCGCCCCCCGGGAACCACCAGCCCGGCCGGTAGCCATGGCGCACGAGAAGTACGCGGCCGTCGCCGTCGATGACCGCCCCTTGCGCACCGAGCGTCATTCCCCGGCGCATGCGCCAGATCGGCCGGAACATCGCCGTCAGAATGCGATTGGGCCGCAGACGTTGTAGGAAGGTCCGCTTCAGCCTTGCCTCCTCGCTCTGGCCCACGCTAAGGGAGCGCTTGTGTTCACCCTCGCCCATCTCTCCGACATCCATCTGAGCCCCATGCCGCGGGCCAAGCGCGGCGATCTCATGGGCAAGCGTATGCTCGGATACGTCAATTGGCATCGCGGGCGCAAGCTCGTGCACCGGCGCGACGTGCTCGACGTGCTGACCCGCGACCTCATCGAGCGGAAGCCCGACCACATCGCCGTCACCGGGGACCTCGTCAATCTCGGCCTGCCCGAGGAATTCCTCCGCGCCGCGGAATGGCTGCATCATCTCGGACCGCCAACGCAAGTCACGGCGATCCCCGGCAACCATGACGCCTATGTCAGGCTGCACCCCGAGAGCGGGACGCGACACTGGCAGCCTTATATGCAGGCAAACGCGGCGGGTGAGCTGCTGGTGCCGACGCCGCCCACGCTTTTTCCCTTCGTGCGGCGCTTCGGCGACGTCGCCATCGTGGCTCTGTCATCGGCCGTACCAACCATGCCATTCGTCGCCGCGGGCAAGATCGGCTCGACCCAGCGCGCGTTGCTCGCTGAGGCCCTGGCGAGGCTCGGGCGCGAAGATCTGTTTCGCGTGGTGCTGATCCACCACCCTCCCCTTCCCGGCCAAGCGAGCTGGCGCCGTGGGCTTCGCGATGCCGGCAGGCTGCGCAACGTTCTGAGGACGCATGGCGTCGAGCTCGTGCTGCATGGCCACAATCACGAGCAGAAGATGCTTGAGCTCGACACCGCGAGCGGGCCGGCCATCGTCGTCGGCGTGCCTTCGGCATCGGAGGCCGTGGAGGGGCGCATTCCCGCCGCCCGCTATAACGAATATTCAATCGCGCGGACCAATGGCGGGTGGCGTTGCGAGATGGTTGGGCGCTCGGTCGCGGCGGCCCCTGAGCACGTCTGGGAAAGCGAGCGCCGCGTGCTCAGGGAACGGTGAGCCAGACGGCTGCGAACAGGCCTGCCGCGCCAGTGAGAAGGCCGATGGCGAAGGCCGCGATGACCACGCCCATCCCGGCGCCTAAGGGCGCTGTGTCGCCCCCGATCACCCCTGCGCGCGTGGGCTCGAGCAGCGCCGCCTCGATACGCTCCCGGCGCACGATCTCCCGCGCCATGTAGCGCGTGATGCGCTCGGTCATGTCGGCGACGCTGTTCGAGCTGAACAGCGTCCGCCTTCCGTTCTCGCTGTTGCGCACGAAGAGATAGGTGCCGCTGCCGTCGTCGACCGCCGCATAGGTGAAGAGGTCAATCCATAGCCGCGCCGGTCGGCTCGGCACGAGAGCGAGGTTGAACCGGTCGTCATGCGGCGGGAGTTCGGCGAACACGGCTTCGAGCTCGGCCTTGAGCAACTCGAGCCGCGCGATCTCGCCATCGCGAAGGTCGGCGGTGCGATCGAGATGCTCGGCCTCTTCGAGGCGCGCCTTGCGGATCGCCTCCCGCAAGGAGCGGCTCGCGGCTGGCCGCGCTATGGTCTTGACGCTCTCTTCCATCCCCGTAGCCTTTTGGCTTTAGGGCTCAGCATATCGCTCCAAGGGGCGGAAATGCGACAGAAATGTGCTGCCCGCAACGTCAGGCGAAAAGCCGCTATTTCGACGCGAGAACGACGGATGCACGGGCATCGTCGAACCACTTGTCGATGGCCGTGTCGATATTGGCCTCGAGGCTCGATTTCCAGGTGGCGACGGTGGCATCGAGCGCCTCCTCGTTGGCGGCAACGAAGCTCTCGCGGTTGAACGCTTCGTTCGCCGAGTTGCTGAGATAATCCACAGCAGCCCCGATCACCACGCCGAGCGCGGCGCCGACCACCTGCCCGCCCATCGGCTGGACGACGGTTCCAGCCACGGCACCCTGCTCGGCGAAGGCAAGCCGCGTGCCGAGCGAGGTGGCGACGCGCCGCGATAGCTGCCCGAAGCTCTGCGCGAGCACGCCGTTGATAGCGGGCCCGAGCGCCAGCGCACCCACGGTGCCGCCGGCAGCCGCAGCGCCGATGCCGGCCACGCCGTCGAAGGCGCGGTCTTCCATGAGATAGACCGGCGCCTTCCATTTCTGCGCGTCCCAATCGAGCTTCACATTGGTCATCGGGGTCGCCGGGGGAATGTCCTCGAGATGGTCGGTATGTTTGGCGAGGAACAGCTGGAGGCGCATGTCGCCATTGGCGATCACCCGCCGGTAGCTGTCATGAGCGTGGCGCACCGCCTGCTCGACACCCTTGGTGATGGTCTCATCGCGGAGTTCGGGCTTCAGCACCTGCTCCTTGTAGTTCTTCAGGAAGTAATCCTTGACGTCGGCCTCGATAGCCTCGTTCAGCGACTCGTATTTGCCGGCCTCGAAGAAGCGGGTGATGGCTGAGCTGATGGTCTCCTTTAGCACCACATAGGAGCGCTTCCACTCGAAGTACCAATCGGCGTAGCCCGAGATCGCCGGCTCGCGATCCTGGAAGGCAAGGGCGAAGGTGCGATCGAGGTCCTCGTGCGCCGACTTCTTGATGCGCGCCCGCTCCTCGTCGAGCATCAGGATGGTGTCGTTGACGAACTTGTCGGCCTCCGACTTGCTCGCCACCACCTTATGCAAGCTGCCGTCGACATCCTTGATGACGAGATCGACGGCATCGGGCGGCAGGCTCTGATCGCCGAAGAAGATATCGAGAATGCTGTTGTCGGCATGCACCGTGGCGGTGTGGTCGAGATGCCGCTGGTAGCTTTTGTAGAAAGTGGTGCCGAGGGACAGCAGCGCATAAGTCGAGAGCACGATGGCAATCGACACGCCGATGGGCCTGAGCAGCATGCCGAGCGCGCTTGGGCGGACCACCTTCTCGCGCAGGCGCCGGGACTGCCGCTCGACCTTTGAGCGTTTGGCAGGCGGATCGATGATCTCAGCAACCCCATCGCCGGGATGGGCAACAAGGGCGGCGCCTTGGCGTTTGGGCATATCGTGCAGCATGTCTTGTGACACTCGGAGGCCGATCCTAACAGGTGTTAACCCAGACCGCTTCCATATAGGCCTTTGCGGTTGAGCTTGAAAGGCTCGGGCTGATTGCCTTTCCTTACATTTCGGAAAGCGCGTAGCTCGTGGCATCCGCTCGGCTGGGGATTTGCGGTTTGCCGCCGACGCGGCAAGCCGATCCTAGCTTCGCTCAGACCTGGGCGTGGGAGATTTCGGCCACGATGACTGACGCGCCCCATCTGATCACCAGGAACAGCACGACGGCGAGACTGAGGTTGACGGTCCTGTTGAGCCGGTCAGCGAGCCGCTTGTCCTCCAGGAAGCTGAAGAGGTTGATGTACCACTGGTCGGCATAAGAGAGGCAATAGAGAAAGATCACGCCGAGCGCGAACTCGTGGAGATAGAACAGCACCGTGCTGCCGGATTTCTCGTAAAAATATTTCAGCCCTCCGACCAGGACGAAATTGCGCAGGAGGTCGAAGAACCACTGCGCGAAATTGCGCACCAGATCGAGAAGGTTGATCTCCCCTTCGGGCCGCACCAGGAGCTGTTGCCGGTAGCTGCTGAAATCCACGGAGACCTCGCGATCCGAGCGGCAGCGACCGCTGCTTAGAGCGCGGCGGCGCCCATCTCGCCGGTGCGCACGCGCATGACGCCTTCGAGATCGAGCACAAACACCTTGCCGTCTCCGATGTGGCCGGTCCTGGCGGCATTGCCGATCGCCTCGACCACGGCATCGGCGATCGCAGCGTCTACGGCGATCTCGAGCTTCACCTTGGGGACGTACTGCATGGTGTATTCGGCGCCGCGATAGATCTCGGTATGGCCCTTCTGCCGCCCGAAGCCGCGCACCTCGCTCACCGTCAGGCCTTGCACGCCGATGCCCGCGAGGGCCTCGCGCACGGCCTCGAGCTGGTGCGGCTGAATCACTGCAATGATGTATTTCATGACACTCGTCCTTATCACCTAGTGTAGCCGCATTCGCCGTGAGTCCTGAAACGCCGCCGACCATAGCAAAGCGGGGGCGATCAAGGTGAGTTGAATTAAAGTCTGTCCACCAACGCTTCTCCCTCTCGCGAGCCTATCTCGCCGAGAGCGAGCTCGGCGACATGCGCCACAATCCAGAGGCGAGGCGTGGTATAGTGCCCTCATGAGCAAGGCCTTTACCAAGGAGGCCGAAGGCGGGGAGGTCTATGACGACCTGCCCGACCGGCCGGTCTCGCCCTACAACCTCGTCACCCCGAAGGGGCTCGCGATGATCGAGGCCGAGCTCGCACGCCTGCACATCGACCACGCTCAGGCGCAAGAGGCTGATGACAGGCCGCGGCTTGCCAAGGTCAATCGGGACTTACGCTATTGGACCTCGCGCCGGGCGACCGCCCAGGTGGTTGAGCCGCCGAGCGACGCCGCCGAGGTCCATTTCGGCTCGACGGTGACGATCGAGCGCGAGGACGGCCGCCGCCAAACCTACCGGATCGTCGGAGAGGACGAGGCGGACCCGTCACTCGGCACGCTGTCTTATGTTTCGCCCGTGGCGCAAGCGCTGACAGGGAAGCAGGTCGGCGATATCGTGCAAGCCGGCGCCGCGGAAGCCACGATCCTCAAGATTGCTTAGTGGGCTTGGTCGGCTTCTCCAGCATCAGTTTGCCCTGCCTCTGCACGAGCGCCTTCGCCTTGTTGGCGAGCAGCGAGAGCATCCAGGGGAGCTGCACCTCAAGCCGCACGTGATCGTCGGCGACGTCCACCGTGCCGGTGGTGGACTGCCCGAGCAAACTTGCGCTGAAGTCGAGATGGTCACCCGCCCACTCGTCCTTGAGCACGACGAACTTCTCGCCCAAGGTCGAGCGCACATTGCCGAAGCCGGCTTTCAGGCGCCTGACGGCTTCCGCCTTGCCGAGCTTGTGGGGGATGGTGACGACGACAGGCTGGGACATCTTTCGGAAACCTCTCGCGTGACGCGGGCGCCAAATTCCTTCCTCATGTGGGGGAACCGCCGCCCAACTACCAGAGGGGTCGTGAACTCCCCCGCATGGCGCCTCCTTAGGTGTATAAAGGCAGAAGCTCGTAAAGAGCGAGAGGCTCGAGGCCTCTCAGCTTGGCCCTCGCCATGCGCGGTCTGGCCATTGAAAGATAAAGGGAGACCATGAAAACCAAACCTAAAGCTGCACTCACACCGGCCCAGAAGGGCGCGTTGACTCGAAAACGACGCGCGGCGGGTCGCAAGGCCGCGACTACGCGCAAGCGACGCGAAGCGGCTCGCAAGGCCGCAGTGACGCGCGCCAAAAATAAGCGCTGAGCAGCGCGGCCTCCACTCTTTCGTGAGGAGCGTGCGGCGCGCTCATTCCGAAAATGCCAAACCTCTGTCGTGCTTGCTCCTGCATTCCCGGTCGCCCGTGGCGGCGAAAGCAGGAACGGGCGCAAAGGCTCTTAGGTCCTTACGCCCGCTTGCGTCGACCGAACGTCAATGAGCCTGCACGATGCCGAGCTTAGCTCACCGAATGACCGAAGGTGAGCGGGTCGCCGATCTCGGCGAAGGCCCAGACCTGGGCGTCAGCGGTGGCATCGCAGAGATAAGTGCCCGCGCCCGTCTCGATGAAGACGAAATAGCCGGGGATCCAATCTCCCGTGAGCCCGTCTTTACCGCTGCCGACCATTTTGCCGGGGCCCTCTGAGAGGGAGGCCTGACAGGCACGCTCAGCCACGTCGAGCGGGTCGTGCTCGGGTGTGGGCACGGTGCCGTCATCGGTGGCCTGGTCGATATTGACGAGGTCCACACCCGCGCCGTTCAGAAGATCGCCGGTGATCATGGGGTAGGCGTAGATGTGACCGTCGGTATCGGCGCTGCAGAGCCAAAGATTGGCGTTGGCGTCAGTGAGCCAGACGAGGCTCCCGCCGCGGCCATCGTCGATGGCAGTGACGACGGCAGCTGGCCCATGCGCGCTGGCGCTAGAGCAGGCCTTGATCGCCGACGCGTGAGGCTCGTCAGCGGCGCCGGCCGGGACCGTCATGCTCGCTGCGAGGGCAAGCGCGGCAAGCCCCGCGCCCGAGGGCAAGTGCTTGAGGTTCATGATTTTTGCTTCCTTTCGCTCCCGAAGGCAGGATCGCCTTGAGGTGATGGCGCTTAGGTGGCGCGCGTCGGCGAAGGCCTTTGTGACCCTCCTCACAAAAGCGGAAGGAAGAAGAGCGGCGCGGGGTGGCGGCCGCGTCGGGCTAAGGCTTGGGCTCCTTGGTATCGACATGGCCGAGGTCGCGATCCGGCGCGACCTGATCCCGCACCATCTGCTTCAGCTCCTTGATCTCGGGAAAGCGTCCCTGATCTTTGCGCGACCAGATCAACTTGCCGTCAATCCGCACCTCGAAGACGCCGCCCGTGTCGTCGGGAATGAGCGTGACTGAGCCGAGCTCCTCGGCGAAGGTGGACAAGAGCTCCTGCCCCATCCAGGCGGCCCTGAGCAGCCAGTTGCAGAGCCGGCAATAGGTGATCGCGATGTTTGGGCCAGGCGCCATGGTTCAAGGTCCTGTATCGTTAGGCGCGGAGCAACTGCACGAGTTTTAGGCATCGAGTTCGGCCCCACAAAAGCCCGGCTTCCGTGTTGAGGCTGATCGAGGTCAGGATCGTTGCCGCAGATAGCTTACTCCAAATGACGGCATGTATCCGAGCTCGTCGCCGTCGCGTGTACCACCCCTCCGGTCATCAGCTTGTAATGGCATCGTGACTTGTTCTGGACGCAAATTGCGGGAAAGAGAGACTTATGCGATCCATGATTCGCTCCACGCCGATTCCGCAGCTCCTGGCTGCCGTCGTCATGACGGCGTTGCTCGTGCTCGCCCAAGAGCATGCCACCCAGGCCGACAGCAATCCCTTCGACACTCTTCTCGGCTCATGGCGGGGAAGCGGGCAAATCGAGCTCGATGGCGGTCGGATGGAACGTCTCAAATGCAATGCCTACTATACCGGCGGCGGGGCGCAGCTCGGCATGGCCATCCGCTGCCAGAGCGAGACGTCCAACGTCGAGATCAGGAGCAAGCTCAGCCAAAGTGGCGGCCGCATTACCGGTACGTGGGAAGAGCGCACCTACAATGCGGAAGGCAGCGCCACCGGGCAGGCCACCAGCGACAAGATGAGCCTGCAGATCAGCGGCGGCGGCGTGACGGGGACAATGTCGGTATCCTGTAGCGGCTCGCGCCAAAGCGTTGCGATCGCGACGCAAGGCATTGCCCTCAAAAGCGTGACGATCGACCTGACGCGAAGCTAGAGCATGATCCGGAAAAGTGGGAACCGGTTTTCCGAAAAGATCATGCTCAAACAAAAAGCTAGAGCGCTCTCGCGGTTCAATCTCAGTCAATAGCGCTCTAGTCCGCCATTCTTAGGCCTCTTGGCTGAGCCTGTAATGAGGCCAGAGGAGCCATGTCATGGGCGAGATTTTGCTGACAAGTAAGTTGAAGGGCGAGCGGCTCGAGCTTGCTGCCGGCGGCTCGTGGACCGCCACCCATGCCAGCGAGCTGGAGGCGCTCGTCGATGGCGTGGCCGGCGAGGCCGCCAAGGCGAGCAACGTGTCGATCGACATGGCCGGGGTGCGCGAGTTCGACACCTTCGGTGCCTGGCTGTTGGAGCGCCTCACCCGCGAGTGGACCGCCTCCGGTCGGGAGACGGTCATTCTCGGGCTTCCCGAGCATGACCGGGGCTTGCTCGAAGAGATGCACGGCGTCAACCGCCAGCCCCCTATAGCCATCGCCCGTGAGAACAAAATTGTCGCCGGCCTTGCGGCCGTTGGCCGGGCCGGCGCCGGGGTCGGCCGCGGTCTCATGGTCTTTGCCGACATGCTCGGCGCCCTTGGCGTGGCGACCGTCCGGATGGCTCTACGCCCGCGTGAATTCAGGTTCACCTCCACCGTCCATCAGCTCGACCGCGTCGCCTGGCAGGCCGTGCCCATCATCATGCTCATTACCTTCCTGATCGGGGGGATCATCGCCCAACAGGGGATCTTTCACTTCCGCAAGTTCGGCGCCGAGCTTTACGCCGTCGACCTGGTCGGCATCCTGATCTTGCGCGAGATCGGCGTGCTGATCGTGGCCATCATGGTGGCGGGGCGCTCGGGCAGCTCCTACACGGCCGAGCTCGGCTCAATGAAGATGCGGGAGGAGATCGATGCGCTGCGCACCATGGGGTTCGATCCTGTCGAGGTGCTCATCCTCCCGCGCATCATCGTGCTGATCATCGCCCTTCCCGTGCTCACCTTCTTGGGCTCGATGGCGGCGCTTTACGGTGGCGGCTTGGTGGCTTGGCTCTATGGCGGCATGAGCCCCGACATCTACATCTCGCGCCTGACCGAGGCGATCTCGCTGACCCATTTCAAAGTGGGGATGATCAAGGCGCCCTTCATGGGGCTGGTCATCGGCGTCGTGGCCTGCTCTGAGGGACTGCGGGTGAAGGGCAGCGCCGAATCGCTCGGTCTGCAAACCACGAAGTCGGTGGTGGAATCGATCTTCCTCGTGATCGTTCTCGACGGCCTGTTCGCCATCTTCTTTGCATCGATCGGGATGTGACGCCGATGGCTGACGATGCCGTGATCAAAGTGCGCGACCTCCTGGTCGGCTTTGGCGACCAGATCGTGCTCGGCCATCTGTCGCTCGACGTGCGCGGCGGCGAGATCCTCGGGCTGGTGGGCGGCTCCGGCAGCGGCAAATCGGTGCTCTTGCGCACCATCATCGGGCTGCTGCCGAAGCGCCATGGTTCGATCGAGGTGCTTGGGGTCGATCTTGACCAGGCGAATGAGCAGGAGCGGCGCGCGCTCGAACGCCGCTGGGGAGTATTGTTCCAGCAGGGCGCGCTGTTCTCCTCGCTCACCGTTCGTCAGAACGTGCAGTTCCCCATGCGCGAAAATCTCGGCCTCTCGCCACGGCTGCTCGACGAGATGGCCTTGGCCAAGCTCGAAATGGTCGGGCTCACCGCTCAAGACGCCGACAAGTTTCCCTCCGAGCTGTCCGGCGGCATGACCAAGCGCGTGGCGCTCGCCCGCGCTCTCGCGCTCGACCCTGAGATCGTCTTTCTCGACGAGCCCACCTCGGGGCTTGATCCGATCTCGGCGGGCGATTTCGACGAGCTGATCCGCACGCTGCAGCAGACGCTGGAGATCACGGTCTTCATGGTGACCCACGACCTGGAAAGTCTCTATACCGCTTGCGACCGCGTTGCGGCCCTTGCCGATGGCAAAGTGGTGGCAGAAGGTCCGATCGCGACCATGCTCGAATCCGAGCATCCCTGGGTGAAGACTTATTTCCAAGGCAAACGCGGCGCGATGCTGGCCGACCAGCGCATGAGCGCTTGAGAAGCGAGGGACTTGATCGATGGAAACGCGCGCCCGCTATGCCTTGATCGGACTGTTCATGCTCGCCGTCATTCTGGCGAGCTTCGGCTTCGTCTATTGGCTGGAGAACAAGGGCGGCTTTACGCAGCGGGCGAACTATCAGATCAGATTCGAGGGCTCCGTGTCTGGGCTGCTGGTCGGTTCGACGGTCCTGTTCAACGGCATCAAGGTTGGCGAGGTCACCGATCTTGCGCTCAATCCCGAGCATCCCCAGCAGGTGATCGCGACGGTGGCAGTCGATCGCGGCACGCCCATCGGCACCGACACGCTAGTCAGCATCGAGACCCAAGGGCTGACCGGCGGTGCGGCGGTGGCGATGACGGGCGGCAGCGCGGCGCCTCCCATGGCGCCCGGCGAGGGAGCAGCACCCCCCGTTCTTATTGCCAAGGCTGGAGCCGGCCAGGATTGGACCCAGGCGGCGCGCGACGCCTTCCAGCACATCGATGGGATTCTTTCGGACAATTCGGAGTCGCTGCACGACGCCATCGCCAATATCGACACGTTCTCCGACGCGCTGGCACGCAATTCCGACAAGGTCGACGGAATCCTGGCCGGTCTCGAGCGCATGACCGGCGGCGGCACCAGCCAAGCCGAGATCCCGGTCTACGATCTCGTTGCGGCGAGCACGGTCCCTCCGCCGCCCGCGGAGGTGCCCTCCTGGCTGCTCGTGGTCCCTGAGCCGACGACGCTCATGGGATTCAACACCGACAAGATCCTACTCCAGCCGGCAACGGGCGAGAGCGTGCCGGTGCCCCATGCCAAGTGGAGCGACAACCTGCCGGCCCTGTTCCAGGAGAAAGTGATTCAAAGCTTCGAGAACGCCGGCTATGCGCGGTCAGTCAGCCGCACGCGAGAAGGGGTCACCGGCGACTATCAGCTCCTGATCGACATTCGGCGCTTCCACGTCTCGACGTCGTCGGAGCCGATGGCGGAGATCGATTTTGTGGCCAAGATCCTCGGTCAGGACGGGAAGATCATCGGCGCGCGAAGCTTTCAGGCCAGCGCACCCGCCAAGGGAACCGACGCGCAAGCCTATGTGGCAGCAATTGACGAAGCCTCCGGCAAAGTCCTCAGCGAGCTCCTCGCCTGGACCACCGATGCCATCGGAGCCGAGCCCCCGCTCCGCCGCTCCTAATGCAAGAAAGATGAGACCGTGGGCACCCCTGACAGCAAACGGCGAGGCGAGATGATTCGTTCGATAGCTTTTCTGTTGTGTAGCTCTGCCTTCTTGGTCGGCCTCTGCTCCGCCGCTCTGTCTGCCGACTCCGACTACTCGAAGGCGTTGCAGCAAAAAAAGCAGATCGAGCAGATGACGGGCGGAAAAGATGCTGCACCTGAGCCGGTGCAAGGACCGCCGGCCTCGAACGCCCTTCACCTCGATGCTCCGATGCGCAAAGCCGGCTGGTGGGAGTTTGCAGCGGTCACGCAGTCCGGGACGGCCATTGGCAAGCAGAATCTCTGCATCGGCGAGGCCTCGGAGAAGGTCTATTCCGCCTTCGACCAGATCACCGGCGAGGCAATGACAGGAATTCCTTGCACGAAGCGGGACTTCCAACAGACCGCGGATGGCTGGGCCTTCGAGACGACGTGCAGTCAGGGCAACTTGCCGGGCATGGGCGATCTCACCATGAACGCCAAGGGGACGATTACGGGCGACATCGCCACTCAATACGAAGTGCACCAGACCGTCACGTCGGCCGGAACGACCACGGCGGGTACAATCCAGGCGGCGTTGAAGGGGCCTTGTCCCGAGGGACGGAAGGAAGGCGATCTCGTCGACGAAAGTGGCGACTTCCTCGTCAACATGATTGCGCCGTAGCGCGCGCCAGCGAGCAGATCAAGTTCGCTGCGCCGAATCCTCTTCTGTCGCCCGATCAGGGGCGCCGCAACGATCGGCGGGCACCGTCTGATCGACCTTGATCAGGCAGCCTGCTTCTCAAGCTCAGGCGACCATTTGCCTATGGAGGCGAGCCCGTTCATGGCGGCGCGATGGGCAAAGGCCTGTTGCGCCGCGCCCGCGTTCTCGACCTTGCCGGACCACGCCTTCTGCGGCGCAGCCTGCAACGCGCGGCTATAGGAGAAGGTGAGTTTCCAGGGTCCGCCGCCCAGCCTGTTCATGGCGTTAAGGCGCGCCGTCGCGTCGACGTCCGACTGGCCGCCTGAGAGGAAGGCGATTCCCGGCACTGCCGCCGGCACGCACTCTTTCAGCACCCGCAAGGTCTTCTCGGCGACCTCGTCGACCGAGGCCTGCTTGAGGCTTTTCTTGCCGGGCACGACCATATTGGGCTTGAGCACCATGCCTTCGAGCTTCACCCGCGCGACGTAAAGCTCCTGAAAGAGGGTCTTCAGCGCGAGCTCGGTGACCTCGTAGCAGCGGCCGATATCGTGGTCGCCGTCCATCAGCACTTCTGGCTCCACGATCGGCACGAGGGTTTCGTCCTGGCAGAGCGCAGCATAGCGGGCAAGCGCGTGGGCATTGGCCTTGACGCAGTCATAGCTCGGGATGCCAGGGCCGATATCGATCACCGCGCGCCATTTGCAGAACTTGGCGCCGAGGTCGCGATACTCGATGAGCCGCTCGCGCAAGCCGTCGAGACCCTCGGTGACGACCTCGCCGGGGCAGAACGGCAAGGGCTTGGTCCCTTTGTCCACCTTGATGCCCGGGAAGGTGCCGGCCTGCTCGATGACCTTGACCAGGGGCGTCCCGTCCTTGGCCTTCTGTCTGATCGTCTCGTCGAACAGGATCACGCCCGAGATGTTGGCCATGCCTTTCGAGCGGAACAGGAGCTCGCGATAGTCCCGCCTGTTCTCCTCGGTGGATTCGACGCCGATCGCCTCAAAGCGCTTCTTCACGGTGCCTGCCGATTCGTCCGCCGCAAGGACGCCCTTCCCCGGCGCGACCATGGCGTTTGCCACTCTGTACAGCTCGGCCAGATCCATCATGCTCTACACCCCTCAAGACTGCGTCGCGTAGCGCCGGGCCCATGCCGGTAGCCCGGGCCTATGTACGAAAGCCAAGCTCAACGCTCAAGGGGCAGGACTCGTTGCGGTTCAAGAGAGTTGGGAGCGATCAATGCCCGTCCATGCGCGGCGGGGTCTTTCTCCACGGATAGCCGGCCTGCGCGAGCCTGAAGCCGAGATCGTAAAGCTTCGTCATATAAACGGGGTCGAAGGCTTGCGTGCTCGTGTCGAGAAAATCGCCCGGTATGTAAGCGAGGTTGTAATCCATGCCGTTCTTCTTGGCGAAGACCTAGAGCTCATAAAGGTCGCCCACGCCCTGGCTCTTGATCAGGCTCGACACCGCGCGGCCAGCGATCGACAGCGTCTTCGCTTTCACCGGCTTATATTCAGGAGAGACGTGACCGTTGCGGATGATATAGGCGCGCCTGACCGGGCTGATGCCGAGACTTCCGTCAGTCCTGCTCGCCATGAACTGTGTCGGTACCAGGAAGACCTCCCGCGTCGCCCCGCCGTCCACATGCATCTCGTCATAAACGCCGCCGTCAGCGTCGACCTTGATGAAGCCTGGCGGAAAGACGGCCGGGATCGCCGCCGAGGAGAGCAGCACGGTGCGGAACAGCTCGAGCACCTCAGGCCGGCCGCTCGCAGCGATCTGACCCATGTCCCAGATCACCGGGCGCTCGGCGTCGAGATTGGTGGTGCCGATCAGGAGCCGGCGGCCCTTGAGGTGCTCGGCGGCCACCTCCCTCAAGAAGGCGTCATTGACGTAATAGGCGATGACCTTGGCCAAGGGGGCGTTGCTCGCCAGCGAATCCCCGCCGAGCAGGCTCCTGATGGGCTGCGCGATGGCGATGTCCTCGGTGTTGGATTCAGTGAAGACCTGCTTCAGGGCGTCGTCGTAGCGGGGCCCGAGAAACGCGAAGGGCGCGGTGAGCGCGCCGGTCGAGACGCCGGTGACAATATCGAATTCGGGCCGTTTGCTGGCGGACCGCGGAAAGCGCTGCGCGGTCTGCAGCATCGAGCGGGTTTGGTTGTCGTAGAGCGTGAACGACCAGAACTTCGCCGCCGGGATGTTCGGCGGCAGGGTCACCTTGTAGGTCTTGGCGCCGTCGAAGGGCTCGCCGCTCGCATCGAGAATTCCAAACAGATATTGCGAGCCGATGTTTGGGAGTCGCATGATCATCGCCGGGGTCACGCCGGTGGCGACGTAGAAGAAGGCAGCGCGCGCATCGAGCGTCCTGGCCCCTGAATAGGGAAACGGCTTGACGCCCTCCTTGGTGATCTCGGGCGGCGGCCGCATGAAATCGTAGCCGCTGACGAAGAGCGGGTTCAGCCATTTCGACGTCGGGCTGTAGTAACCGAAGCCCTCCGACTCGCGCGGCGTGAAGGACACGGTCCGGCCTGCGGCGTTGCCGATAGCAATGGCGTCGGTAAGGATCTTCTTCATGCGTTCGTCGGGAGCGAAGGGTTTCCCCTTGACGATGCCGATCGCTGCGAGCTGGCCGCCGATCTCAGGCTGGAGTGCTTCTGCCGGTTGCTCCTGCACCAGCGCATCGAGCATCTCGTAATAGGAGAAATCGTTGGGCGGGATCGTGTTCATGGCGAGTCCGGTGCCCTCGATAAATTGCAGCGTGCCGGGCTTGCTCAGCGGGGCGAGCGGGCCCTTGCCGGTCAAGAAGGTCCCCATGCTCGTGCCGTAGGATCCCGGAACGTAGGGATAGATCTTGAGCGTGCTCTTGATCACATCCACGGCCGGCTTCGGGTCGTTGTTCACCAAGAAAGCACGCCCCAGCAAGGCGACGGATGTCGTGGTGGGGGCCGACGAAATAACCGCCGTCGGGCAGCGGCCCGTCATAGCCGGGAGGCAGCAGGAGATATTTCCCGCCCATGCCGCGATCCGGGCCCGGAGCGCCGAAGTCGATCACCCAGCGGAACCAAAGATCGTCGAACAGCCCGAGCGTGTCCGGCGGCGTCTCGACCACCATGGGTCCTTTGGTGAGGTCGATATTGCTGAGGAAATAGACGGTGTCGGCGTTGGCGGTGAGAAACAGCGACTTCGAATCCATGAGCCCTGAGAAGATCAGGACGCCCTCATTGTCCTTGACGCCGGCATCCCTTATGCCCTGGCGCGCTGCGTAGATGGACACGCCCCGGAGCCCGTTGAGGAAGGCCGAGACGCCGCGCTGCAAGTCGAGCTGATCGTAGAGCTTGCCGGCGGTCGCAGTGTCGGGAATGCCGTCGCGGAACTTCAGCGCGCCGATCGAAGTCTCGACGCTATCGGCGTCGTTAGCGAAGGTGGAATGGGAGTGTCGCCTTCCGCCCGGGCGGAACCGGCCCAGGTGCCGATGCCGGCAACGCATATCGAGCTCGCCAACAGGAGCACGCCAAGCCTCGCATGCGGAACCCTTCGTGCGTAGGTCATCGCTCATTGGTCCTTTCTCGCTTGATGCATCGGAATCCGAGATGGCAGGTCGAGGTGTCGGTCGGCTCGGCGTGGCGTGCGGCAGGGCGATAGCGCCGGCAATAGCTTGGCGCGCAGAGAAACGAGCCGCCCTTGATGACTTTCCGCGGGATTCTGATCTTGGGTTGGCAAGGATCGTAACTGTCCTCCTCCCGCGGATTCTCCGGCATGCAGCAGGACTTCTGCTGCTGATGCGTCGAGGCGTACCAGTCCGTGGTCCATTCCCACACATTGCCGATCATGTCGCAGAGGCCGTAGCCGTTAGGCGGGAAGGCGCCGACCGGCGAGGTGGCCTCGTAACCGTCCGTGAGCAGGTTCTGCCAGGGAAACTCGCCGTGCCAGGTATTGGCCATGGGTCGGCCATTCGGCTCGCAGGCGTCGCCCCAGGCAAACTCGGCGCCGTCGAGCCCGCCGCGCGCGGCGAACTCCCACTCGGCCTCGGTCGGCAGCTCCTGCCGGCCCACGTCGCGTAGGCCTCGGCGTCGCGATAGGAGATGTGGACCACGGGATGGTCGTCGAGCCCCTTGTTGGAGCTGCCCGGCCCATAAGGATGCCGCCAGTCGGCGCCGAAGCCGAAGGTCCACCAGTTCGACCAATTGGTGAGGTCGACCGGCCCTTGCGATTTCTTGAACACCAGCGAGCCAGCGCGCAGCATGTGCGGAAGAGCGCCGGGATAGTCCTTAGCGTCCGGCGCAATCTCGGCGAAGGTGACATGTCCGGTCTCTTTGACGAAGCGGCGGAACTCGGCATTGGTCACCGGCGTCGTGTCCATAAAGAAGCCGTCGACCTTGACGCGATGGGCCGGCTTCTCTTCGGCATAATGATGGTCCGAGCCCATGGCGAACTCGCCGCCCTGGATGAAGACCATCTCGGCCTTAGGTCTCGTCCTTAAGGCCCCTGCCCGCTTTGCCTTGCGCGCGATGCTCATCGCTCTCCTCCGCTCAAGGACTGGTCTTCGCCGGGGGGAAGATGGTCTTCCAATCGTTCTTCATGTCAACCACGGTCCAGCCTTTGGCGGTCGCCTCGTCGAGCGCCTTGTCGAGCTTGCCGACGTCGGAGTTCCGGTCATAGACGTATTCGCGCACCGCATCGGTGTGATGTACGAGCCCCATGAAGCAGAGGTGCTGGCAGACAGCAGTCCATTCCAGCATCTCCTTGTCGCCGTCGGAATTGCCGAAGGCGAAGATCGGCTGGCGTCCGATGAAATGGTTGATGCCCTCGGGCTTCCCTGGCCCGTCGTCGACGAACAGGACCTTGGGCTGCTTCACCAGGACCGGGCTCGCATCCCACATTTGATACTGGGTGACGCCGGATGAGCCGATCACCTGCTCGGGCGGAATGCCGTAGGTCTTGTCGGCAAAGTTGCGCATGAACTCCACCCCGCCGCCCGAGACGATGAAGGTCTTGAAGCCGTTGGCGCGGAGATAGTCGAGGAGCTCGAGCATCGGCTGATAGATAAGGTCGGTGTACAGCACCTTGAAGCGCGGGTGCTTGGCGGTCTCGAGCCACGCCTTCACCGTTTTATCGAAGTCGGTCGTGGTCATGCCGGAATGGGTGGCCGCCATGACCTCCACCATGCCCTTCTCGCCGGCCGCGGCGAGCCCCTTCAGGTCGCCGGCGAGGATCGACTTGAACGGTTCGGTGGTCTTCCATTCCGGGTGCTTGGTTGCTTGCGCTTTCACCTCGTCGATGGCGAAGGCGAACTGGGTGTAGATCGGCTGCTCGACCCACAGCGTGCCGTCATTGTCGATGGTGGCGAGGCGGTCCTTTGGCGCCACGTAGTCCGGCCCGCCCTCCTTGGTCACGCGCGCGACAAAATCGAGGATGCTCTGCTTGGTGGGACCATCGTTCCACGAGGGCAGCGGATCTGACGCCACCGCTCGCGCAAGCAGCGCGCCGGAGCCGCAAAGGACTAGGCCGAGAAGCGCGATCAGAGCGACCCGTCGGCCAAGAAACTTCAGCATCGAAGACCTCCCTAAGGACTGCCGCGCCAGTCTATGGCTGGAGAGCCAGGAAATCCTTTATCAGCTCCAGCGTCTTCGCTAGTGCCTCGACCATGGCTTCGCGCGTCTTGGCATCCACCAGGACCATGTTGACGGCAAGCGCGGCTGCGGCAATCGCGAGAACGGCGGCGATCCAGATCGGCCAATGCGATCTTTCTTGCCCTCACTCCGCGTCGTTCTCGCGCGCGAGGC
>DFXC01000048.1:31117-31628 GCA_002383105.1 Hyphomicrobiaceae bacterium UBA4118
CTGACTTACTTCCCCTGCGCCGCGATCGCCTTCATTATTTGCTCCTTCACGGCCTCGAGGTTGAAGGAAGCCGGCGTCTGCATTGGCGGAAACTCGAGGAAGCTCTGGCCGAACTTCGCCACCTCCTGCTGCACGAAGACGAAGCGCCAGAACTCGTAGGCGAACCACGAATATTGATTCATGGACTGGTCTGGAAGGCTCGTGCGCTCGAAGGGATCTAAGCGGAGATTCACCAGGATCGGCCAATCGACTTTGACCGTGTTGCCGGTCCAACCTCCCGGTTGGTCGATGAAGCGGTATTTGTAGTCGTTGATGCGCACCGCGCCGAGTGTCGCCTCGGTGAAGTAGAAGATCTCGTTGCGCTTCGACGGGCTCTTGCCGGTGATGAAGTCGAGCTGGTTGTAGCCGTCGAGATGCACCTTGAAAGTCGTGTCGCCGAGTTGCTTGCCGGCCTTGAGCTCCTCCCCGACGTTCGGATTGCCGGCAGCGGCGACGAAGGTGCGGAACCAGC
>DFXC01000156.1:0-438 GCA_002383105.1 Hyphomicrobiaceae bacterium UBA4118
GGAAGGGGCCGAGCAGCCCTCCCTGCTTTCCCGCAAATTCTTCGACGAGATGCGTGCGCCGGACGGGCAGGTCCGGCGGGCTTACGCCGCGCTTGCGAGCCTACTCGACAATCTCTCGATTGAGTCGCTCGTCACCAAGCAGAACGCGGCAGAAGAGCTGTTCCGGCGCCTCGGTATCACCTTTGCCGTCTATGCCGAGGGCGGCTCGACCGAGCGGCTGATTCCCTTCGACCTCATTCCCCGCATCCTCGACCGCTCCGAGTGGGACCTCGTGGAGCGAGGCTGCCTCCAGCGGGTCAGGGCGATCAACATCTTCCTCTACGACATCTATCATGATCAGGAGATCATCAAGGCGGGACTCGTGCCGCCCGAGCTCGTTCTGCTCAATTCGGCCTTCCGCCCCGAGATGCTCGGCATCGAGCCGCCCAACAATGTCTA
>DFXC01000156.1:697-3603 GCA_002383105.1 Hyphomicrobiaceae bacterium UBA4118
GGCGTTTCTTATGTGCTCGAGAACCGCGAGATCATGATGCGGCTCTTCCCCGATGCCTTCGCCGGGCAGAGCATCTCCCCGGTCGGCAATTACCCTGAGCGCCTCCTGGAGAATTTGCGCGCGGTGTCGCCGTCAGGCGCCGAGGACCCGGTGGTCGTGCTGCTGACCCCCGGCCGCTACAACAGCGCCTATTTCGAGCATGTGTTCCTCGCCGAGCAGATGGGCATCGAGCTCGTCGAGGGCGGCGATCTCTTCGTGCGCGACGGCTTTGTGTGGATGCGCACCACCGAGGGCCCGGTCAAGGTCGATGTCATCTACCGCCGCGTCGATGACGGCTACATGGACCCGCTCGCCTTCCAGGCCGATTCCACGCTCGGCGTTCCCGGCCTGTTGGGGGTGATCAGGACCGGCCGCGTGGCGCTTGCCAACGCGCTCGGCACCGGTGTCGCCGACGACAAGGCCATGTATGTCTATGTGCCGCGCATGATCGAGTTCTATCTCGGCGAGCACGCCATCCTCAACAATGTGCACACCTATATGCTGCGCGACCCGAAACAGCGGCAGCACGTCTTCGATAATCTGCACAATCTCGTGGTCAAGGAGGTGCAGGGCTCGGGCGGCTACGGCATGCTGATCGGGCCGGCTTCGACCGCCGAGGAGCGCGAGGCCTATAAGCGCCGCGTCATGCGCAATCCGGAGAACTTCATCGCCCAGCCGACCTTGGCGCTCTCCACCGCCCCGACCCTGATCGACGGCGAGATCGTGCCGCGCCACGTGGATCTCAGGCCCTTCGTGCTTTCCGGCAAGGAGACGAGCGTGATTCCGGGTGGGCTCACCCGCGTGGCCTTGCGCAAGGGCTCCCTCGTCGTCAATTCGAGCCAGGGAGGCGGCACCAAGGACACTTGGGTGCTTGAGCGCGTCCCATGCTGAGCCGCACCGCCGAGAACCTATTCTGGATGGCACGCGTCATGGAGCGGGCCGAGAACACCGCGCGCATGCTCGATGTCTCCTTCCGCATGGCGCTGCTTCCCTCGGCCCTCGACAAGCAGGCGCTGCATTTCGAGCCGATCCTGGCCATCGCCCCCGGCGACGGCCGCTTCCACGAGCTGTTCGGCGAGCTCACCCACGAGAGCATCATCCGCTATGTGGCGCTCGAGCCCGCCAATCCCGCCAGCATCTGGTCGCTGATCAAACTCGCGCGGGAGAATGCCCGCGCCCAGCGCTCGGCCATCTCCAGCGAGGCCTGGGAGAGCCTCAACTCCACCTGGCTGCAAGTGCAGAAGCTCGATTTCGAGGGGCTCAAGCGCTGGGGCTTCCGCGATTTCTTCGACTGGGTGAAGGAGCGCTCCCACCTCTTCCGCGGCGTGGTGTTCGGCACCATGCTGCATGACGACGCCTTCCGCTTCATCAGGCTCGGCACCTTCATCGAGCGCGCCGACAACACCGCGCGCATCCTCGATGTCAAATATCACGTGCTGTTGCCCGAGACCGAGCAGGTCGGCGGCTATGTCGACTATTACCAATGGGGCGCCCTCCTGCGCTCGGTGGGCGCCTTCCGTGCTTATCGCCGCGTCTATCACGACACGGTTTATCCCTGGCGCATCGCCGAGCTGCTCATCCTGCGCGCCGACATGCCGCGCTCGCTCCATCATTGCTATGAGAATGTGATAGGCACTCTCGATGAGCTCTCGGGCAAGAAGCAGCTCGAATGCCGGAGGCTCGCAGGCCAAACCTATGCGCGCCTCAGATATGGCCGCATCGACAAGATCTTCAAATCGGGCTTGCACGAGTTTCTCACCGACTTCGTCGCCAACAACAACGCGTTCGGCGTCCAGCTCCAGGACGATTTCCTGATGACGCCGGCCGCACTGGCAGGAGCCGCTTGAGCCATGCTGATCCGGGTTGAGCACGCCACCGGTTATGCCTATTCGGAGCCTCTGGTCACGAGCACGCAATATTTGCGCATGACGCCAGTCTCCGGCCGCACCCAGGCCGTTGAGAGCTGGAAGCTCACCTGTCCCGGCGCGGTCACCACCCCCTGGCAGGACCAATACGGCAATTTGTGCCACACCTTGACGGTGGCCCAGCCGGTCAGCGAGCTTGAGATCAAGGTGTGCGGGCTCGTGCGTACGCGCGACACCAGTGGAGTGGTGGGGATGGCACCGTCGGAGCTGCCTTCAGCCATCTATCTCCGGGAGACGCCCTATACGGTTGCGACGACCTCCATCCAGGACTTCGCTGCGCGCTTTCAGCCAAAGCTCGCACGCGATCCGATCGAGGTGCTGCATGAGATCATGATGGCCATCGCCGATGCCGTCGAGTACCGTCGCGGTGAGACCCATGTGCACACGACAGGGGCTGAGGCACTAGAGCAGGGGAGCGGCGTCTGCCAGGACCACGCCCATATCTTCTGCGCCGTCTGCCGTGCCCTTGGCGTGCCGGCGCGCTATGTGAGCGGCTATCTCGCCCATGGCGAGGGCCACGAGGCCCATGCCGCAAGTCATGCCTGGGCCGAAGGCTTCGTCGAGCATCTCGGCTGGGTCAGCTTCGATCCCACCAACCGCGCCTGTGCGACAGATGCGTATATTCGCACCGCCATCGGCCTCGACTATGCTGAGGCGGGACCGGTGCGCGGCGTGCGCAGCGGCGGCGGCCTCGAGACCATGAGGGTAAGTGTCAGTTTTCCAAGCCAACAACAACAGCAAGTCCAATAAGGGAGGAGACGTGACTTATTGCATCGGCATCCTGCTCGATGAGGGCGTGGTGCTCGCCTCGGATTCGCGCACCAATGCGGGCATCGACCGCGTCTCCACCTTTCGCAAGATGTTCACCTTCGAGAGGCCGGGAGAGCGCTTCTTCGCGCTTCTGACCGCGGGCAATCTCTCGCTCACGCAAGGGGTGATCAG
>DFXC01000139.1 GCA_002383105.1 Hyphomicrobiaceae bacterium UBA4118
AGGACAATCTCCAAGACGTGTGGGGCGAGGTCTCTGCCGGGGTGAACTTCTTCAACCCCTCGGCCAACACCTCGGTGTTCGCCAAGCTCGACGTCACCTTCGGCGACAATATCGGCGGCGTCGGCGGCAAAGCCGGCATGCGCGTCAGCTGGTAGCCGCAGCGACGGACCAGCTGCCGGCGAGGCGAAACTATTCCAGCCTTAGCGGAGGATGCGGTCGAGATCGGGATCGTCCGGCTCGTTGCTATCGCCCTGCTCGGTCGCGCCGGCTTCGGGCGTCGGCTCAGCCTGAGGGGTCTTACCCTTGCCGGGTTGCTTCTGGCTCGCCGGGGGGGCGCCATCGCCTTCCGCGCTGCCGCCGCCGCGCGGGACGATCTGCACGTTACCGAGGAACCGGCCGATCGCCTCGCCGACCGGTTTCCCCTTGAACTTCTTCTGCAGGGCGTCGCCGATCTGCTTGACCGTCTTCGAGGCCTGCTCGGGGTTGGCGAACATGCCCTTGATCTCAGGCTTGATCGTCGGATGATCCAAGGGGCCTTCGATGCGGACCGGCACGCTTAAGCCGGCGAGATCGTTGGCGCCGCCCTTCCCTTCGGGTCCGGCCACGATCTCGGGATGGGCCAAGATATCGAGGCTGCCTTGCGTCAGGTTCACCGTGCCGGCCGCCGTCACCTGCAGAAGCGGGCTCGTCATTTTGAGATTGTTGGTCTCGGCAATGCCGTTCTTGATGGTGAAGCTGCCGCCGAGATCGGTGAACGCCGTCTTGGCGCCGGGGCCCTGGCGGAGCTCCGGAATCTGACCCGAGCCGAGCGAGCTGATGAACCCGGTGATGTCGACGCCCTCGACGGAGCCGTCGCTCATGGCGACGCTGCCCTGGCCGGCGAGGGAGGACTTGATCTCCTCGGCGCTAATGCCGGCGCCGCCGATCTGAAGGGAAAGTTTGGTGTGGCCTTCGAGCAGGCTGAACTGGGCGGCATCGCTGAGCAGCGTCTTGGCCTGGACACCGTCGAGGCGGAAATCGCCGGTAAAGCTGGGCACCGGCTTGGAGGCATCGAGCACGAGCTTGCCGCTGGCATGGCCGTCATAGAGCTCCATGCCGCCAAGCGTCGCGTTTAGTACGCCATCGCGGAAGACAAGACCAAGAGAGCTCGGCCCGAGGTCGAGATGCCCCACCCGCGTCTTGCGCACGTTCAGATTGACGTCGGCATCGACGGAGGCGGGTGAGGCGACCGGGGCCGGAACGGGAGCAACGGGAGTAGCTTGCGGCGGCGGCGCGGCGTCGGCCTCTGATGAAGGCGGCGCGGGTGCAGTCTCAGGCGCCGATGGCGCAGCGCCCTGCTCCGGCACCTGCCGAGGCATGTCGGTCTCCGCTTGCGGCGGGGCGCTTGGCGCTGCGCTCTCAGCCGCTTGCGGCTTGGCGCCGGCGTCGGCGGTCTTCCCGGAAGCGCTCGACAGGAAGGGGTTGAGGTCGAGATTGTCGAGCGCAAGGGCTGCCCTGATATGCGGCCTTGGGCTCTGCAAGGTCACGACGGCCTCTCCTTGCCCGCTGGCGTGCTCGAGCGCAAAGCGCGCCGCGCTGAAGGTGATCTCGTCATCCTTCCAAGCGAGGTGGCTGGCCAGCTCGCCGTCGCCGATGGCCGTCGCCGATGGCGGCTTCTCCCGCATCCAGGCAAGCAACGAGGGAATCGAATGGGCCTTGGCCGAAAGCTGGCCTTCGCCGGAAAGCTTCGGCCGGGTCGAGACGTTGCCGTCGAACCGTGCGGCGATCGCCGGCGTATCGATGGCAAGCACGAGCCGCGCCGGACGGCTCTGGCGGAGATCGGCGGGAGAGGTCAGCTCGAAGCTGAAATCGACCGTCTGATCCTTCCAATCGAGCTTGCCCGTGCCGGTGAGAGGATCGGTGATGGTCGGCAAGCTTAAGTTCGCCGCGATATGCTCGATGCGTCTTTCCGTGCCTTTGTCGTCATAGGCGATGAGGACCGTGCCGTCCTCGATGCGCACGTCTTGCAGCTTCACGTCGCGCTGGGGCTGATCGCCGGCTGGCTTGGCCACCCCCACTCCGGGCTCCTTGCGCTTCGCGGGCGCGTCGGCGCGGTCGTCGGAGCCAAGACGGACCGTCAGCACCGGACGCTCCAGCACCACGCGCTTGGCCTCCACCTGCCGGGTCAAAAGTCCGGTCAGGTCGAGATCGAGCACGAGCCTCGCCACCGAGAAATCGGCGGTGCCGGCCCGCGCCTCGGGATCGGTGAAAGCGGCGTCGGTGATGACGATATGGGGACCGGGCGTGAACATGAGCGAGGTCGTGCCGTTGACCGTGAGCTCGCGGCCGGTCTGCTCCTTGATGCGGGCGGCAACACGGTCGCGCACCGCGTCCGCCGAAATCAGAAGATTGACGGCGATCAGCGCGACAACGGCGACGGCCACGACGCCCGCGCCGATCATGAGCAGAAGCTTCATGGGTCCGCTGCGAAGCATCATGAGCCCGCGTCTGGCGCCATCTTGTGGCGCGCGGGCTTCCGCGGGCGGCGTCTTATGCTTGTTCTGATGTTCCATGGATCCCGGACTAAGTCCCTGACCTTAGCCCGATAAATAAGGTGAGAATAGGAATTGGGGCTAGAGGTGGCGGCGGCAGCGGCCAGCCTATTTCACCTGACCAGGATGGCGTGATTGTCCCACTGAAAGCCCGAAGCCTGGCGGTCCATGCTGCCGTTGACGTCGTCGGTGGCAAGCCAGCCCTCGCCGCTTGTCAGCAGGAAGCTCGCGCTGCGATGGGTGGGGGCGAGCCCGCAGCCGTCGTTGAGGTCGCGCGCCCCGAGATAGCGCCTTGCCGCCACGTCCCAATAAGTGATGAGGCTCCCCTTGGGCGCCGAGGCCGCAACGATGCCGCCGCCGCTATCGGAGGCGACCGAGCCGATATAGTTGCGCAAGCCCTGTTGCGTCTCGCCTGAGGCCTCCACGATCACCGGCGTCTCGCCGCGGCGGTGAAAGCCGACAAGCGGTGGCGCATCCTGCTCAGGTCCCCGATATTGGCAGCCGAACACGACCGTATCGCCGGACGCGATGGCGAGATGGCGGATCGAGAGCTGATGCAGCTCGGGCGCGAGGACGTGCTCTTCGAGGAGGTCGCCGGTCGCGACATCGACATAGACGAGAGACGGACGCATGTCGGGCAAGTTCAGCTCCTCGGTGCCCTTATCGGGGTGGGTGCGGATGCCGCCATTGGCGATCACCATGGTGCGGCCGTCCGACAGGAGCGCGATGTCGTGAGGCTCCATGCCATGGGCGGGGAACTCACCGATCTGCCGGTAGCTATCGGTCGCGTCGCGCACGCCGATGACGCCTGCCGCGCGCTCATAGTCGTTCTCGGTGGCATAGAGCAGCCTGCCGGCGGCGGAGAAGACCCCATGGCCGAAGAAATGGCGGTCGGACTTAGAGGCGAACCACACCGGCGGGCGCGTTCCGACCGGGATCGCAACGCCGAAGCGGCCGGGGCGCCGGGCAAAGGCGACCCATTCGCCGCCGTCGGGGCTGAGCGCCACGTCGTGGCCGCGGCCAGGAAGCTCTATCGCGCGCACATCGCCATCGAGGCTGAACAACGCCGCCGAGTAGGCACCCCTGTCGTCCTTGCGTGCCGCGGCGAAGACTTCGGCGCTGAAAGCTCCGGCGCTCAAGGCGGCGACCGCATCTCTTGGCAGGGCCAGCATGACGGCGCTGCTCGCGAAGCTCATGAGAAGCGTCCGGCGGTCGAGCTGCACGATTAATCTCCATCCATGGCGTTGAAACCGAAGGCCAGCCCAGCGCCCCGCGAGATCATATCGCCGGCAGTTTGGCCTGCGCTTTTCAACGAGACCCGCAAGGCTTCGAGCTTGGCGCGCAGACCCTCGTCCTTGACGATGTCAGCGATCGGCTTGTCCATCCCGCCCAAGACCTCGATGGCGTGGTCGAGGTCGAACAGGATCGAGTCCTCCACTCCGGGCGATTCTCCAGCCACCACTTGAGCGAAGCCGCCATGAGCGAAGAGAGCGCGGACGCCTTCGAGATTGCCGGCGGCGTTGGCGAAAGTGAGCCCGCTCCGCCAGAAGGCCGCAAGCTTCGGCTTGGCTTCCTCGGGCTTCGCTCCGAGCGGCTTCCCGAGCTTCTGATCGCGCACGAGCTCGATGCTTGAGCCGAAGGCCTTGAACAGATCGAGCGTCACCTCTTTCGAGGCGTGGTAGACGGGATCGGATGGGGTGGGATCGAGATAGACCTTGGTGAAGGGCGCGCCGTCGCTCCATCCCTCAACCACCTCCTTGGCGATGTTGTCGACATTGGCGGCAATGCTCGCGGCGAAGCGGCAGCGGAAGGCGGCATTCCCGCCCTTGGCAAGCGTGTCCGCGCCATCGCCATAGAGCAGCTCTTCGAGCGCGGGCAGGCCCTGTAGCGCCACACTCTTGGGCGCCAGGGTCTGAGCTGTCACCGTCTCGTCCTCGTTGGCGAGCGCTTCGCGAACCTGCTTCAGGCCGAGCCCCTTGGGGTCTGGCCAATAGAACAGCCGCTCATAGCGCTGGTTTTGGGTCACCGGACCGAAGCGCAAGATCTCGACCTTGCTCCAGGCGCCGACAGAGGCGGCGAAGGCGTCCTTGGCGTCTTTGAGGGCGGCGGAAGAAGGCTGCTGGCACAGGTCTTGGACTTCCGTGCTGAGGCTGCCCGTGGTTTCGGCGAGTGCTGAGTAGCCCGGGCGGATGACCTCGCCGAGCGCCTGCCGCGCAATGCCGGCGTAATCCGTCTCGGCCTGCGCCGAGCTTTCGCACAGGATGACCGCTGTGAATGCGAAAAGGATTCTCCCCTGGGGCTTCATCCTTCGCATCACAGCGAGCTCACGAAGGCGATGAGGGCGTCGCGGTCGGCCTTGGAAAGCTTGGTGAAGGCGTCGCGCGAGGCTTGCGCCTCCCCGCCATGCCAAAGAATGGCCTCGGTCAAGTTGCGCGCCCGGCCGTCATGCAGAAACAGCGTGTGCCCGCTCACGATCTTGGTCAGCCCGATGCCCCAGAGCGGAGGCGTGCGCCACTCGTTCCCGCTCGCCTCACCCTCGGGGCGGTTGTCGGCAAGGCCCTCGCCCATGTCGTGCAGCAGCATATCGGTATAGGGATAGATGAGCTGACGCGACAAATGCGGCTGGCCGGAAACCTCGCCGGTGAGGAATTTCGGCTGGTGGCAGCTCGCGCAGCCTATTCGGTAGAACAGCTCCTTGCCCTTCAGCACTTGAGCGTCGTCGGGCTTCCGCCGCGCCGGCACGGCGAGGTTCTGCGAATAGAACGCGACCAGCTTGAATAGGTCATCGCCCACCTCGACATTCTGATATTTCGGCGAGTCGCCGCTCGGCGCATCGAGGCAGTCCTTCTCCTTGTCGGTGCAGTCGCCTGACCCGTGCGGGATCATGGTCGTGGACAGGCCGATATCGCCGTTGAAGGCCTCCGCCGCCTGCTGGGCGATGGTCGGCACGCCCGCCTTCCAGCCGAAGCGGCCGAGCATGACCTTGCCGTGCTCGCGCGACCACACGTGGTTCGGCTTGCCGGAGATGCCATCCTTGTCGGCGTCGTCGGGATCGGCGCTAGCGAGGATCTCTTCCTCGGGCACGGCTTCGAGCAGGCCGAGGCCGATCATCGGCGGGGCGACGCGCGGCGAAATCATAATGTCGGGGCTGATCGGACCATACGCGAGGTCGGTCAAGGAGTAGCTCGGCGCGCGCAAAGACACGCTCTCGCCGCCGGCAAGCTTCACCTTGTGCTCCTTGTAAGCGATCTTCAGCTGCCCCTCGGGCTTGAAGCCCTGGATCGAGAAATTCTGCAGCTGCCCGCCATAGGTCGGATCGGGGATCGAGTTCACGCTATGGGCCGCGAGCTTCGCCTTCTCCTCGTCGGTTGCGGCAGGGACCGAGAGCCGGACCAGCATTGAGCCTGAATCGTCGGGGACGTCCGATGAGAGCGGAGGATGGCCGCGCCCGTCCTTCAAATGGCAGTTCTGGCAGGCGCGGGAGTTGAACAGAGGCCCGAGCCCGTCTGAGGCGTCGGTGGAGGACGGCGCCGATACCCAGTTCTTGCGGAAGATGCCGTTGCCGATCTTGAAATCGAGCTCGCGCATGAAGTCCATGTTGCCGGACGAGAGCGAGAAGGCATTGGCATTGTCGACGCTGCCGCGGGAGGTGGCGCCGCCCCCGGGCTTGGCCTCGCCCTCTTCGAGCTTGGTGAATCGGTCGTCGGCAGGAGCAGGGTCTTGACGGCGGAGTCGGCGTCGGCCCC
>DFXC01000183.1:0-1326 GCA_002383105.1 Hyphomicrobiaceae bacterium UBA4118
CTGATCGGAAAACGCTCTAGGTTGACGCCTCTAGGGGCGCTCGCTATAGAGCACCACAATCACCCGCTCACGTTTCCCGTGCTTTCTTCCCCGCCTTAAAGCCGGAAGGGCGCGTTCCAAGGATCAAACTATGGCCAACACGAAATCGGCAAAGAAGGCCGCTCGCCAGACCGTCCGCCGCACCGCCACCAACAAAGCACGGCGGACCCGCATGCGTAGCTCGGTGCGCAAGGTGGAGGAGGCGATCGCCGCCGGCGACAAGGAGGCCGCCCGGGTGGCCTTGAAAGAAGCCGAGCCGGTCATCGCCCGCACGGCGCAAAAAGGCATGGTCCCTCGCAAGACCGCATCGCGCAAAGTGTCCCGCCTGTCCAAGCGCATCGGCGCCATGGCAAGCGCCTAAAACAAAAAATCCTCAGCTGTTGCCTTGTGGCAACAAAGGACGCGCACCTGCCCGCGCTTCCGCACATGTCAATTCAACGAACATTTCAACTGCTTGACCTCAGGCGGCACGCCGGGGCAGCGCGACGCGGCGATCCGCACTCCCCTCTGCAAAAAAAAATCGTGTACCACTCTTGGCGTCAAAGCCCTCCGCCGCGCGCCTGCCGATGCCTCATCCCGCACGAATCAGGCTTGCAGGACAGAGACTTGAGAACCGCGGGTGAATGCTCAGTTCACGGGTCATTTGGGAAAGTCTGCCCGGGCCCCTCGCTTGATCAGCGCGGAGGCCATGTGTATAGTCCAATCATCCGAACGGGGCATTCCCCTCCTTCACAATTGAGTACCTTGGACCTGGTTGTAGCCGGGAAAGGTTTTCTTTGTCTTCGGTGTAGGGATGGTGGAAATCTTGTGGAACGTTAATGCGTAAGCTGTGGGTGGGCGTAGGCTCATTTGTCGTGTAGCCACCACCTATTGTGGTCAGCACCAAATTTGTTCTTAAGTCGTACTCTTGTCTTGAGGGGAGGAACGTTCCTTTGAGCACACAGACCGGCGATAGGGCGGTCGATGATGTTGACGTGGAGGCGGTCTGGAAGACCCTCCAGTCAAGTCCTCGCTCCCAGCTCGTCGATGTGCGCACGCGCGCGGAATGGACCTATGTAGGCATTCCTGACCTCGGACCTGTCGGCAAGCGGACTGTCCTCGTCGAGTGGCAGACCTTTCCCGATCAGGCCGTGGATCCGCGCTTTGCCGAGCGTCTTGCGGGCGAGCTCAAGGCGCTTGGCGTCCAATTGGACGACGACCTCTTCTTCATTTGCCGTTCGGGAAGCCGGAGCCTGGCTGCGGCCAAGGCGATGGCGGCGGCGGGGTATCGCGCCTGCCACAACGTCG
>DFXC01000183.1:1549-3318 GCA_002383105.1 Hyphomicrobiaceae bacterium UBA4118
GCTCGACGACGAGAGGCATCGCGGCTCCGTCAGAGGTTGGAAGGCGGCGAGCCTGCCCTGGCAACAAGGTTAGGGCACGAGGCAAGTCGTAGGGACGGTCATGACCTGTCCGCGTCGACCATGTTGACTGCTCATGTATGAGGCGTGCGGTGCGTAACGGCGCGAACGAGATGAATGGGAAAGAGCAAGAACCGTGGCACAGCAAGAGCAGTGCGCGCCAAGCGATGCTTGGGCGAGGGTCAAGAGCCGGCTACGCGCTGAACTGGGAGAGGACGTCTTCGCCAGTTGGTTTAGAGGGGTGGAGGTCGAGCGGGTGGACGAGGAGGTCGTCCACCTCACGGTGGCGACACGCTTCCTCAGGAACTGGCTCCGCTCGCATTATTACGAATTCGTGCTGAGGCTTTCGCGCGGCGAATGGCCGACGGTCGAGCGCGTCGAATTCAGGGTGCGGCAGCCGCATTTCGGCATCGAGGCGCCTAAGGAGCCTTTGCGCCAAAGGCGAGGCCCGACGGTGGTTGAGGCCGCGCCCGAAGCAATGCCGCTGCCGATGCCGCTCCGCACCGGCTATGGCGGCTTCGAGGGCTCGCCGCTCGATCCGCGGCTGAGCTTCACGAGCTTCATGGTGGGGGCCTCCAACCGGCTGGCGCACGCCGCGGCACAGGAGGTGGCGGGGGCCTTCTCGACGCCGCAGCCGCTGTTCAATCCCTTGTTCATGCACGGCAATGTGGGCCTCGGCAAAACCCACCTGCTGCATGCGATCTCCTGGGACGTGAAGCAGCGGAAGCCGGAGGCGCAGGTCCTCTATCTCACCGCCGAGCGCTTCATGTCTGGCTTCGTGCAGGCCTTGCGCGCCCGCGATGCTCTTGCCTTCAAGGAGAAGCTCCGCAAGATCGACATTCTCCTGATCGACGACATGGAGTTCCTGCAAGGCCCGACCATCCAGCAGGAGTTCTGCCACACGCTGAACTCGCTGATCGACGGCGGGCGTCAGGTGGTGGTCGCTGCCGACCGGGCGCCGACCCAGCTCGACAAGCTCGACATGCGCATGCGCTCGCGGCTCGGCGGCGGCCTGGTCGCCGAGATCGGGGCCATGGACTACGAGCTCCGCCACAAGATCCTGCAGAAGCGGGCAAACGAGGCGTGCATCGAGACCAAAGGGCTCGACATCTCCGACACCGTTCTCGCTTTCCTCTCGGAACGTCTGACCGAGAGCGGGCGGGAGCTCGAAGGAGCCGTCCACCGCTTGCGCGCCAGCTACCAGCTCACCGACGAGCCGGTGACGCTGGAGACCGCCGAGCAGATCGTGCGCGACCTCATGCGCGGGGCAGAGCCGAGGCGCGTGCGCATCGACGACATCCTGCGCACGGTGTCGAAGCATTACGGCGTCAACCGCGGCGACCTGCTGTCGGGTCGGCGCAACCGCTCGATCGTGCGGCCGCGCCAGATCGGCATGTATCTCGCGAAGCTTTTGACCTCGCGCTCGCTGCCGGAGATCGGGCGCAGGTTCGGCAATCGCGACCACACCACCGTGCTGCACGCGATCCGCAAGATCGAGCAGCTCATGAACGACGATAACCAGCTCCGTGAGGAGATCGAGCTTCTGAAGCGCTTGCTGCGCGACTAGAGGGAAGGCCGGGAGGGGGGCTTGGAATCCCAAGCCAAGGCGTCCCCCCACCCGCTCTTGGCCTGACGATTCCTCGATCCAGATATGCGTCCTCCTTGCCGCGACGCGCCATGGGTTGCCACAAATATCCCCTCTCCCCTCGTGG
>DFXC01000187.1 GCA_002383105.1 Hyphomicrobiaceae bacterium UBA4118
CGGCGCCAAGCGGCCGCGCCTCGTCATCGGCTTTGCCGCCGAGACCGAGAACCTCATCGAGAATGCCGCCGCCAAGCGCCGCACCAAGGGAGCCGATTGGATCGTCGCCAACGACGTCTGGCCCGGGACCGGCGCCATGGGCGGCGACAATACGCAGATCCATCTCATCACCGGAACAGACGTCGAGGATTGGCCTCCCATGAGCAAGGACGAGATGGCCGCGCGGCTACTCGCACGCGCCGCAGAGACTCTTTCCACATTACGCTCGGCCGCTGAATGAGCGAGGCGCGGGCGCCGAAGGCAAGCGTCGCGATCCGGATTTTGCGCCTGCCCCATGGCGAGGGGCTGCCGCTTCCCTGGTATCAGTCCAAGCACGCGGCGGGCCTCGACATTGTCGCCGCCGTTCCGGAAGCAGGGCCGGTCGAGCTTATGCCGGGATCGCGTGCGCTTGTGCCCACGGGCTTCGCACTCGAGTTGCCTTCGGGCTTCGAGGCGCAGTTGCGCCCGCGCTCAGGGTTAGCGCTGAAGCACGGGGTGACGCTCCTAAACAGTCCCGGCACCATCGACGCAGATTATCGCGGCGAGGTCATGGTGCTCCTCGCCAATCTCGGAGCCGAGGCCTTTACCGTCCGTCGCGGCGATCGCATCGCCCAGCTTGTCGTGGCGCCTGTCGCCCATGTCGAGGTCGTTTCTGTCGAGGCGCTTGGCGAGACGGACCGCGGGCAGGGGGGCTTCGGCTCCACCGGTTCGTAAAGACGCTGCACTCCGGTCCATACCTCCCCCTTGGGGGAGGCGCGCTCGCGTGGGGGGGTGCTTCTGTAGTGTTGCCACATGTTCCCCGCTCCCCCCTTGAGGGGGAGCACGTCCGCGCTTTGGCGCGAACGGAGGGGGGTCACAGCGGAGTCGCAAAGGGTGAGTCTGCCTAACTCTTGAACCCCCCTCCCTGTCCCTCCCCCTCAAGGGGGGAGGGGAGAGCAAGTGGCGACACTTCAACAGACAAACGCGCCTCACTGGCAGCACGCGCCGCGATGACATAAGTTCAACCCATCATGCTCACCCCTGAGGAGATCCTGCGCTACAAGCGCCAGCTGGTGCTGAAGGAGATCGGCGGCGGGGGCCAGCAGAAGCTGAAAGCGGCGCGCGTACTGGTCGTGGGCGCGGGCGGCCTTGGCTCCCCGCTCATCCTCTATCTTGCCGCCGTCGGCATCGGCACCATCGGCATCATCGACGACGACCGCGTGAGCCTCGACAATTTGCAACGCCAGGTCGTCCACGACACGGGAAGCGTGGGGAAGTTCAAGACGAGAATTGCGGCGAGCGCCGTCGAGCGCCTCAACCCGCATGTGGAGACGCGCCTCTATACGACCCGGCTCGTCCCTGAGAACGCCATCGACATCGTCCGCGGCTACGACATCGTCGCCGACGGCTCGGACAATTTCGCCACGCGCTATCTCCTCAACGACGCCTGCTATTTCGCCAAGGTGCCGCTCGTCTTTGCCGCGGTCGGGTCCTTCGATGGCCACCTCACCACCTTCCGTGCCTTCGAGCGCGACACCGACGGCAACCCGCGCCCTTCCTATCGCTGCCTCTTTCCCGAGCCGCCGCCGGAAGGGACCGTCCCGCCTTGCTCCGAAGCCGGCATTCTCGGCGCCGTCGCTGGCGTGCTGGGGAGCTTGCAGGCGGTCGAGGTGGTCAAGGAGCTGCTAGGGCTCGGCGAGAGCCTTGTCGGCAGGTTGCTGCTTTACGACGCGCTTGCCGCGCGCTTCACCACGGTCGCCTATGCCTGGGACCCCGAGAGCCCGCTCAACGGCAAGGAGCCTCGCTTCCACGACCTATCCCACCACCGCAAAGTTGCCGCCGAGGCAAACTTGTGACTGAAACCATCACCACACGCTGCGCGATCGCCGGAGGCGGGCCGGCCGGCATGATGCTGGGCTTCCTGCTGGCACGCGCGGGGATTGATGTCGTCGTGCTGGAGAAGCACGCCGACTTCCTGCGCGACTTCCGCGGCGACACCATCCATCCCTCGACGCTTCAGATCATGTACGAGCTTGGGCTGCTGGGCGAGTTCCTCAAGCGTCCGCATCAGGAGGTGCGCGAGCTCAAAGGCCAGATCGGAGACGAGAGGGTGATCATCGGAGATTTCCGCTATCTGCCGACCCACTGCAACTTCATCGGCTTGATACCGCAATGGGACTTCCTCAATTTTCTGGCCGAGCACGCGCGCCGCTACAGGGGCTTTCACCTGAGGATGCAGGCCCGAGCCACCGATCTCATCGTCGAGGATGAGCGCGTGGTGGGCGTACGGGCCGAGACGCCGGACGGCCCGCTCGAGATCCGCGCCGATCTCGTCGTTGGCGCTGACGGCCGCCACTCCGACATCCGCGAGCGCGCTGGGCTCGAGGTAGAGGATTTCGGCGCGCCCATGGACGTGTTGTGGTTGCGCCTGTCCAAACGCCCGGAGGACAGCCAGCAGACGCTTGGACGCATTCAGGCGGGCGTCGTCTTCGTCATGCTCGATCGCGGCGACTACTGGCAATGCGCCTATGTCATCCCCAAAGGCGGCTACGACAAGATGCGTGCGGCGGGATTGGAGGCGTTCCGCGCGGCCATCGTCGCTCTGAACCGGGCGCTCGCCGACCGGGTGCGCGAGATCGCCTCATGGGACGACGTGAAACTCCTCACGGTCAGCGTCGATCGCCTCAAGCGCTGGGCGCGGCCGGGCCTTCTGTGCGTCGGCGATGCAGCGCACGCCATGTCGCCGATCGGCGGCGTCGGCATCAACCTCGCCATTCAGGACGCGGTCGCCGCGGCCAACATCCTCTGGGAGAAGCTGCGCACAGGCCCTGTCCCGCTCGAAATCTTGAAAAAGGTGCAGGAGCGGCGCGAATGGCCGACGCGCGCCACGCAAAGGCTCCAGCTCTTCATCCAGGATCGCGTCATCAGCAACGTGCTTGCCCGCAAGACCACGCCAAGGCCGCCGCTGGTGGTGAAGCTCCTGCAATGGTTTCCGCCTCTGCGCCGTATCCCGGCGCGTGTGCTCGGCATGGGCTTCCGGCCCGAGCACGTGCATACGCCTCAGGCTGCGTCCGCACCCCGTCAGTAACCGCCGCCGCCATAGTACCCGCCACCACCCTGATGGCGCGGGGCGGGCTGGGACTCCGGAAATGGCGAAAGGCTGGGCGGCGGAGCCAGGACCTAGAACATCGCGGGATGGACGCGATCGGGCGGCGCGTGTCCGTCGAGGAAGGTCTTGATGTTGATGATGACCTTCTCCCCCATATCGACGCGGCCTTCGAGCGTCGCCGAGCCCATATGCGGCAGGACCACCACCTTGTCGCTCTTGAGCAGCTTGGGGTTCACCGCCGGCTCGTGCTCGAACACGTCAAGGCCGGCGCCGCCGAGCTCGTTGTTCTCGATCATGCGGGCCAGCGCGTTCTCGTCGATCACCTCGCCCCGCGCGGTGTTGACGATATAGGCGGAGGACTTCATGAGCGCGAGCCTGCGGGCCGAGAGCAGGTGGTAGGTCGCCGGCGTATGCGGGCAGTTGATGGAGATGATGTCCATCCGCGCGAGCATCTGATCGAGGCTGTCCCAATAGGTCGCCTCGAGGGCCTTCTCGATCTCGGGCGCCACGCGGCGGCGGTTGTGATAGTGGATCTGCAGGCCGAAGGCCCGCGCCCGCTTGGCCACGGCTTGGCCGATGCGGCCCATGCCGACGATGCCGAGCCGCTTGCCGTAGATGCGGTGGCCGAGCATCCAGGTGGGGGACCAGCCCTGCCACTCGCCGTTTCCGGCGCGCAACATGGTGGCGCCTTCGGTGAGCCGCCGCGGCACGGCAAGGATCAGCGCCATGGTCATGTCGGCGGTGTCCTCGGTCAGCACGCCTGGCGTGTTGGTGACGATGATGCTCCGGTTTCGGGCCGTCTCGAGGTCGATATTGTCGACGCCCGTGCCGAACTGGGCGATAAGCTTGAGGTCAGACCCGGCCTGGCTCAGCACCCCCCGGTCGATGCGGTCGGTGACGGTCGGCACCAGCACATTGGCGGTTTTCACCGCCTCGATTAGCTCCTCGCGGGAGAACGGCTTGTCGTCGAGATTGAGCCGGGCGTCGAAAAGCTCGCGCAGCCTAGTCTCCACGACGTCGGGGAGCTTGCGGGTGACGATAACGATCGGTCGTTCAGCCATTACCGGTCCAGTTAGGATGGGGGCGGGAGGGCCGCTCCCGCTTCAAATTGAGGCGCTTGAAGCAAAGCGCGCCGCTTTCTCTAACAGAACCGGCTTTGCGAGATAAAGCGTCATCTTGGCTTAGGGCCACGATCCTTTCACTTTTCTGGTCCATTCAGAAGGCGGCCGATTCGGGGGGCTGGCGGCTTCCGGCAAGGCCTGCATCATCGGCGCCAAGCGGGGGTGAGACGGTGTGGCATCGGATTTTCATCGCGATCGGGATGGCCTTGGGGCTAATCCTCATGGCCGGCGTCGAGGGCAGCGCCGCCGAGGATAACGTCAAGCAGGCTGCGGTCGAGGGCAAGGCCTCGCTTCCCGTACCGCGCTTCGTTAGCCTCAAGTCGGATAAGGTCAATGTGCGCAAGGGGCCGAGCACCGATCAGTCGATCGTCTGGGTGTTTTCGCGCGCCGGCCTCCCCGTCGAGGTGATTGCCGAGTCCGACAACTGGCGCCGCGTGCGCGACAGCGAAGGGGCCGACGGCTGGGTGTTTCACAGCCTGCTCAGCGCCAGGCGCACGGTGCTGATCACCCCGTGGTCGAAGGACCAGGCAAGCGTGCCGCTTTACGACAGCAAATCGACGAGCTCCCGCGCGGTGGCAGACCTTCAGTCGGGCGTCCTCGGCAATGTGACGACCTGCGACGGGACTTGGTGCGAGCTGTCGGTCGACGACTATTCGGGCTACGTGCAGCAGGATCAGCTCTGGGGCGTCTATAAAGGCGAGGAGATCAGGTGATCGCTTAGAGCCCACGCGCCGCCTATCTGCGGCGTCATTCCGGCAAAAGCCGGAATCCAGTAGCCCGTGCCTCTGATTGACGCGAGCGCGGTGGTTACTGGATCGCCCGGTCAAGCCGGACGATGACAAGACTATGAATGGATCAGCGGCTGCGCTTGTCGACGACGCGCACCAGGACATCGACGCGGGAGATGGTCATGCCGTCCGGCGCCTCCGGCAGCCCCTCGATGCGGATCGCGCCGGTCGCGATATCCATGAGCAGCCCGGAAACTTCGCAGAAGAAATGATAGTGGTTGGAGGTGTTGGTGTCGAAATAGGTCTTGGCGCCTTCGACCGCCACCTCGCGCAAGAGACCCGCTCCGGTGAATTGGTGCAGCGTGTTGTACACCGTGGCGAGCGACACCGGCACCTTGCGGGCTTGCGCCTCCTCGTGCAGCATCTCCGCCGTGACGTGGCGTTCGCCGCTAGCGAACAGGAGCTGGGCGAGTGCCACGCGTTGCCGAGTGGGCCTGAGGCCCGCCCCGCGCAACCGCTTGGCGACGTCTCCCAACGCCGTTTCGGATGGTAATTTTTGCGCGCCCAGGTGCGACCTATGCATCTTGGTTGACCATGCGGGATAAACTCTTCGAAATATAGGTGAAAGCGGTCTCCGCCGCAACGTCGCGCCGCGTCTGATCAGCCTGACCTAGGTCAGCTCGGCGCCTCCGCGGCGCCATGCCGGAGGGCACGCCGTCCGCCAGGGTCTGAGGCGGACAGAGCGGCAACAAATTGCCATCGAATCGAGGCATGTCGAGGGCTCGCGCCCCTTATGAGGCGGGCTTTTGGAGGGCCACCGTCTGTGTTAGGAAACCACCCGTGTTTCGGGTTTGGCGAAGACTGGGCAGAGAGTGTTAAGACCGATGCCACAACGGCGGGACCAATTTCAGTACGAGGACCTACTTGCCTGCGCGCGGGGCGAATTGTTCGGCCCCGGCAACGCGCAACTGCCGCTCCCGCCGATGCTGATGTTCGACCGCAT
>DFXC01000056.1:0-626 GCA_002383105.1 Hyphomicrobiaceae bacterium UBA4118
TAAGGCGCACTGGAAGAGAAGTTGGTGCGGTCGAGAGGAATTGAACCTCCACGGGCTAAGCCCACAGCGCCCTCAACGCTGCGCGTCTACCGTTTCCGCCACGACCGCTAAACCATGACCCCGAAAAGTTGCAGACTTTTCGGATAAGGTCATGCGTCAAAAAAGGAATCCCGAAGCTTTCTGCCCCGGATATGGCTATAGGCTAGCCCCTCGACAAGCGCGCGGGGCCTGCTGCCTTAGCAAACCTGCCTTTAGGGTGCAAGGTTAGCCTTGAGGCCCGGCTTGCACTGCCGCCTGCGGCCAGCAGCGGCGGGAAAGAGGATCGGCATGGGAGAGCACGACCTGCGCATCGCGCCTTCGCCTGCCCCGGCAACGGGTGGGGTGGAATGGCTCACAAGCGCGACGCCCGTCGCCTACCCCGAGGCGGTCGCGTCCATGGACGCGCGAGCCTCCGCCATTGCCGCCGGAGAGGCCTCCGAATGCGTTTGGCTGCTTGAGCACCCCGCCATCTACACCGCCGGAACGAGTGCCTCGGAGGATGAGCTGCTTGCGCCGTCCCGGCTTCCGGTGTTCAGGACAGGCCGCGGCGGGCGCTTCACCTATCATGGGCCGGGCCAGCGCGTGGC
>DFXC01000056.1:731-2708 GCA_002383105.1 Hyphomicrobiaceae bacterium UBA4118
GACGGCCAGATCGGCGTGTTCGTTCATGGGGCGAAGATCGCGAGCATCGGCGTGCGCGTACGCCGCTGGGTGAGCCTGCATGGCGTGAGCCTCAACGTCGATCCCGACCTCGAGCACTTCTTGGGCATCGTGCCGTGCGGGCTCTCGACGCCAGTGACGAGCCTCGCCGCGCTCGGGGCAGAGACCGAGTCGACCCGCGTCGATCAGGCTCTTCGCGCCGCCTTCGAGCAGACATTTATGGCAGAGGCGATCAGCGCCAATTCGTCCCCAGCACCTTGAAGCCCGGAGGCGGCGCGCCGCCCTCGTCAGTGACGGTCACAGATGTCACCTTCGCGTCTGGTGGACCGTCGGCGCACAGCCTTAGCATCTCGTCTACCACCTCGGGCGGTCCGGAGAACACCGCCTCGACGCTGCCGTCGCTCGCGTTCCGTACCCACCCGTTAAGGCCGAGCGAGCGCGCCGTGTCATAGGTCCAAGCGCGGTAGTAGACGCCCTGCACCCGGCCCTCGATCCTCACTGTAACGGTGCGCGTTGGTTGCTGTTCTTTGCCAGGCATATTCGGCCCGCGCGTGCTTAAGCGAATTCGAGAATCACGGCATCGACGTTGAGGCTGTCCCCGGGCTTGGCCAAAACCTTGGCGACCTTGGCATCGCGCTCGGCCTTCAACACGTTCTCCATCTTCATTGCCTCGACGACGCAAAGCGGGTCCCCCGCCGCGACCTCCTGGCCCACGCTCACATTGAGCGAGACCACGAGTCCGGGCATCGGGCAGAGCAGGAACTTCGAGGTGTCGGGCAGCTCCTTGACCGGCATCAGCGTCGACAGCTCGGTCTCACGCTCGGTAAAGACCCGCGCCGCGATCTCGACGCCCTGATAGGTGAGCATGACGCCGTTCAGGATCGGACGCACCTGCACCGCCACCGGCGCACCGTCGATGGTGCCCTCCCAGATGGGTGAGCCAAACCACCAACAGGAGGCGAGGTTGATCCGCCGCTTCGCCTCGCCGGTTCCCTCCCCGCCGATGGTCACGGTCATGGGACCGTCAACCCCACCCTCGACGGTGACCCGCACGCGCTCCTCGCCAAGCTCCACGATACGCGTCTCGGCAAAGCGCACGGGCTCGCCATGCATCTGCTGGGTGATCTCCCGGCGCCGTTCGTTGCTCAGGTGATCGATGCTTGCGGCCACGCCGACGAGCACGTCGCGCACCGCACCTTCGGGCTGAGGCGGCTTGAAGCCTTGCGGAAACTCCTCGGCAATGAATTTGGTGGAGAGCCGGCCTTCCTTCCACCTCTCGTTCCGCATCAGCACGGCGAGGAACGGGATATTGTGGCGGAAGCCGTCGATGGCGAAGGCGTCGAGAGCGGTCCCCATGTGCTCGATGGCGGCTAGCCGCTTCGGCGCATGGGTGACAAGCTTGGCGATCATCGGGTCGTAATAAACAGAGATCTCGCCGCCCTCCTCGACGCCGGAGTCGAGCCGCGTGGTGACGCCGCCTGAGGTCCCGAGCCGCGGTGGCCGGTAGCGCACCAGGCGCCCGGTCGAAGGCAGGAAGTTCCGCGACGGGTCCTCGGCGTAGATGCGCACCTCGACGGCCGAGCCCTTCAGCTTCACGTCCTTCTGCTTGAGGATGAGCTTCTCGCCGGCGGCGACCTTGAGCATCTCCTCGACGAGATCGAGCCCGGTGACGAGCTCGGTCACCGGATGCTCCACCTGGAGCCGCGTATTCATCTCCAGGAAATAGAAGTTGCGGTCCTTGTCGACGATGAACTCGACGGTCCCGGCCGAATCGTAGCCGACGGCCTTGGCCAGAGCGACGGCCTCGGCCCCCATCGCCTCGCGCGTCTTGGCATCGATGAACGGGCTCGGCGCTTCCTCGACGACCTTCTGGTTGCGCCGCTGGATCGAGCATTCCCTCTCGCCGAGATGAATGACGTTGCCGTGCTTGTCGCCGAGCACCTGGATCTCGATATGGCG
>DFXC01000172.1:0-3970 GCA_002383105.1 Hyphomicrobiaceae bacterium UBA4118
AGCGTGAGGCCCGCCTTATCGACGCGTGCGAGCAGCGAGGCGCCCGACACCTGGAACGGCACGCCGAGCGCGAGCTGCTTGGCGTTGAGCGTGATGTCGCCATCGGTGTTCTCGATGACGCCGAGCGAGAGGCCGCGCGACGGCCAGACCTCGGACGCGCCGGCGCCAATGGTGCCCAGCATCTCTTCCGTCGAGGGGGAGCGTTGCCATGCCACCAGCATCCCAAGCAGAGACGGCAGCGACACGCTGTCGGCGTTCGCGACCAGCTTGAAATGCACGATGTTGCCACCGGTATCGAAATGCGCGCTGCCGTCGACGGCCTGGCCGGCGACCGTTCCGCTGACGGCGTTGAGATCGATGCTTGCCAATTGCTTGACGATATCGGCGTGAACGGCAAGGGGAACGCCTGCGGCTGAGGGCGGCGCCTCGAGCCCTATCAACATGAGGGCGAGGCTCGCATCTTGGCTGGTGAGCGAGCCCTTGCCGGTGAACGCGACGCCTGCCTCTTGCACCGATCCTTGCCCGTCGAAGCCGAGCTTCATGGCGGCCGTCTCGAGCGCCGCCTTTCCGGTCAACTTGGTGTCAGGGACGCCCGCCAGCTTGACCGTGAGCTTACCGTGGCTCCCCCCGGCAGCTGCAAAACGCTCAGTCGGAAGGTTCGGGAACAAGAGCACGAGAAGCGCCTGAGGCCGGTCGCCGGTGACGCTGCCGTCGATGTCGATCTTCGCTTCGCCGAGCTTGGCCGGCTCGCCAATGGCGTGGGCCACAAGCGCGATGTCTGAACCGCCCGCCTTGCCGCCAAGCTCAATCGAGGCGTTGGTGGCAGCGCCCTCCCGGGCAGCGACGAGGCCAACATGGACATCCAAGGGGGCCAACGCCGAAAGATGCTTCGACTGGCTCACGCTCTCAGGCAGGCCGAACAGCTCGGACGTGATGCGAAGGCTGTCGGTCGTGGCGGCACGCAGCGCGAAATCCACCCGGCCGGACGGCGCTTGGCTCAAGCGCTCGATGCGGCCTTTGCCATCGAGCGCGATGGCGTCTCCGGCGGCAAAGCCGAGCTGCTGCACGTCGAGAGTGTCACCAATGAGGGCAAAGCGCGCGTCGAGCTTGCCGGCGGGAATGTCGGGCAGCAGAAGCTCGCCGACGCGCAAGGTGGCGCGCACGTCGTCGTCGCGGAGCTGCACGAGGATGTTCTGGTCGTCGGCAGGAGCCGCGGGTGCGCCCTCCTTCGCGGCGGACGCCACCGGGGGCGCGCCGTCCTTCGCGGGAGCCGCAGGCAACCAGGAGCGCCAGATCGGCCCGTCGCCGATCACCTCTCTGAGATCGAGGCGGTCGCTGTCGAGAGTGAACTCGATCAGGCTCCTCTCACCGCCTTTGTAGCGCAAGTCGCCGCGGAATTTGGTGGCGCTGAGTTCCCCCGTTGCGTCGGCAAGCTTGAGCTCGCCATCGCCCACCGTGGCTTTCGCCGCCAGCACGAAGTCACTCGTCGCGGCTTGCCCCGACATGGCGCGGTCTCCCGCGGCCCAGCGGGTCAGCGCCCTGAGGCCAGAGCCTTCGAGCTTGATGGGGCCAGCGAAGACCGGGCCGAACTCGCCGCGGCTCAAGAGTCCGGACGCCTCGATACGATTGCCGCCGGGGAGCACGGCCTTGAGGCGCTCGATCGTCAGGGCGCCCTCTTTCGCGGCGAGCGCGAGGTCGAGCGTGCCGATGAGATCACCGCCAAGGCCGGCCTGCTCGATGGCGACCGTGAGCGTGCTTCCTCCAAGCTCGGCGGTTTGGCCGAGAGCCTCATCGGCGAGCAGGTACAAGACGGCGGCAGGCGAGGATTGCTGCTCGGCGCCAGGGGTGGCGAACAGCGCGTTTAGATCGACGAAGATCGCCGAGAGCTCGCACGTGGCCTTAAGACGCTCAGCGAAGTCGAGGACGAGCTTGCCCTTGAGCATCTGCGGGTGCCCCTTGGCGGGGATGGTGAGCTCGAAATCGGGAAGCTCGGCGTGATCGGTGGTGGCGGTCAGCGCACCCTTCAACTCGAACAGCGACGTCTTGTCCTTCGCTGCGGGGAGGTCGGGAGACGGCTCCTCGCTGGCGGCCGGCTGCTCGCCCGCAGGCGGCTCCCCGCTCGCGACGTCCGTGTCGTCGTCGGCAGGCTCGTCGGTGGAAGCGTTAGCCACGCGCACCAGGATGGTGCCGTCATAGACGGGCTTGCCGCCGAGCCCCGTCACCCCGCCGTCGAGCACGTAGGTGGTGTTGCGCTCGATGTCGCGGAGCGCCGACTTGATGCGCAACAGTCCGGCCGCGTCAGGCTCGCTCGTGGAGAAGCGCAGCTCCTGGGGACGCCCTTCGAGGCTGTAGGTGGCAGAGACCTTGTAGGGTCCCGACAAGGAGGCGGCGCTCGCCTCGCCCGCGATGTCCTCCAGCGTGAACCGAGGCGCTCCTTCCTTGGTGATCTCGATCTTGCCGCCGCCGACGCTGACCGAGTCGAGCATGACGTCCTTGGGGGCGAATGGCAGGCCGACGCCACGGCGCCCCACGTCGCTCCAGTTGCCCGAGCCATCAGCCTTGAGGTTGAGACGCAGGACGGGATCGAGAATGGTGATCCTGCGCGCTTCAATGCCTCCGCTCAACAGCGCGCCGATATTGAGCCAGGCCTCGAGCGAGCGGGCTTCGAGAAACGGCTTGTCGAAGCTTCCGTCCTGGTCGGCCACCTTGATGTCGTCGAATCTGAGCTCGGGCGCGGGCAGCAGGACGAGATGCACCTGGCCGCCGACCTTGACCTGGCGGCCGAGCAGCTTGGCGGCTTGCGTCTCGAAGACCGGCCGATAGTCGTTCCAGTCGATGACGAGCGGCGCCGCAAACAGCGCGCTCAGCACCAAGATCAGCAATGCCGTCAACGTGAGCAGAAGCGAGTTCACTTAAATCTATGCCCAAGGCTCGGAAGCGAGCGCGTTCTGACGCGGCAAGCGCCAACGGCGCCGACCGGTCCCCGGCCCCCCGCGACGCTTCATCATGCTAACGCAAAAATCTTGCCAGGATTGAGGATATTCAATGGATCGAGCGCCTTTTTTATGGCAGCCATCACCTCGATTCCTGGCCCGTGCTCTTGCGCGAGATAACGGATCTTGCCCTGGCCTACGCCATGCTCGCCGGTGCAGGTCCCGCCAAAGCCGAGCGCCCGGTCGATGAGCCGGTCGAGGAAGTCCTGTACCTTGCCCCGCTCCTCGGGATCGGAGGGATCGATCAGCGGCAGCACATGGAAGTTGCCGTCGCCCACGTGACCTACGATCGGGGCGAGCAGGCCTAATCTGTCGATGTCCTGCCGCGTCTCGCCGACGCAGGCGGCAAGGGAGGAGATGGGCACGCAGACGTCGGTCGACAGGACCTCCGCGCCGGGCTTCAAGGCGCGGGCAGCCCAATAGGCGTCGTGGCGGGCCTGCCACAGCCGCGTCCGGTCCTCCTGCCGCTCGGCCCAGTCGAACTCTCCTCCCCCCTCGGCGCGCGCGATCTCGGCAAACGCCTCGACCTGCTCGCGGGCGGAGGCCGCGGTGCCGTGAAACTCGAGGAACAGCGTCGGCATCTCGGGCAAGGCAAGATGTGAATAGGCATTGCAGGCGCGGATCTGCACCTCGTCGGCAAGCTCGATGCGGGCAAGCGGAAGCCCCATCTGCAGGGCGGCGATGGTGGCGTTGCAGGCGCCCTGGATGGACGCGAAGGGGCAGACTGCGGAGAGGATCGTCTCGGGGATGCCGTAGAGCTTCAGCGTCAGCCCGGTGATGACGCCGAGGGTGCCTTCAGAGCCGATCAGGAGACGGGTGAGATCGTAGCCGGCGGAAGACTTCCGCGCCCTGCCGCCGGTGGTGATCACGCTGCCGTCGGCAAGGACCGCGGTGAGGCCGAGCACGGCATCGCGCATGGTGCCATAGCGCACGGCGTTGGTGCCGGAGGCGCGCGTCGCCGCCATGCCGCCAAGGCT
>DFXC01000172.1:4157-4754 GCA_002383105.1 Hyphomicrobiaceae bacterium UBA4118
GCAGAGTCTCACGACCTCGGAGACTTCGGCCTCGGTCTCGGCGAACAGCACGGCGTCGGGAGCCTCGATCTTGAGCCAGGTGAGCGTGTTGGCATGCTGCTCCCGAAGCGACCGGCTCAGCGAGAAGCGGTCACCGAAGCGCGCGGCGAGAGCGGCGAAGAGGGCCTTCTTACCCTCCGCCGCGGAGCCGGCGAGCGTCTCTGCAATGGTCATGGCCATAGGCGCATTCTATAGGCGGTTGGTTAGGAAAAGCTCGGGCTTTTGGCGGCAGTCCGGCCGCCGGCTCAGACGTTCGCGACCGCGATCACCGCCGCATAGTGGCAGCTCGCCGCCGACAGCACGAAGCCGTGCCAAATGGCGTTCTGATACGGCAGCCGCTCCCAAAGATGGAACACCACGCCGATGGTGTAGAGAACGCCGCCGACTACGAGCAGCGTCAGCACGCGACCCGGCATCGCCGACATCAACGGCTCCCAGGCGGCGATCACCGCCCAACCCTGCACCAGATAGAGCGCGGTCAACAGTCCCTCGAGGAAGCGGGGGGCGAACAGCTTGATGGCGATACCGATGGCCGCCATGATCCAGACCACGGCGAGC
>DFXC01000142.1:0-970 GCA_002383105.1 Hyphomicrobiaceae bacterium UBA4118
CCCCCGCGGGGCGGGGGGGGGCCGCCCCCCCGCCCCCGCCCTCGCCGACCGCGGTGACCCCGCCCGCCCCTTCCATGCCCGGCACGAAGGGGAACCCGGGCTGCGGGTAGAGCCCGGTGCGACTGTAAACGTCGACATAATTCAGGCCGATCGCGGTCTGCCTGATCTTGACCTCGCCAGGGCCCGGGTCGCCGACCTCGACCGTCTCCCATTTGAGAACCTCTGGCCCGCCATAGTCATGGACACGGATCGCGTGGGTCATCCGATCCCGAGCTTTGTCTTGAGCAGGTCATTTACGGCTTGCGGGCTCGCTTTGCCGCCGGTCGCCTTCATCACCTGGCCGACGAACCAGCCCAACATCGAGGGCTTGCCTTTGACCTGCTCCACCTTGTCAGGATTGGCGGCAATGATCGCATCGACCGCCGTCTCGATGGCGCCCATATCGGTGACCTGGGTCAGCCCGCGTGCTGCCACGATTGACTTAGGATCGCCCCCCTCAGTCCACACGATGTCGAACACGTCCTTGGCAATCTTGCCCGAGATGGTGCCGGCCTTGATCAGATCGAGGATGCCGCCGAGCTGGTCGGCAGAGACAGGGCTATCGACGATGCTCCGGCCTTCTTTGTTGAGGCGCCCGAACAGCTCGTTGATCACCCAGTTCGCCGACTGCTTGGCGTCGCGCCCCTTTGTCACCGCCTCGAAATAATCGGCAGACTCCCGCTCGGCGATCAGCACGTCGGCGTCATAGGGGGTGAGCCCGTAATCGGCGATGAAGCGCGCGCGCTTGGCGTCGGGAAGCTCCGGCAGGTCCTTGGCGAGTTCGTCCACATAGTCTTGGGCAAGCTCGAGCGGCAGAAGATCGGGGTCGGGGAAATAGCGGTAGTCATGCGCCTCTTCCTTCGACCGCATGGCGCGCGTCTCTCCGGACTTGGCATCGAACAGCCGCGTCTCCTGATGGATGACGCCCCCC
>DFXC01000142.1:1123-11466 GCA_002383105.1 Hyphomicrobiaceae bacterium UBA4118
AAGCGGATGGAATTGACGTTCTTGATCTCACAACGGGTGCCGAGTGCCGCACCCGGGCGCTTGACCGACACGTTGACGTCGGCGCGTAGCGACCCCTCTTCCATATTGCCGTCGCAGGTGCCGAGATAACGCATGATGGTCCTGAGCTTGGTGACGAAGGCGCGGGCCTGCTCGGCCGAGCGCAGGTCGGGCTTCGACACGATCTCCATCAGCGCCACCCCTGAGCGGTTGAGATCGACAAAGGAATATTGTGGGTGCTGGTCGTGCAGGCTTTTGCCCGCGTCCTGCTCGAGATGCAGCCGCTCGATGCCGACGATGACCCGCTCGCCGCTCAGGAGATCGACGATCACCTCGCCTTCGCCCACGATGGGGCTCTTATACTGGCTGATCTGATAGCCCTGGGGCAGGTCGGGATAGAAGTAGTTCTTGCGGTCGAACACGGAAGTGAGATTGATCTTGGCCTTGAGCCCGAGCCCGGTGCGGATGGCTTGGGCGATGCACCGCTCGTTGATGACGGGCAGCATCCCGGGCATGGCGGCATCGACCAGGCTCACATGGGAGTTGGGCTCGCCGCCGAACTCGGTCGAGGCGCCGGAGAACAGCTTGGCGTTAGAGGTGACTTGCGCATGCACCTCCACGCCGATCACCACCTCCCAGGGGCCGGTCTCGCCTTCGATGAGATTGTTCTTGTCCGTCTTAGCGTCCATTGCGGCCGCTACTCCTTGCCTTCCAGCTGCTGGCGGAGCTTTTCCTCCTCATATTGGACGAACCAGCCGATCATCTGCCGCCACAACGCCTCGGCAAGCTCAGGCGGCAACTGTTTCTCCGCAGCCCGCGTGCGTACCTTGTCGATCACCTGCTGGATGCGCCAGGGGACCCGCGCCTCTGCCGGCGATTGCTTGAGCTGCCAGGCGCGGTCGACATAAGCGAAGCGCTCGCCGATGAGGTCGACCAGGCCTGAGTCGATGCGGTCGATCTCGGCCCTTACCTCCTCCATGCTGGCACAGTCTTTGGCTTGGCGTGGCGCCATGGCGTTATCGTCCTTTAGCCGGAAGAACCGGACACGACGGCGTCGGCCTCGATCTCGACGAGCCAGTCCGGACTGATGAAGCCCGAGACTTCCAGCATGCTGCTCGCGGGGCGGATATCGCCGAAGAATTCGCCATGGACGCGGCCGACCGCCTCCCAATGGGCGATGTCGACGAGATAGGCCGGGTGCGGATCACGTCTTTGAGGCTGGCGCCGGCGTCCGCCAGCGACTTGGCGATGATCTCGAGGATGGCACGGGTCTGCGCAGCGGGATCGCCGATGGCGACCGGCTTGCCGCCCGAGCCGGCGGTGGTGCCGCCCACCGCCACGATGTTGCCCACGCGCACCGCGCGGGAGAAGCCGATGATCGGCTCATAGGGGCTGCCCGAGGACACCAAGACACGTTTCGTCGCGACATCGTTCATGCGGCTTTGCTCCACCAGTCTTGCGGCTTGGCCAGGGGTCCCGCCGCCTCCTCGATCACGCGACTCACGCGGAACAGCGTTTCCTCATCGAACGGCCTGCCGATGAGCTGGAGCCCGAGCGGCGTGCCCTCCAACGACAGTCCGGCGGGAACCGAAAGCCCCGGCAGACCTGCCATGTTCACCGTCACGGTGAAAATGTCGTTCAGATACATCTCGACCGGATCGCCCGACTTCTCGCCGACGGCAAAGGCGGGTCCCGGCGTGGTCGGCGTCAGGATCGCATCCACCTCCTCGAACGCGGTATCGAAGTCGCGCTTGATCAAGCTGCGCACCTTCTGCGCCTTCAGATAATAGGCGTCGTAATAGCCCGCCGACAGCACATAGGTCCCGATCAGGATACGGCGCTTCACCTCGGCGCCGAAGCCCGCTTCCCGCGTGTTCTCATACATCGAGATCACGTCTGAGCCGGGCTGGCGCAAGCCATAGCGCACGCCGTCATAGCGGGCGAGGTTCGATGAGGCCTCGGCAGGGGCCACAATATAATAAGAGGGGAGGGCGTATTTGGTGTGCGGCAGGCTCACCTCTTTGATCTTGGCGCCGGAAGCCTTGAGCCACTCCACGCCCTTCTGCCACAGCGCCTCGATCTCAGGCGCCATGCCGGGCACGCGATACTCCTTGGGGATGCCGATGGTGAGCCCCTTCACGCCCCGCTCCACGGCCGCCTCATAGTCAGGCACCGGGAGATCGACGCTGGTCGTATCCTTGGGGTCGTGGCTCGCCATGACCTTCAAGAGGATGGCGGCGTCCCGAATGGAGCGAGCGATCGGGCCGGCCTGGTCGAGCGAGGAGGCGAACGCCACGATGCCCCAGCGCGAGCAACGCCCATAGGTCGGCTTGATGCCGACGGTGCCGGTCACGGCGGCCGGCTGGCGGATCGAGCCGCCGGTGTCGGTCGCCGTCGCCCCCATGCACAGCCTTGCCGCCACCGCTGCGGAGGAGCCGCCGGAGGAGCCGCCGGGTACGAGCTTGGCGTTTGAGCCTTTGCGCTGCCAGGGATTGACCACCGGGCCGTAGAAGCTCGTCTCATTGGACGAGCCCATGGCGAACTCGTCATTGTTGAGCTTGCCGAGCATCACCGCGCCCGCCGCCCAGAGATTGGCCGTCACCGTCGACTCATAGGTAGGCGTGAAGCGATGAAGAATGTGCGAGCAGGCCGTGGTGCGCACGTCCTTGGTGCAGAAGAGGTCCTTGATGCCGAGCGGAATGCCCTCGAGTGCGCCCCCCTCGCCCGCCTTGAGGCGCGCTTCGCTTGCCTTCGCCATGGCGAGCGCCCGCTCGGGCGTCGGCAAGATAAAGGCATTGAGCGCCGCATTAGCGGCCGCGATCGCCTCGAGATGAGCTTGCGTAAGCTCGCTTGCCGAGAAGGATTTGGCACGCAGGCCTTCACGTGCGTCGGCGATGGAGAGGTCGGTGAGCTTGGTCAAGGGTCTACTGCTTTACGTGGTCACAGCGGACATAGGCATTCTGCTCGTCGTCGTCGGCACTCTGATCGCCCGTGGCAGCGCCCTTGTCGGTCCCGGCCTTGTCATCGCGGTCGGCATCCGAGGGGTCGAGATCGTCGGCATTCGCCGATGAATCGTCGGCTGCCCCTTCGTAGGTTTCCTGCTGCGAGGTGAGCCGCGTGACGTTGAGCTCGCCGTTGTCCTTCTGCGCGATGGCGAACAGATCGGGATAGCTATAGCCCGACTCCTCGCAGAAGGCGGTCGCCAACCAGCTCGTCGCGTTGTGGGCGGTCACGCTGACGAAGTCGCATCGCTGCAAATAGCCGACGACCCCCGTCTTGCTCAGCACGGTGAAATCGAGGCCTTCGCCGAGCTCGGCTGGGGTCTTGCTTTGCAGCTTGGCACAGCCCTCCTTGGAGGAGGCGAAGGTCCCCTCCGGCAGCCCTTGCGCCGCGGCCAATCCCGTTCCGAGCAGCCAAACCCCAAGCGTGAGTAGAGCGGTTCTTGTCATCACGGCCCCCTCCTATTCGACGATCTTCGGCACGACGAAATAGTGGTCGTCGACCTTGGGCGCGTTCTTGAGGACGTCGTCGGCGCAAAAGCCGTCGGTGACCTCGTCCTTGCGTTTCTGCATGGTCATGGCGGCCACGCGCGTCATGGGCTCGACCGCGCTCGTGTCGATCCCGTCGAGCTGGGCGACCCAATCGAGGATCCCCGAAAGCTCCTGCTCGAGCCGCTCCGCCTCCGCCTCGGTGATGGCGATGCGGGCGAGACGGGCAATGCGGCGAACTGTGGCGCGATCGACGGACATGGATTTCGGCTTTGCTGAACAGAGGGGAGCAGTAGCACCAGGCTGCGCCAGCGGCAACTTGGGCCTGTTTTACGCCGTCATTCCGGCGAAAGCCGGAATCCAGCACAAGAATTGTCAACGCTCCGTCTGCGGATAGCCTGCTATTTCTCGCTGGATGCCGGCTTTCGCCGGCATGACGGCTCCGGAGCGGGACTTATACCTCGAAGGGCACCCCCACCTCAGGCACCACAACGGTGTCGCTCTCCATCTCGGCCACGAACTTGTCGGCGGTCTGGTCGAGCACCGGGAAGGTCCCGTAATGGCAGGGCACGATCAATTCGAACTGAAAGAAGCGCTTGCAGGCAAGCGCCGCCGTCATGGCGCCCATGGTGTAGCGGTCGCCGATCGGCACGAAGCCGATCTCCGGCTGGTAGATGTCGTTGATCAGCTCCATGTCGGAGAAGAGCGCGGTATCGCCCATGTGATAGACGGTCTTGCCCTCGCTGGCGGCGATGACGAGCCCGCAGCAGGCGCCGAGATAGAGCGGACGGCCGTCGACGATGTTCGAGGCCGAATGCCAGGCCGGCACGAAGGTGAGGTCGAAGTCGCCATGGTAAAGCGTCCCGCCGGTGTTGCCGGGGTCGATCTTCTCCACGCCTTGCGCCGCCATATGAGTGGCAAGCTCGTGCACGGCGAGAAGCTGGGCGCCGGTCTCCTTGCAGATGCTCACAGTATCGCCCACGTGATCCTCATGGCCGTGGGTCAGCGCCACATGGGTCACGCCGTTGTCCGCCTTGTGCACGGGAATGCCCGCCTCCTCGAAGGTGGCATTGCCGGTCAGGAAGGGATCGATCAGGATGCTTACCGCGCCGGTATCGATGCGGAAACAGGAATGGCCGAACCACGTAATCTTCATGCGTCTTACCCTCTAATGCTCCTCTCGTGACTGTAGCACCTCTCATCGCCATCGAAGACCTGCCCCAGCTGCTGGCGCCTGAGGTACGGTTGCTCGGGCTCGACGTGGGCACCAAGACCGTTGGCATGGCCCTGTCCGACGTGACCCGCTCGATCGCCACCCCTTACGACACGGTGCGCCGGACGAAATTCACGGCCGACGCCAAAACGATTCGCGACGCGGTCGAAACGAACGGGGTCGGTGCGCTGGTGATCGGACTTCCCCTCCATCTCGACGGCTCCGAAGGACGGCGCGCCCAATCGACCCGGGCCTTCGCCCGCAATCTCGCCGCCCATGTCGAGGTCCCCATGGTGTTCTGGGACGAGCGGCTTTCGACTGCCGCCGTCGAGCGCCACCTCATCGAGGCCGACGCCTCGCGCAAGCGCAGGATCGAAGTGATCGACCGCATGGCGGCGGCCTATATTCTGCAGGGGGCGCTCGACCGGCTAAAACGCCTCGCTGAGCATTGTTAGGCTGAGATTGTCGTTGAGGATCAGATAGCCCGCCGGCGTCTCGGGGCAGAAGCCGCCGCCGCAGATGAGCACGGTCGATATCACGTTGCCGACGGCAAGCACGAAGAACATGACGAAGGCCGAAAGCGGCAGCACGTTCATGCGGCTCGACCACGGCTCGGTGCGGGCGAATTGCCGGTCGTCCAGCAGCATGAGACCGCTGCCGACGATCATCAGGCTGAAAGCGATGAACGCCAAGGTGTAGAGGTGGAGCCCGAAAATATCGTTCCCGTACGAGCCTGAGCCCGGAACGATGTGGTCGAGAATCTGGCGCGCGGCGACGGCAGCACCTGCGGCAGCCCCGAGCACGATCACGCCGTAATGGCTCGACCGCGGCCCGAAGACAAGATTGAGCGCGAGTCCGAAGCCTGCCGCAGTGAAGCCCGCCCGTTGCAGGATGCACAAGGGACAAGGCAGATCGCGAAACCAAAGCTGATCGACAAAGGCGAGCGCGAGCACCGTGTCGATAACGATCAGCCCCAAGGCATTGAGGAGCCTCGACAGGTCGCCAGGCACGTGTCGCCCCCTAACTCAAAGCGCGATATTCAGCACGTCGCCCATATGGATGCGGAACAGCACGAGCAGCACCACGAGGCCTGCGACCCAAAAGCCCATCGCCGCCCCGCGCTGCCTAAGCCAGGCCGCGCCAAGTCCGCATGCAAACAAAAGAAAGGGTAAGCTCATCATGGTGCAGCCTCCGCCTGACCGACCCCATGCCGGCTTCCACCCGCGCCGGTCGAGCGAGTCTCGGTGATTCGCTGCGAGGCGTAAACCGCAACCTATTGAAATTCCGGGCGCCCTGGCAAGCCTGAAGGTGGGCCCTCCCCCCGTCGGTCCTGGCCCGACACAGAACGAGGCCGCCTGGCGAGGCGGCCTCGAACGGTTTTTCTAGGTGACGGCGGCTGCCGCGCAGCCGGTCATTAGCAAGGCACGCACCGGCAGACTACGCCACACCACCAGTGGAATCCCGGCGGGCAGTGACGGCCCCAGCCACGGCAGGCGGTCGTCTCGATGGGCGAATAGTTCTTGGCAGCGCTGGGCAGATTGAGGGTCCCTGATCTCCAGGTCGTCGCGTCGGCCTTCCACGCAACGCCTCCCGCGAACAACACCGCTGCCGTCACACCTAGGGCAATCGCAAGCTTGCGCATCTTTAATCTCCCTGGCTTTGAGTTCGCGTCCCGCTTGAGCCGGCGGGACAGCGTTCGAGCATAGCGCAAGATTCGCCAGCGTGACACTTAGCCCTCGCGCGCCTTGTTGCCCCAAGCTTACCTTAGCTCCGCTCAATGCTTGCCGCTCGCGCCAAGCAGGTTTATACAGTGCCCTTTAATGAGCATTGCCGCCGAAGCTCCCACCGTCTCCTTTTCCCACCGCCATCTTCTTGGAATCGAAGGCCTTTCGCGCGGCGAAATCGTTGCGCTGCTCGATCTTTCCGAGGAGGCCGCCAAGCTCAGCCGCCAAGTCGCCAAGAAGCGCGACGACCTCCGCGGCCGCACCCTGATCAATCTTTTCTTCGAGGCCTCGACCAGGACGCAAAGCTCCTTCGAGCTCGCCGGAAAAAGGCTCGGCGCCGACGTGATGAACATGTCGATCCCGACCTCCTCGGTGCAGAAAGGCGAGACCCTGATCGACACGGCGGTGACGCTGAACGCCATGCGCCCCGACATCCTCGTGGTACGCCACCATGCGGCCGGCGCGGTCGAGCTGCTGGCCCAGAAGGTGGATTGCTCGGTGATCAATGCCGGCGACGGCAGTCACGAGCATCCGACGCAAGCGCTCCTCGATGCGCTCACCATTCGCCGTCACAAGGGGCGCATCGAAGGACTCATCGTGGCGATCTGCGGCGATATCCTCCATTCGCGAGTGGCAAGGTCGAACATCTTGCTCCTCAATGCGCTCGGCGCCCGCGTCCGGGTCATCGCGCCCTCCACCCTGCTCGCCTCCGGCATCGAGCGGCTTGGCGTCGAGGTCTATACCTCGATGTGGGAGGGCCTGGCCGATGCCGACATCGTCATGATGCTGCGGCTCCAGCGCGAGCGCATGACCTCGAGCCTGGTCCCGAGCCAGCGGGAATATTTCCACTTCTTCGGCCTCGATTACGAGAAGCTCGCCCGCGCCAAGCCCGACGCGCTGGTGATGCATCCAGGCCCGATGAACCGCGGCGTCGAGATCGACTCCAATGTCGCCGACGATGCGCGCAGCGTCATCCGCGAGCAGGTGGAGATGGGCGTGGCGGTGCGCGTGGCCGTGCTTCAGGCTCTGGCCCGCCACTTGCCCAACCAGTGACGGCGATGCAGGCGCTCACCCCCGATCCACGCACTCCGGCCCGCCCCATTGCCCTGGTCAATGCGCGGCTGATCGATCCAGCCTCAGGCCTCGATGCGCTTGGCGGCGCGTTGATCGCGGACGGCATCGTTGCCGATCTCGGGCCGCATATCGCGGCCGGCGCCGCCGGCGATGCCGAGATCGTGGACTGCGGCGGCCGCGTGCTTGCTCCCGGCCTCGTCGACATGATGGTCTTCGCCGGCGAGCCGGGCCACGAGCATCGCGAGACCCTTGCCACGGCGAGCCGGGCCGCTGCCGCCGGCGGGGTCACCACCATCGTCTGCATGCCCGATACCGAGCCCGTCATCGACGACGTGGCGCTGGTCGATTTCATACGGCGGCGCGCGCGCGATACCGCTCTCGTCAATGTCCACCCCATGGCGGCCATGACCAAGGGCCTCATGGGCGAGGAGATGGCGGAGATCGGGCTGCTGCGCGATGCCGGCGCCATCGCCTTCGGCAACGGCAAAACGAGCCTCGCCAGCGCCAAGGTGATGCGCAACGTGCTCGCCTACGCCAAGGACTTCGGCGCCCTGATCGTGCATCACCTGGAGGACCCTACCCTCGCCAAGGACGGCGTGATGAACGAGGGCGAGGTCGCGACCAGGCTCGGCTTGCGCGGCATCCCCTCAGCTGCCGAGACCATCATCCTCGAACGCGACATCCGCCTCGTCGAGCTCACCGGCGGGCGCTATCATGCGGGCCAGATCTCGTGCCGCGCATCCCTCAACATCGTCCGCGCCGCCAAGCAAAGAGGCCTCCCCGTGACCTGCGGGGTATCCATCAACCACCTCACCCTGAACGAGAACGACATCGGCCCTTACCGGACGTTCTTCAAGATGAAGCCGCCGCTTAGGTCAGAGGACGACCGCCGTGCCATGGTCGAGGGCGTGGCGAGCGGCGATATCGACGTGATCGTCTCGGCCCACGACCCGAGAGGCGCTGAGGGAAAGCGCCGCCCCTTCGCCGAGGCCGCCGACGGGGCCGCAGGCCTCGAGACCCTGCTCGGCGCGGCGCTGCGCCTTTACCACAATGGCGACGTGGCGCTTCCCCGGCTCCTGCAAGCGCTGACCGCCAATCCTGCCAGGCTTCTCGGGCTTGAGAGCGGACGCCTGGCGCGAGGCGCTCCTGCCGACCTCGTGCTGATCGACCTCGACACGCCCTGGGTCGTTGAGCCCGAGCGGCTTTGCTCGAAGTCCAAGAACACGCCCTTCGATTCTGCGCGCCTCCAGGGCCGGGCGCTGCTCACCCTCGTTGCCGGACGCCTCGTCTACATCTACGCTGCCGAACCGGGCCGCTGACGGCGCTGTAAAGAAGAGTGATCGATGTCTCCTCCCGATTGGAGTGGCGCCCTCCTCTATCCTTCCGCATTTGCCTGCGGCTATCTGCTCGGCTCGATTCCTTTCGGTCTCATCCTCGCCAAGCTCTTTGGCCTCGGCGACCTTCGGCAGATCGGCTCTGGTAATATCGGGGCGACCAATGTCTTGCGCGCCGGCAGCAAGTGGCTTGCCGCGCTCACGCTGATCCTCGACGCGGCCAAGGGCACGGTCGCCGTGCTCCTTGCGGCGCATTGGGGCGAGGAGGCTGCCATCCTCGCCGGCCTCGGCGCCTTTCTCGGCCATCTGTTTCCGGTCTGGCTCGGCTTTCGCGGCGGCAAGGGCGTGGCGACCTATATCGGCGTCCTGCTCGGGCTCTATTGGCCTGCGGCGGCCGCGTTCTGCGTGATCTGGCTCGTGGTCGCCTTCGCCACGCGCTATTCCTCGCTCTCGGCGCTGGTGGCGAGCGGGGGAAGCGTCTGCGTTCTCGTGCTAACCGGCCAGTGGCGACTCGCGGCACTGTTCCTGCTGCTGACCGTCCTTCTCTATATCCGCCACGCCTCGAATATCGGGCGGCTGGCGAGAGGCGAGGAGGCGCGGATTGGCGAGAGCAAACCCTAAGGCGCCACGCAGACCAAGAGGTGAGGCGCGGCTGACCCCGCGTCAGCGCTTGAGCTGGCTCCGGCTGATCAGAAGCGAGAATGTGGGACCGGCCACCTTCCGCGCGCTGGTCAACGAGTTCGGCGGCGCCGAAGCCGCCATCGCCGCGCTTCCCCTGCTGTCAAGGCGCGGAGGACGAGCCCACGACATTCGCCTCTGCACCGAGGCCGAGGCGGAGGCGGAGTTTGCGGCAGCCGAGAGCCTAGGGGCGGACCTCGTCGCCATCGGAGAGCCAGGCTACCCGCCGGCGTTGGCGCAAGTCGACGCGCCCCCGCCGCTCCTCTACGCCAAGGGCAAGCTCGATCTCGCCGACATTCCCATCGTGTCCATCGTGGGCGCCCGCAACGGCTCTGCCGTGGGACAGAAATTCACCAGAGGCCTCGCCACCGAGCTGGGGATCGAGGGTTTCGTCATCGCCTCGGGTCTTGCCCGCGGCATCGATACCGCAGCCCATCTTGCCGCGCTTGAGCGGGGGACGATCGCCGTGCTCGCCGGCGGCATCGACATCGTCTACCCACCCGAGAACGAGGGGCTGCAGCGCGCCATCGGCGAGCGGGGGTCTCCTCATCAGCGAGCGCTCCCCCGGCTTCTCTCCGCGTGCCAAGGACTTCCCGCGCCGCAACCGGCTGATCTCGGGAATTGCGCTCGGCGTCGTCGTGGTCGAGGGCGCCGAGCGCTCGGGCTCCCTGATCACGGCGCGATTGGCGGGCGAGCAGGGCAGAGAGGTCTTTGCCGTACCCGACAGTCCGCTCGACCCGCGCTCGGCCGGCACCAACAATCTCTTGAAACAGGGTGCATGCCTCATTACCAGCGCCCGCGACATCCTCGAGGC
>DFXC01000142.1:11726-11965 GCA_002383105.1 Hyphomicrobiaceae bacterium UBA4118
CTTGGGCCGCCCACCTCAGCCGCCCTCCATCGAGCTTGCCTCATCAGACGCGCATGGCGCCCCTGAGCCCCTGCCAGACATCCGGCAAAGCGAACGCGAGCTGATCGTGGGCGCGCTCGGGCCAAGCCCGTCGATATCGACGAGGTGATCCGCTCGACCGGCGTGGCGACGCGGAACGTCCATATCGTGCTGCTCGAGCTCGACCTTGCAGGCAGGCTGCAACGCCATGGGCAGCGCCC
>DFXC01000142.1:12244-25089 GCA_002383105.1 Hyphomicrobiaceae bacterium UBA4118
GCGAGGAAAGGCATCTGGGCGCTGTGGGCGACCAGTCTCAGCCCTTCAAGCCTCCTGGCGGGTCAGCTCCGGCGCATCGCTGGATGGGCCTACACTGCCTGCTGGAGGCCGGGCTCCGGACCCTGCCATTCCATTCTGCCTTGTTTCGCGGCGATCAGTCCCCAGGTCCGCCTCCGAATCGTTGAATCCGGCGGTGGTTGCCGCTCCAAAGACACAGTTAGGTTTAACAGCTCTAGATTGTTATAGTTAGTCTACTCATCTATAAGTTGTCAATCGGGCTTGGCCGAATTTGACAGTGGCGGGTCAAGACACCATTTTCCGGGCGCATAACCAGGGGCCAAATAGGCCCGCCGCCCTGAGCCCGACGCAATTTGCGCGGCTAGGAACATCTCAATGAACATCGTCATCGTCGAATCGCCCGCCAAGGCTAAGACCGTCAATAAATATCTCGGGCCCGGATACCGCGTGATCGCGTCTTATGGTCACGTGCGCGATCTGCCCTCCAAGAACGGCTCGGTCGTGCCCGACAACGACTTCGAGATGCATTGGGACGTGGAGCCCAAGGCGGCCAAGCGGCTGGATGAGATCGCCAAGGCGGTGAAGGGCGCGAGCAAGCTGATCCTCGCCACCGACCCCGACCGCGAGGGCGAGGCCATCTCCTGGCACGTCCTTCAGGTGCTCGACCGCAAAAAGGCCCTGGCGGGCATTCCGGTGGAGCGCGTGGTCTTCAATGCCGTCACCAAGGAAGCCGTGCTCGACGCCATGCGCCACCCGCGCACGATCGACGGTCCCCTGGTCAACGCCTATCTCGCCCGCCGGGCGCTCGACTATCTGGTCGGCTTCACGCTGTCGCCGGTGCTGTGGCGGAAGCTCCCCGGCGCCCGCTCGGCCGGCCGGGTGCAGTCCGTGGCGCTCCGGCTCGTCTGCGACCGCGAACTCGAGATCGAGCGCTTCAAGGCTCAGGAATATTGGACGATCCTGGCCGAGCTTGCGACCGCCAAGGCCGAGACCTTCCAGGCCCGGCTCGCCTCGATCGGCGGCAAGAAGCTCGAGAAGTTCGACATCGCCGATCAGGCGACGGCCGAGCGGCTCAAGGCGGCGCTCGAAGGCGGCCGCTTCACCGTCGCCAACATCGAGAGCAAATCGCAGCGCCGCAACCCCGCCGCCCCCTTCACCACCTCGACCCTGCAACAGGAGGCCTCGCGGAAGTTCGGCTTCTCGCCGCGCCACACCATGCAGCTCGCGCAGCGCCTCTATGAGGGCGTTGATCTCGGCGGCGAGAGCGAAGGGCTGATCACCTATATGCGGACCGATGGCGTGCAGATCGTGCCGGAGGCGATCGCCGCCGCCCGCCGCATGGTCGCCAAGCTTTACGGCGACCGCTATGTCCCCCCTTCTCCGCGCGAATACGAGACCAAGGCCAAGAACGCGCAGGAAGCCCATGAGGCCATCAGGCCGACCGATTTCACCAAGGAGCCTGACAAGGTCGCCCGCTATCTCGAGGACGATGCGGCCAAGCTCTACAAGCTCATCTGGCAGCGCACGTTGGCAAGCCAGGGCCAAAGCGCCGACATCGAGCGCACCACCATCGACATCGACGTTGCCGGCAAGGACGGCGAACGCTACGGCGTGCGGGCGACGGGCTCGGTGATCCGCTTCGACGGTTTCCTCAAGATCTATGAGGAGGGCATCGACGACGCCGTCGGCGAGGACGGTGCGCGGCTTCCCGCGCTCGTCAAGGGCGCGGCACTCGACCCGCGCAAGATCGAGGCGAAGCAGCACTTCACCGAGCCGCCGCCCCGCTACAGCGAGGCGACCCTCATCAAGAAGATGGAGGAGCTCGGCATTGGTCGGCCGTCGACCTATGCCACGACGCTCAACGTGCTGCGCGACCGCGAATATGTCCGCCTCGACAAGAAGCGGCTCGTACCGGAGGACAAGGGGCGCCTGGTCACGGCCTTTCTCGAGAGTTTCTTCAGCCGCTACGTCGAATACGACTTCACCGCCGACCTCGAGGAGAAGCTCGACCTCATCTCGGCGGACAAGCTCGAATGGAAGGACGTGTTGCGCGACTTCTGGCGTGACTTCATCGCCGCCGTGAACGACATCGGCGACGTCAGGATCACGCAGGTGCTGGATGCGCTGAACGACATGCTCGGCCCCCACATCTTCCCCGCGCCGAGTGAAGGGGGCGACCCGCGGCAATGTCCCTCCTGCGCGGCCGGACGCCTCAGCCTCAAGATCGGGAAATTCGGCGCCTTTATAGGCTGCTCCAATTATCCCGAGTGCCGCTTTACCCGCCAGCTCGCCGACACCGGCGACAAGGCTTCTGCCGGCGCCGAAGCGAGATCGCTCGGCGCCGATCCCGAGACCGGGCTCGACGTGACGGTCCGCACCGGCCGGTTCGGGCCTTACGTCCAGCTCGGCGAGGGCAACGGCAAGGAGAAGCCGAAGCGCGCCTCGATCCCGAAGGGCACCGACCCCGAGGGCCTCGATCTTGGGCGCGCGCTCGCGCTGCTGTCGCTTCCCCGCGAGGTCGGCCTGCATCCTGAGTCGGGAAAACCGATCGTGGCGGGCTTTGGCCGCTACGGGCCCTACGTGCAGCATGACGGCAAATATGCGAGCCTCTCGAGCCCCGAGGAGGTGTTCGAGGTGGGTATCAACCGCGCCGTGAGCCTTCTTGCCGAGAAGGCTGACTCTGCCGGCGCCCGGCGGGGGCCGAGCGTGATCAAGGATCTCGGCGCACATCCTGAGCTTGGCGGAAAGGTGCAGGTCCTGAGCGGCCGCTATGGCCCGTACGTGAAGCATGGCAAGGTCAACGCCACGCTGCCCAAGGACCGCGAGCCCGAGCAGGTCACCCTTGCCGAGGCCGTCGAGCTGATCGCTGCCAGGAGCGCCAAAGGACCGGCCAAGAAGCCGGCGAAGAAGACGGCACGTAAAGGCGGCAAGAGCAGCAAACAGGCCGTCGAGGAGACGGCAGGCTGAGCGGCGCCGGTGGCAAAACCTAAGGGGGCCTCGCGCAACGCGACCGTGGGCAAACTACCTTCGAAGCAAGAGATTCTCGACTTTCTCGCTAGCGCCAGCAAAGAGGCCGGCAAGCGGGAGATCACGCGCGCCTTCGGCGTCAAGGGCAGCGACCGGATCGCGCTGAAGGCGCTCTTGCGCGAAATGGCCGATGACGGGTTGATCGCGGGCTCGCGGCGCAAGCTGACGCGGCCTGGCGTCCTGCCGCCGGTGACCGTGCTCGAGATCGTTAGCCGCGACAGGGATGGCGAGTTCATCGCGCGGCCCGCGGTGTGGGACGAGGAGCATGGCGCCCCGCCCCGCATCCTCATGGCCGAAAGCAAGCGCGAGGCTGGACCTGCCGCCGGCATCGGCGACCGCGTGCTGGCGCGGATCACCGCCCTTGGGGCCGACGCCGGCTACCCCTATCAGGCGCGGACCATCAAGCGCCTGGCGCGGGCCACGCACAGCCTGCTCGGCATCTTTCGCGCCCTCCCGGGAGGCGCTGGCGTCACCGATCCCGTCGACCGCAAGCAGCTGAAAGAGTGGCCGGTGGCGCGAGGTGGCACGGGCGAGGCGCAAGACGGCGAGCTCGTCCGCTTCGAGCTTGCCCGTTCCTCGCGCTTCGGTGTGGAAACCGCGCGCATCACCGAGCGGCTCGGCAACCCTGCCGCGCAACACGCGATCAGCCTCATTGCGGTCCACGCCCACGGCATCCCCGATACCTTCCCGCAAGCCGTGCTCGCCGAGGCGGACGCCGCCAAGGAGCCCGATCTCGGACGCCGGGAGGATCTGAGGCATCTCCCCCTCGTGACCATCGACCCGTCGGACGCCCGCGACCATGACGATGCGGTGTGGGCCGAGACCGACCCCGATCCCAAGAATCGCGGGGGCTGGGTAGCAATCGTCGCCATCGCCGACGTGGCCTCCTATGTCCGCCCCGGAAGCACGCTGGACAAGGAGGCGAAGAAGCGCGGCAACTCGGTCTATTTCCCCGACCGCGTCGTGCCGATGCTGCCGGAGCGGATCTCCAACGACCTCTGCTCGCTGAAGGAGGACGAGCCAAGGCCTTGCCTTGCCGTCCGCATGGTCTTCAACAAAGACGGGAAGAAGCTTGGCCATCGCTTCTTCCGCGCCCTCATGCGCTCTGCCGCGAGCCTCACCTATGAGCAGGCGCAGGCGGCAATAGACGGCCGCCTCGACGAGGTCACGGGGCCCCTGCTCGAGCTTGTGCTCAGGCCGTTATGGGGCGCTTATGCGAGCCTCGTGCTGGAGCGCACCGAGCGCGGGCCGCTCGACCTGGACTTGCCAGAACGCAAGATCCTGCTCGACGACAAGGGCAGCGTGCGGGGCGTCGTGAGCCCTCCCCGCCTCGACGCGCACCGCCTGATCGAGGAGTTCATGATCGCCGCCAATGTCGCGGCGGCCGAGACGCTGGAGGCCAAGCGTTCGCCGCTGATCTATCGCGTCCACGATTGCCCGTCGAAGGAGAAGCTCGTCTCGCTCGGCGAGTTCTTGTGCACCATCGGCCTCAAGCTGCCGAAGTCGGGCGCGATCAAACCCGCCCTTTTCAACCGCATCCTCGCCGATACGCGCTCGACGCCAGCAGCCGAGCTCGTCGGCGAGGTGATCCTGCGCAGCCAAGCCCAGGCCGTCTATAGCGGGGACAATCTCGGACATTTCGGGCTCAACCTCCGCCGCTACGCTCACTTCACCTCGCCCATCCGCCGCTATGCCGACCTCATCGTGCACCGCGCGCTGATCAGGGCGCTCGGGCTTGGGCCCGACGGTTTGACCGATGGCGAGATGGGCGAGCTTCAGGAGATCGCGCAAAGCATTTCCGACACCGAGCGTCGCGCCATGGCGGCCGAGCGGGAGACGGCCGACCGTCTCATCGCCGCCTATCTTGCCGACCGCATCGGCGCAAAGTTCCAGGCCCGCGTCTCGGGTCTCGTGCGCACCGGCCTCTTCGTGCGGCTGATCGAGACGGGGGCCGACGGGTTCGTGCCCGCCTCCTCCATCGGACACGAATATTTCTATCACGACGAGGTTCGGCAAGCGCTGGTGGGGGAGGATACGGGGCTCGCCTATAGGCTTGGCGACCCGGTCGAGGTGCGCCTGGTCGAGGCGATCCCGACCGCTGGCGCGCTCCGTTTCGAGATGTTGAGCGAAGGTCGCTCGATCGGCACGAAACCGAGGAGCGGCGCCGGCAAGGGTGACAGAAGGCCGCAAGGTGACAAGGGACGGCCGCAAGGCTACAAGGGCAAGTCGCATCGGCAAGGACGCGGCGCCCCCCGCAAACGCCGCTAGCCTGGGCTCAGGAATCGCCTCTGGCCGTGCGCGGGCTCTACACAAGGATCATGTGATGCAAGACAGAGTTGGGCCTTCGGGCGTCACCCAGCATGAGGGCCGATCGACGGGGGCCCGCCCGGTCTTCAGCTCGCTGCTCCGAGGCGCGGCGCATAAGTGCCCCGCCTGCGGCAAGGGCGCCATGTTTAGGCGCTACCTCAAAGTGGCCGATAACTGCCCCAATTGCGGCGAGGCCCTACATCATCATCGCGCCGACGACGCGCCACCCTATTTCACCATCGTCATTGTCGGCCACATCGTGGTCGGCCTCGTGCTCGCCGTGGAAATGGCCTACCGGCCGCCGCTCTGGGTGCATGCGGCGCTGTGGCTGCCGCTCACCGTCATCCTCACCCTTGTCGTCCTGCCCTCGGTCAAAGGGGCGCTCATCGCTCTGCAATGGGCGCTCCTCATGCACGGGTTCGATCCCGACGCCAAAGAGGAGATGGGGACGGGCTTCGAGGCAACCTTGCCCGAGGCTTCCCCGCACCGTCTTGACTTCCGGTCTTGAGCGAGTAGGGTTCGCGCGAAACTTGCTTTTAGTGTTATCGAGGACGACATGGCTAAGCCCGTCACCCAGAAGATCAAGCTCGTGAGCACCGCCGGCACGGGCTACTACTACGTGACCAAGAAGAACCCGCGCAATCAGACCGAGAAGCTCGTGTTCAAGAAATACGATCCGGTCGCGCGCAAGCACGTCGAATTCAAAGAATACAAGATCAAATAGCGGCTTGGTTTCGATCAGCCCTGCTCGTCTTATGGCCGCACCGCGGCCGTGAGGAGGCTGTGGTCGTCTGTAATGGTGGCCGGCCGAAACGCGGCGCTAACGAGGAGGCCACTCAACCGCGGTCCGGCCGGCCGAACCCTACGGACCCAGGAGATGCGGCGGACCTGAGCAAACCGCAGGGTTATCTCTTACGACGAGGAAACGAAAGTTTGCGAGGCGCGCTTGGATTTCGCGCGAGAACCCCCCTCGCCCCATTGTCTCCCACTGCGAATTCTGTCGGCTCAACTCAAACCACAAAACAGCCGACAAAAGGACGAAATCAATCTTATTCATGCGTTAAATACGATCAAATACAAGCCATTGTAAAGCCTTAAGGTTAAGCGCTCAGCTCCCAGTTCAAGTCGCAAAGGCGCTTCGGCGGAAGCGTTCAGCCTACTGATTCAAGCTAAGTGATTCGCGAGCAGCTCCGCCCGCCGCGCGTTGAGAGTTGCTAGGCGGCGTCCGCCACAACCCTGTTGCGGCCGTCGCGCTTGGCGCAGTAGAGCGCCTGGTCGGCACGCTTCAGAATGAGCTCAGGGGTATCGTCGGCGAACTCGAGCGCGGCGACACCGACGCTTGCCGTCACTTCCAGCGTTCCGATCCGCTCCCCGGCATAGAACGGTGCCGCGGCGATGCATTGCCGTAAGCGCTCGCCCACGAGATAGGCCTTGGCCAGGTCGGTATCCGGCATGACCACGACGAATTCCTCGCCGCCGAGCCGGCAGGCGAGGTCGATGCCGCGAATGTTGCGGCGGACGCGGGAGGCGAACTCCCGCAACACCGAGTCACCCGCATCATGGCCATGGCTGTCATTGACGGCCTTGAAATAGTCAATGTCGAGCAGGAGAACCGAGAGCGGCTTGCCGCGCTGGGAGGACTCCTCGAACAGCGTCTTCAGATGGCTCGTCATATAGCGGCGGTTGTGGAGCGCCGTGAGCGGGTCGAGGATTGCCATCTCGACCGTCTCTTCGAGCCGCATCCGCAAATGGTCGGTGTAGCGCTTGCGCTTCACCTGGGTACGCACCCGCGCCAGCAGCTCGTTGGCATCGACCGGGCGGACGATATAGTCGTTGACGCCCATGTCGAGGCCCCTGAGCAGCCTCGCGTCGTCGCCCGGCTCGATGACGATCATGATCGGCAGATGCCGGATCCGATCGAGCGAACGCACCTGCGAGCAGAGTCGGAGGCCGTCGGCGTGATCGAGGCTGAGGCTTATGATTATGAGATCGAAATTGCCGTCGGGAAGCCGCAGCAAGGCGCGCGCGGGATCGGCCTCGCGCTCCACATGATGCTCCTGCTTCAGCGCTTCGAGGATGCGTTCGGCCGAGCGGTCGCGGTCCTCCACCAGAAGGATGCGTCCGCCGCGCCCGAGTTGATCGAGCCTGATGCCGAGGGTGGCGACAAAGCCCATCTGCTCCTCGGTCGTGGCGCGCATCAGCATCTCGTCGGTGAGCATCTTCAGCCGGGCGAGATTCTTCACCCGCGTGATGAGCGGGATGTCGTCGACGGGCTTGGTGAGGAAGTCGTCGGCCCCTGCCTCCAGCCCCTTCACCCGGTCAGAGGGCTGATCGAGAGCGGTGACCATGATCACCGGGATGTGCTGCGTGCGCGGCTCCGCTTTCAGCCTGCGGCAGACCTCAAAGCCGTCCATCCCGGGCATCATCACGTCGAGCAGCACCACGTCGGCACGCTCGCGCGCGCAGATATGCAGCGCCTCGGGACCGCTGCGCGCCGTGCGCACCTCGAAATATTCGGCCGTGAGCCGCGCTTCGAGCAGCTTCACATTGGCATCGACATCGTCGACGACGAGAACGCGTGCGGTCATGGTCTCGCTACCGTGCCTCGCCGATGAATTGCTTGACCGTGTCGAGGAACATCGCCACCGAGATCGGCTTCGAGATGTAGGCCTCGCAGCCGCCTTCGCGGATGCGTTCCTCGTCTCCCTTCATGGCGAAGGCGGTGACGGCGACCACCGGGATCTGGCGGAGCTGATCGTCCTCCTTCAGCCATTTGGTCACTTCGAGTCCCGACACCTCGGGAAGCTGGATGTCCATGAGGATGAGGTCGGGACGGTGCTCGCGGGCCAGCGCCAGAGCTTCCATGCCGTTCCGCGTCTGCAGCGTCTTGTAGCCGTGCGCGTCGAGCAGGTCGTGGAAGAGCTTCATGTTCAGCTCGTTGTCCTCGACGATCAGAACGGTCTTCGTCATTGGCCTCGGCCCCGGCGATTCGGTCGGCGTATGATCGACGATCTCGCGGTAATGCGCCATGACACTCGGAGTCGGCCTGGCCCTCCAGAACATAATGGCTCGCTCCCTCATCCTCGGATCGCCGATTTCACCGTAAACCTGTAACCAAACTCTTTAGAGATGAGGCAAAGCTCGCAGGAAATAGGAAGTTTCCGGCATAGCTAACGCCCAAAGTGGGCCTATAGCCGGGCGCGGCAGTAACCATGCCGGATGTCGTTTTTGCGGGTGCTGTCAGGCAGTCGCAGAAGACCGTTAGGGAGCCCGGATGCCCCACGCGCCGTCTGGCGTTAGTGACACTCCGTCGCTTTGAGATATTCGAGCGCGGTCAGCGTGCCGTGGATCGAGAAGTCGCCATAATCGATGAGAAGCTCCCGGCTCACGCCATTCTCATAAAGGCGAAAATCGATCTGGTAGCTCGGCGTCAGGTCGCCGCCCTTGGGCTCGAAATAGCCGATCGATACCGGCCATGAGGCAAGCTCTCCGAGCCCCTTGTCCTTGGCCGCGGGTTCGAGCTTGCCGGCGTCGGCGCCGGGCTGCACCTTGGTTCCGATGAAAGCGGTCGTGTCATAGACCTTCCGGCCCTTCTCCGAGCCGTCATAGATCCTCGCTTGGAACAGGGACTGGCCCGCCCGGGCAGCGTCGATCAGGGCAAGGCTGTGCTGGGTCGGAAACAGCACTTGGCCGGAAAGGTCAAGCTCGGCGAGGGCAGGCTGACTGAGCTTGACCTTCACCGCTGCATTGGGGGCCTCGCGCACCGCCCGGCCCATGGTGACGTCGCCGAGCTTGTCGTTCAGATACTGCGCCGACTGGAAGCGGAACTTCTGGCCGTCGCCCTGCTCCCAGGTCGATGAGCGGAGGTCGGTCAGGTTGGTCTGCCCTTGCGAATCGGTCATCTGCGTGACCATGCGCATATTCAGCGAGTAGCCGTCGCATTCTGAGCCGGTAAACTCGAACACCATGCGGCCATCGATGCCGGTGATGCCGGAGGCCGACCGGGCGTCGTCGAGCGTCATCTCGTAGATGGCGCGATGCGCTACGAGCTTGTTCGTCTCTTTGGCGGCAAGCGCCTGAGCATGGCCCGCCGGGGCCCCGCCAAAGAGCAGAGCCGCCACGAGCACGAGCATCAGCCGCTGGCCGCAACCGATCATGTCAGCCTCAATTCTCCGTATCCCGTCGCGCCCAGCCAGGCGGGCCGCCGCCGAGCGATTTTTCGCACCAACACGCGGGCCGGACAAGGGTCCCCTCCCCGCGCTTGCAGGACGGCCGGATTTGCTCAATGGTCGAAGGCTCAAAGCCAGGGCTTTCACGTCGGAGGATTGGTAGCATGGCGGGAGAGATCGAAGCACGGCTCAAAGCGCTCGACCTCGTCCTTCCCGAGGCTAGAGCGACGCTCGGCACCTATGTCCCATACCTTCACCTCAACGGCCAACTGTTCATTTCGGGCCAATTGCCGCTCAAGGACGGACACGTCATGATTGCCGGCAAGCTCGGCGCCGGTCTCGACGTGAGCAAGGGGCAAGAGGCGGCGCGGCTCTGCGCCATCAACATCCTGTCGCAGGCGAAAGCGGCGCTGCGCGATCTCGACCGCATCGTGCAACTGCTCCGCCTCAACGGCTTCGTCAACGCCGCTCCCAATTTCGTCGACCATCCCAAGGTGCTCAACGCCGCCTCTGACCTGATGGTCGAGATTCTCGGGCCTAAAGGGCGGCACACCCGCGTCGCCATCGGCGCAACGAGCCTGCCGCTGAACGTCGCGGTCGAGATCGATGCGGTTTTCGCGGTAGACTAGGTCCCTCGTGACTGAGCGCCTCACATGGCCGAGCTTTATTGGTTGAAGCGGCCAATCGCCCATCGGGGCTTGCACGATCCGTCCAAAGGCATCGTCGAGAACAGCGCTTCCTCGGTCAGGGCCGCCATGGGGGCGGGATTTGCCATCGAGGTCGACCTGCAATGCGCCGCTGGCCACATGCCGGTCGTGTTCCACGACGCTACTCTCGACCGGCTCACCTTGGAGACGGGTCCGGTCGCCGCCCGCGAGGTCGAGGCGCTGACGGCCATCCCCTTGCGCAACAGTTCCGACCGCATCCTGTCGCTCCCGGCACTCCTAGCGCTTGTCAATGGACGCGTGCCGCTCGTGCTCGAGGTCAAGAGCACCTGGACCCGTGAGAGCAAATACGAGGCCAATATCGCCATGCTGCTCGCGTCCTATCCCGGGCCCGTCGCGGTGATGTCGTTCGACCCTTATTCGGTGGCGGCCTTTCGCGAGATGGCTCCTGCGCTCCCCCGCGGGCTCATTGCCGAGCGGTTCGACGACCAGCGCTATTGGTCGCAGCTCTCTTTTTCCGAGCGCTTCGCCATGCGCAACCTGCTCACCTCCACCTTCGCACGGCCCCATTTCATCGCTTACGATATCAGGGCGCTGCCGGCGTTGGCGCCGGCCATCGCGCAGCTCCTGTTCGGGCTGCCGCTGCTCACCTGGACGGTGCGCACCATGGCCGAGCGGGACCGCGCCTTGCGCTACGCCGACGCCATGATCTTCGAAGGGATCGTGCCTTAAGCCATGGGCGATATCGAGAGGCCACTGACCAAGGAGGAGCCTGCGAGCGCCAGCGAGCCCGTCGTGGTGCGCATCGCCTCTCGCATCGCCGATGTGCCGGCTGCCGAATGGGACGCCTGTGCGCTCGGCACCGAGCCCCCGCCCGTCTCCGGACGTCCCTCTAACCCCTTCATCTCACATGCATTTTTGAAGGCGCTGGAAGAGAGCGGGTCGGCCACGCGCAAGACCGGCTGGCTGCCGCAGCATCTTCTCCTCGAGGACGGCAACCGCAAGCTCACGGGCTGCATGCCCTGCTATCTGAAATCGCACAGCCAAGGCGAATATGTCTTCGACCATGGCTGGGCCGACGCCTATATGCGCGCCGGCGGCAGCTACTATCCGAAGCTCCAGGCCTCGGTCCCCTTCACGCCTGTGACCGGCAAGCGCCTGCTGGTTCGGCCGGGCGCGGACCAAGTCGAGCGCGAGGCCATCCTGCTTCAGGCCGGGACCACGCTCGCCGCCGAACTCGGCGTCTCCTCGCTCCATGTCACCTTCCTCACGCGCGACGAATGGACGCTTGCGGGCGAGCAGGGCTTCCTCAAACGCACCGACCAGCAGTTCCATTGGCAGAACGAGAGCTATCGAAGCTTCGAGGATTTCCTAGGGGGCCTCAACGCACGCAAGCGGAAGGCGATCCGTAAAGAGCGCCGCGAAGCGCTCGGCGACGGCATCGAGATCGAATGGGTGACGGGGAGCGCTCTCACCGAGGCGCATTGGGACGCCTTCTTCGCCTTCTATATGGACACGGGGTCGCGCAAATGGGGCTCGCCCTATCTCACGCGGGAATGCTTCAGTCTCCTCGCCGAGACCATGGCCGATCAGATCCTGCTCGTCCTCGCCAAGCAGTCTGAGCGCTATATCGCCGGCGCGCTCAACTTCATCGGCGCCGACACGCTTTACGGCCGCTACTGGGGCGGGATCGAGGAGCGTCCCTATCTCCATTTCGAGGTCTGCTACTACCAGGCCATCGACTTCGCCATCGCCCATGGGTTGACCCGGGTCGAGGCAGGCGCGCAAGGAGCGCACAAGCTTGCCCGCGGCTATCTGCCGGCAGAGACCTATAGCGCGCACTACATTGCCGATCCCGGCCTGCGCCGCGCCGTCGCCGATTACCTGAAGCGTGAGCGCCTGGCCGTGGCGCGTGAGATCGCCCTGCTTTCCGAGGAGTCCCCCTACCGCAACGCGGACTGACCAATGACGAGAGCGGGTTGGTCGCGTCGGAGTCTGCTCAGTCTCCGTCATTCCGGCGCAAGCCGGAATCCAGCTGTAAACTCCGCGGCTTAGTTGCTGGATACCGGCTTTCGCCGGTATGACGACAACAGCGCTGATTCTCTGGTTGACCTTGCGGCTGCAAGGACTCGAAATGACTCAGAGAAATGAGAGCGAGGAAGCGCCGATGGCCTACGATCAGAGCAATGTCTTCGCCAAGGTGCTCAGGGGCGAGATCCCCTGCCACAAGATCTACGAGGACGAGGATACCCTCGCCTTCCTCGACATCATGCCGCGCACCGAAGGCCACGCCCTCATCGTCACCAAGGAGAAGGCGCGCGATTTGTTCGACGTCTCGCCCAAGGCGCTCGCCAAGCTGGTTGCCGTGGTGCAGAAGCTCGCGCCGGTCATTCAGGAGGCCACCGGCGCTGAGGGCGTGCTGATCCAGCAGTTCAATGGCGCTGCCGCCGGCCAGACGGTGTTCCACCTCCATTTCCACATCATCCCGCGCAAAGAGGGCGAGACGCTGAAGCCCCACGCCGGCCAAATGGCCGACCAGACTAAGCTCGCCGCCACGGCCGAGAAGATCCGGAAGAGACTTGGAACTGGCTGAGCCGCTTGCTCCCCCCTTTCCCCGATGCGGAGAGGTGAATTGGCCGCGAACCCGTGGAGACTACTT
>DFXC01000144.1:0-295 GCA_002383105.1 Hyphomicrobiaceae bacterium UBA4118
GCACCGGGGAGGCTACATAGCGTGCAGCGACACGAGGACTTGCCATGCAGAAATTCACCACGCTCACCGCCATTGCCGCGCACCTGCCGATGATCAATGTCGACACCGACATGATCATCCCCAAGCAGTACCTCAAGACCATCAAGCGCACCGGGTTGGGCAACGGGCTCTTCGCCGAGCTCCGCTATGACGAGGCGGGCAAGCCGCGCCCCGATTTCGTGCTGCACAAGCCGCCCTACACGCAAGCGCAGATCCTGATCGTGGGAGAGAATTTCGGCTGCGGCTCCTCGCGCGA
>DFXC01000144.1:568-20129 GCA_002383105.1 Hyphomicrobiaceae bacterium UBA4118
TCGCGCCGTCCTTCGCCGACATCTTCTACAACAACTGCTTCAAGAACGGCATCCTGCCGGTCACCCTGCCGCAGGCCGAAATCGACAAGCTCATCGACGATGCTTCGCGCGGGGCGAACGCCACCATCACCGTCGACCTTGCCGCTCAGGAGATCAGAGGGCCCGACGGCGGCGTCATCCATTTTGACATCGATCCCTTCCGCAAGCGCTGCCTGATGGAAGGGCTCGACGACATCGGCTTGACGCTGGAGAAGGGCGCGGCGATCGACGACTTCGAGGCGAGGTCGCGCGCGGCGCGCCCCTGGGCTTGATACCCCTCCCACCCCGACCACGACCAGCCAGACGACCACGACCCACGAGAGCTTTGCCACGATGTCGTGGCAGGTGGCCGCGAGCCCCAAGACCACCAGGCCAAAGACCGCTTGTGGGACGTAGTAGTACCGGCCGCCTCCATCGACCGAGATCCTATCTACCAGAGTTCCCAGCGAGCCATAGTAGGTCAGGACCATCACGCAGCAACCGGCGGCGAACAGCCAAATCAGGTCCATCCTGCGGCGCAGCAGCAGCGCTACAACGAAGAGACCGAATACACCGATTGCACCGACCAAAAGCCGAAGAAGAGCGCCTGCGTGATCATTTGGTTGTCGAAGACGAAGTCGTCCGAGCAGGCCAGCAGCGGGAGCCGCAGGAGAACGTCGCGGCTCCAGGCCCGGTATCCCGTGTGAAACTCGGAGAACAGGATGTTCTGCACCGCGGTCAGCATGCGGTTGGCCACGTATTTATACAGCGGCATGCCTCCCGCCAAAGCGCCTCCTCCGAGAATGCGGGAGGCGAGGACGGCATCGAACTGCTCAGAGGCAATCATCGACGCCATCGCGGTTACGAGTCTTGGCGTATATTGATAGTCGGGGTGTAGCATCACGACGATGTCGGCGCCGCGCTCGAGCGCTGCCGCGTAGCAGGTCTTCTGGTTGCCGCCATAGCCGCGATTGTGTTCATGCTTGATCGTGTAAAGCCCGAGCGATCGCGCAAGCTCAGCCGTTGCGTCGGCGCTCGCGTCGTCGGTCAAGATGACATCGTCGACAACGTCTTTCGGGATCTCGGCGTAGGTCCGTTCCAGCGTTTTCGCGGCATTGTAGGCGGGGAGAACGACCGCAACGCGCCTGTTGAGAATCACATCCCCCTCGCTTCAAGCTGTCCGGCAGCCATGAGGACCGGCCCCGGGCCTATTCGAACGCGATCGGCGCCGTGGTCTGCTCGATGAGCGGCTCGCCGTCGCGCGTGACCTTGACCTCGGCGTGATAGATTCCTTCGGGCCAGCCGCCCGCAGGGACCCCTCGCTTTCCCGCTTGCAGCAAATAACTCGCTCGGTCCTCGGCAAGCGTCTCGGTGTTGTGGAGTAGCGGCGCGTCACCGTTAACGAGCGCGATCTCGACGACGTCGCCCTTCTTGAGGTTAGCAATCCAAGCATAGGCTACAGCGGGGGTGTTGAAGTGGGGAGGCGGGAGGGCAGAACCCTTTTCCAGCTCCTCCTGGGTGACCTCGTGGTCGGTGATGCCGAGCCCAAGCACCTTGGCTTGCGTGGGCGGAGAATCGGCCTCTGCCAAGGACATCTGGCCGGCGCCCGCCGCGGCCAAGGCCTGAAATCCACCGAAGGCCAATCCTGTCATAAGCCCCAAGGCGAAGAGCGCCCTTGTCAGCATTTCCTGGTCCCGCTACGCAAATTCGCGGCTAGGACTTAGCACAGGACCCCCCGAGGCATGAAAACTTACAAGCTCCTGCTTCTCCCCGGCGACGGGATCGGCCCCGAGGTGATGGGCGAAGTGGCCCGTGTCGTCGCCTGGGTCAACGCCAGCGGTCTCGCCGCCATCGAGACCGAGACCGACCTCGTCGGCGGCTGCGCCTATGACGCCCATGGGCAGGCGATCTCCGAGGCCGCCATGGAACGCGCCCTTGCCGCCGACGCCGTCATGCTCGGCGCCGTAGGCGGCCCGAAATGGGATGGCGTTGCTTATGATCAGCGCCCCGAGGCAGGGCTGCTCCGCTTGCGCAAGGACCTCGAGCTCTTCGCCAATCTCCGCCCCGCCATCTGCTATCCCGCTCTCGCCGACGCTTCCTCGCTGAAGCGCGACCGGGTCGACGGCCTCGACATCATGATCGTGCGCGAGCTGACCGGCGGGGTCTATTTCGGCCAGCCGAAGGAGATCGTCGAGCTGCCGGCCGGGCAGAAGCGGGCCATCGACACGCAGGTTTACGACACCTACGAGATCGAGCGCATCGCCGCCGTCGCCTTCGATCTTGCCCGCGAGCGCCGCAGGCTCGTGCATTCGGCCGACAAGCGCAACGTGATGAAGACCGGCGTGCTGTGGAACGAGGTGGTCACCCGCCTGCACAAGGAGCGCTACGGCGACGTGACGCTGCACCACATCCTCGCCGACAATTGCGCCATGCAGCTCGTGCGGGCGCCGAAGCAGTTCGACGTCATCGTCACCGACAATCTCTTCGGCGACATGCTGTCCGACGAGGCGGCGATGCTGACCGGCTCCCTCGGCATGCTGCCCTCAGCCTCGCTCGGCGCCGCCGACGCGACCGGCCGCCGCCCGGCGCTCTACGAGCCGGTGCACGGCTCGGCGCCTGACATTGCCGGTAAGGGCATCGCCAACCCGATCGCCACCATCGCCAGCTTCGTCATGTGCCTGCGCTATTCGTTCTATCTCGGCGACGCCGCCGACCGTATCGACCGTGCCATCGCAGATGTGCTGGCTCAGGGCTTGCGCACCGCCGACATCGCGCAGGAGGGCGGCCGCACCGTCGGCACACGCGAGATGGGCGAGGCCATCGTGGCGGCGCTCAACCGCCCATCCTAGTTGAACGATTCACTGGAGACCAATCATGAAACACACGGTGAGCCTGCTCGCGGGCCTGCTCGCACTCCTCGTTGTCGGCCGAGCAGGATTCGCGGCGGGTGAAACCGGCACGCCGGCCGAGGCCAACAAGGCCGCCGCTGGCGCGACGCCTACGCCCGCGAAAGAGCCCGAGCTGACCCCCGAGGAGAAGGCCGAGAAGGAAGCGCGCAAAGCCTGCAAGATCAAGATCTGCGACATCCTCGCCACCAAGGACGCTACAGGTGACGACGTCGCTTGCGACATCGTCAAGACCTGGCGCGGCGAGGACATCGCCAAGATGCTCGGCGGCAAGATCGACTGGCCCTGGGGCAACGCCGTCTGCCAGTCGAAGCTCGAGCTTCAGCGCGCGCCGCTGGCCAAGGCCATGAGCGAGGCCTCTTACGTGATCGCCATGCCGTCGCAGAAGGTGCGCTGCACGCTGGCGCAGAAGGACAAAGGCGAGCCTTACGTGGTCGAAATCGCCATGGCGCCGAAGGTGACCTTCAAGGACGGCAAGGCGTCGGAGGCCACCATCAATTGGGGCGAGGCGCAGGCCCCCCTCCTCGTCTACCCTCTCGTCTATGCCGCCACCGGGCTCGACAACCAGACCAACGTGCTCGGGCCCGAGGTGGTGCGTATGGTGAACGAGTTTGCCACCAAGAAATGCGCCGGGGTGAAGAGCGAGCTGCCGAGCAACAAGCCGAACTAGCGGCTCTCAGGCGATGCCCGCCCGTTTCAGCTCAGGCGCGAGTTGGCCCGTGATCCACAGCCGGAACATGCGAAGGTCGCATTGAAACGACCAGGTGGGATGCGACACCATGGTCGGGCGGTTTTTCTCGACCAGAAAATGCCCGGTCCACGCCAAGAGATAGCCGAGACCTGCCCCGGCGAGCGCGATCATAGGATTGACGGTGACGAGACCAACGATGAGCGCAATGGCGCCGATGACCATGCCGAGCACATGCAGCATCCGCGTCCCCTCTTGCGCATGGTGGCGGAGATAATGCTGCCAGAAATCATCGAAGCTTTCTTCGCCGCCCGCCATGGCCGACCCCACACCCCTTAGGAAGTCCGAGCCTATGGTGCTCTTCGCCGCAGGGTCAAGCGAGGTAGCGCTTCATGCTTTCTCGCGATGCTCCAGAGCGGCTAGAGTAGAGGCGCGGGCTCTGAACGGCTGCTCCCGCTAGGCGCGATCGACGCATAAGAGAAACCGACGGGACGACCGTGATGGACGCTGCTGACCCCTATCTCAAGCTGATCGGCCGGGCGATCCTTTCGCTGATGTTCATTCAGTCGGGCATCGGCAAGATCTTCGGCTATGCCGGGGCACAAGCGATGATGGAGCAGCACGGCGTTTCCGGCCTTCTGTTGCCGCTCGTCATTCTCACCGAGGCCGGAGGCGGGCTTTGCGTGCTGCTCGGCCTATGGACGCGCTACGCGGCGATCGCGCTTGCCGGCTTCTGCCTGCTGGCGGCGTGGTTCTTCCACGATCAGCCGGGCGATATGGGGCAGATGATCAACTTCATGAAGAACATCACCATCGCCGGCGGCTTCCTCGTGCTCGCCGGCGCTGGTCCCGGCGCTCTCGCGCTGGACAATCTGCGGCGCTAGGCTGAACGTCTCAGCTCGCGCTCTCACCCGAATTGACGATTGCGTTCTGCGCGAGCGGATCGGGAACAGCCACACCCGTCACCCGGTGCGTTGCGTAATAGCGGCGCAGCAGGACGAAGAGGGCCGCGGCGCCGACGAGCGGCAGGAGGATGGCCGCTGATAGAAGCACGCCGGCAGCGGCAAGAAGGGCGGCAAGCAGGCAGCCGGCCGCCCCGCCGACGTCCCAGCTTCCCTCCGTCGCCACATGGAATCTGAGCGTGCAGGGCGAACGCTTCGCCTGATTGTAGACGGCCGTCATCAGGGTCGGGATATAGAGGCACACCACCAAGGCCCCGAGCGCGTTGGCGACGATGGCGAGCAGGGCGTGACCCGGCGCGAAGGCGCGCAAGACTGTGGTGATTACGAGCGCGCCGATGGCAAATGACACCGCCCTCTGACCATGACCGGCATCTATCAGCCGGCCGAGAAAAAGCCCTGCCACCGCACCGACCAGCGCCGCCAGCGCGAGGGCGCCGCCGAACGCGACATAGCTTTCGCCCAACGACAGGAAAAGGGCGATCTGCCAGACGAAGAAATATCCCGCGGCGATCCAGCCATCGGCGAGAAAAAGCTTCATGCCCGGGATGGCCGCCCGGTATGCCCCGGGAGCCCGGCGCACCACGACGACATCGGGTGTCCAAAACAGCGGCAGAGCCCCGAACAGAAGAATTGCGGCAGTAGCGCCGAACGCCACGCGCGGCCCGAAGGCGACCAGCGCCCAGCCCGTCATGAGCGGACTCACGATGCCGACCAGGGCTGCCAGCGCCTCACGCGCCCCGAGCTCCGATCCGCGATGCTCATGATTGCCCAATGCGGCGTAATAAGCGTGGTAGCTCGACCAGTAGAAGGTGTCGCCGAGCGCGACCACCAGACACAGCACGAACAAAGCTGGTCCGAGCCCGTGCACTTCGGCGAGAAGGGGATATTGCAGCGCGGTGAGGCACGTGCCGGCGATGACAAGAGCCCTCATGCCGGAACGCACGGCGATGGGCACGACGATGGGCCGGATGATGAATCGCCCGGCGAGGATCAGCGCCAGCGAGGCGAGTACCCATGGGATGGAAACACCAGACTTCAGCAAATAGACGGCAAAAAACGCGCCGCCGCCGCTCAGCGCGATGGCGTGGATGCCGTAATGCAGGTTGAGGAGATTGACCGTCTTGCTGCGAAAGAAGGCCATGAGGCTGTCCCGAATGTGTGTGTGGCGGGCGCGAAGGGGCGCTGGCGCGGTCGAATCCCGGACCTGAGAGGGAAACCTTTACATTCGCGCGGGCGTCCCATAAATCCGCTCCGAGGCAGGCGCACGGTAACGCCAGGCCACAGGAGCTGTCATGGGCTACAAAGTCGCCGTCATCGGCGCCACCGGCAATGTCGGGCGCGAGATGCTCAACATCTTGGCCGAGCGCGAATTCCCCGCCGACGAGGTGTCCGCCATCGCCTCGCGCCGATCCATGGGCCGCGAGGTCTCTTTCGGCGACGGGCGACTGAAATGCCAGGACCTCGAGCAGTTCGATTTCAGAGGCGTGGATTTCGCCCTCATGTCGGCGGGCTCCGCCGTGGCCAAGGAATGGGCCCCGAAGATCGGCGCCCAAGGCTGCGTCGTCATCGACAACTCCTCCTGCTGGCGCATGGACCCCGACGTGCCGCTCATCGTGCCTGAGGTCAATGCCGACGCCGTCGTTGGCTTCACCAAGAAGAACATCGTCGCCAATCCGAATTGCTCCACCGCCCAACTCGTCGTGGTGCTGAAGCCGCTCCACGACCGCGCCAAGATCAAGCGCGTCGTGGTCGCCACCTATCAGTCGGTGTCGGGCGCCGGCAAAGAGGCGATGGACGAGTTGTGGGACCAGACCAAGGGCATCTTCGTCACCAATCCGCCGGAGCCCAAGGCCTTCACCAAGCAGATCGCCTTCAACGTCATTCCTCATATCGACGTCTTCATGGAGGACGGCCAGACCAAGGAGGAATGGAAAATGATGGCCGAGACCAAGAAGATCCTCGATCCCAAGATCAAGCTCACCGCCACGTGCGTGCGCGTGCCGGTGTTCGTCGGCCATTCCGAGGCCGTCAATGTCGAGTTCGAGGACCCGATTACGGCAGCCGACGCGCGGAGGATCCTGCGCGAGGCGCCGGGCGTGCTCGTGGTGGATAAGCGCGAGCCCGGCGGCTATGTGACGCCGGTCGAATGTGTGGGCGACTACGCCACCTATGTGAGCCGCATTCGCGAGGACCAGACGGTCGACAACGGCCTCTCTTTCTGGGTCGTGTCCGACAATCTACGCAAAGGGGCCGCGCTCAACACGGTGCAGATCGCCGAGCTGATCATCAACCGCAACCTGCTCAAAAAAGCGGCTTAAGCGCCCCGCCGGCCGGACCGCCGAAATCTTTGGCTCGCCGATTTTCCGCCGCTACAACAAGCCCGAGTTCAGCTTCTGGGCGGCGATCGCCTGCGTGGTGGTGGCGCTTGCGACGCTCCACCTCGTTGAGCGCCCGGTGGAACGGCTGCGACGCATGATCAAGAAGCAATCGAGCCTTCCGGCCTTGCCCGGCCTTCCAGCCCCCGCGGCTGCGAACCCGACTGTTGTGACAGCGGGATAGTGCCTAGACCTCGCTCAAGGCGACGAAGCGCCCCGTCTCCTGCTCGAGACTGAGCAGCGCTCCACTCGCCAGGTCGAAATGCAGCCCGTGCAGGGCAAGCAGCCCCTGCTCCTCGGGCTCCTTGATAAAGGGAAAGCTGCGTAGCTGCGCCAACGATGAGCGTATCGCGGCGAATTCGAACGCCATCTCGTCGCCATAGGCGAAGATGTCGGTCTCCACGACCTTGAGATTGTCGAGCAGCGTGAGCCAGCTTCCGATGAAGCCCCGCTCCGGCACCTTGTCCCTGACCCCGCGCCGATACGCATCGACCCCTCCACAATGCGAATGCCCGAGCACGATGATGTGCGGCACTTTGAGCGCCAGGGCGGCGAATTCGATCGCAGCACTCGTGCCGTGATACATGCCTTCCGGCTCGTAAGGCGGCACGAGATTGGCGACATTGCGCAGGATAAACAGCGCGCCGGGCTCGGCATCGAAGATCGCCGACACGTCGACACGCGCGTCGCAGCAGGCGATCACCATGGCCGTCGGCGCCTGTCCGAGCTCGGCGAGCTGAAGATAGCGGCCGCGGTCGCTCGCATGCACGTCGCGTCGAAACCGCAGGTGACCCTCGATCAGTGTTCTTGGTAAATTCAAATCTAATCCCCTGTGCCAGAAAGCCTCGGCACCATTTCAGCCGCTTCCGCGTTTGTCCACCAGGGGAGACGGATCGATAGAGCGCGCCTATCGACTGTTAGGAAGCGCCTACTTGATCTCGATTGACGAGTAGAGCGAAGCTTCGCGCGCCGGATCCCCCAGAAGCGCCACCAATCCGCGCCCGCCGGCATATGGAAACGCGAAGGACGAGGCCGCATGCGTGTTTCACGCCAAGCTTGATCCAATTCGACAGCGACATGGCAGCTTGTCGTTGCCGGTGTCGTGCGCCCGCACGCGACCGAGCGATGTCTTGCGCCATATGCGCCGATGACACGAAGGAGTGATATTATGGCAAAAGTTCTCGCTGTTCTCTATGACGACCCCGTTGACGGCTATCCCAAGAAATACGCCCGCGACGACATCCCCAAGATCGACCACTATCCGGACGGGCAAACGACACCCACGCCGAGCGCCATCGACTTCAAGCCCGGCCAGTTGCTCGGCAGCGTCTCCGGCGAGCTCGGGCTTCGCAAGTTCCTGGAGAAGGCTGGCCATACGCTGGTGGTGACCTCCGACAAGGACGGCAAGGATTCACGCCTCGACAGGGAGCTTCCCGACGCCGAGATCGTGATCTCGCAGCCCTTCTGGCCGGCCTATATGACGGCAGAGCGCATCGCCAAGGCGAAGAAGCTCAAGCTCATTATCACTGCCGGTATCGGCTCCGATCACACCGACCTGCAAGCTGCCATGGATCGCGGCATCACCGTGGCCGAGGTGACCTATTGCAATTCGATCAGCGTCTCCGAGCATATCGTCATGATGATCCTGGCGCTGGTGCGTAACTACATCCCTTCATATGGCTGGGTGATCAGGGGCGGCTGGAACATCGCCGATTGCGTCGAGCGCTCCTACGACCTCGAAGGCATGAATATCGGCACTGTCGCCGCGGGTCGTATCGGCCTTGCGGCACTGCGCCGCCTGAAACCCTTTGACGTCAAGCTGCACTACACCGACAAGCACCGGCTGCCCGAGAAGGTCGAGAAAGAGCTCGGGCTCACCTTCCACCCGACTGTCGAGTCTCTGGTCAAGGTCTGCGACGTGGTCACTATCAATGCCCCGCTCCATCCCGAGACCGAGCACATGTTCAACGACAAGTTGATCGGCATGATGAAGCGCGGCAGCTACATCGTGAACACGGCACGCGGCAAGATCTGCGACCGCGATGCCATCGTGCGGGCGCTGGAGAGCGGCCAGCTCGCCGGCTACGCCGGCGACGTCTGGTTCCCGCAGCCGCCAGCCAAGGACCATCCCTGGCGCAGCATGCCCCATCACGGCATGACCCCGCACATCTCGGGAAGCTCACTGTCGGCGCAGGCCCGCTATGCCGCCGGTACGCGCGAGATCCTGGAGAGCTATTTCGCCGGCAAGCCGATCCGCACCGAATATCTGGTCGTGGACAAAGGCAAGCTCGCCGGCGTCGGCGCCCATTCCTACACCGCCGGCGACGCCACTAAGGGGTCCGAGGAGGCCGCGAAGTTCAAGAAATCGACCGCCAAGGTCTGATGTCCGCGAATTGAAGCGCAAGCGGCGCCGCCATCACCGAGGTGCGGCGCCGCATTGCGGGCTTGAGGGCGGGAAGCCCAGGTCTCGTTCAGTGCTTCTTCTTCGAGCTCTTGTGCGTGACCTTTTTGTGCGTCGGGTGCTTAACAGTCTTGGTTTTTTGCCGCAGCTTATCGGCTTGGGTTTGCGACATCTCGCCCGCATCGACCAGAGCACCCACGCAGGCGTTGGATATCTTCTTTATGTTGCGGGACATGCAGGCCCGCAGCGCCTCACTGCCGAGCCCATATTCACTGCAATATTTATGATAGTCCGTTTGGCAATCGTGCTTCTCGCGCTCGGTAACGGTGGTCGCGGCCACAGCTGGAAGCAAAATGAGGATGAAGGCGAAAATTGCCGCCCCTACGGCGGTACCGTATTTGGTTTTCATGTGTCTAAACTCTGTCTGATCACGCACACGATGAAGGCAGGGTGGGCACGATGGGCCGCCGGCAAGTAACCGACCCACCAGGGCCAAATAATGTCAGGCGGAAGGCTCAGGACGAATGACAGAACTCGCGAACGACCGGGAGGCCCTCAGGTGCAAAATGCTGCGGGCCATGAAGATGAAGGGGCTTTCCTTCAGAGGACTGGCGGACGAGGTCGGCCTTTCCCCCTTTATCGCCACAGCCGCTCTGCTCGGGCAGATGTCATTGCCGAAGGAGGCGGCCGCCAGGGCCGCCGCCGCGCTCGAAATGCCCGAGGCGCAGGATTTTCTGACGGAAATCCCTTTGCGTGGCTCTCTCGGCCGGGACATCCCAACGGATCCGTTGATCTATCGCTTTTATGAGATCGTGCAGGTCTATGGCACGACCCTAAAGGCGTTGATTCAGGAGGAGTTCGGCGACGGCATCATGAGCGCGATCGACTTCGATCTCGATCTGACGCGGCAGCCTGATCCGAATGGGGACCGCGTGAAGATCGTCATGACCGGCAAATTTCTCAAATACAAGAAGGACTGAGGCCAGCTGGCCGCTGGCTCGGCCGACCGAGCCGAACCGGCATCGAGCAATACGACCGCCAAGAGCAAGGCGGCGGCCTTGATGAGGCTGCGCCTCACTTTGCGATCATGACGTCGGACGCCTTGATGACGGCCGTCACGTCGTCACCCACCGCCAGGCCGAGGTCATCGGCGGCTTCGTTGGTGATGGACGAGGTGACGATGACGCCCTTGCCAATATCGACCCGGACGCGGGCGGTCGTCTGTCCTTTGCGAAACTCGACCACCTTGCCGTGAAGCTGATTTCGCGCGCTGATCTTTTTCATTTCCCGGCCTCCTTTAGCTCCGACCGGCTAGGATCGTGAACCCCTGAGCCTCGAAGGTTGGCCGCGCTTCAGGAGACTCGAGGAAGTCGAGGAACTTGCGCGCTTCGGGTTTGGCCGAAGCCAGAAGTGCCACGGGATATTCGATCTTCGGGTGGCTGTCCTCGGGGAAGATGCCGATTACCTTGACCGCTGGCTCGGACTTGGCGTCCGTCCCATAGACGATGCCGAGCGGGGCTTCACCCTTGGCGACGTATCCGAGAGCGGCACGAACATTTTCCGCCTGAGCCACGCGCGGCGACACGGCGTCCCAAACCCCGAGGCTGCTCAAAGCTGCCTTGCCGTATTTTCCTGCCGGAACGCTGTCGACGTTGGCGATCGCGAGCTTGCCGTCGGCCCCGAGCGCTGCCAGCAGGGGAAAGTTCTTGGCGATCGTCAAGGACACGGCCGAATCCTTCGGTGCGATCAGCACGAGCGTGTTGCCGAGGAGAGTGCGGCGCGAAGCGGTGTCGATGAGGTTGGCTTTGGCGAGGTAGTCCATCCAGTCGAGGTCAGCCGAAAAGAAAAGATCGGCCGGCGCGCCGGCTTCGATCTGCTTGGCGAGCGCCGAGGAGGCGGCATAGCTGATGGCGACCTTGTCTCCGGTCTTTTGCTCATAGAGCTTCGCGGCATCATCGAGGGCATTCTTCAGGCTCGCCGCCGCGAACACGGTGATATCCGTGGGCTGCGCGACCAGCGTCGCGAGTGGCGCGACGAGGAAGCCGAGAATCGCGGCTGCCATCAGGCTGCGTCGGAAATAATTCGCGGACATGGCTGGTTCCTTTGACGAAGCTATATCTGCACGGAAACAGCACGGGAGCAAGCCGACGGGGCGCAGGACTAAAGAGATCGTTCGATTCGATGCGAGGGGACTTCTAGCGAGTCGGGATTGGCGATCGTCCATTTAGAAGAGGCGTGCCGGGCGGCCGTCACCTGATTGTCATGGATCGTTGAAAAGAATCGCCCCGGGGACGGCGCTTTATCCCCCCGAACGCTGTGACCCTGCTGTGGCATCTCAATCTCAAGTATTCGAACCGACGGCGCAAAATTTTTCTACAAAGCGACGTTTCGGCTTTCTCGCGTTGTCCCGCCTAGGTCTTGCGATTGTTTCTCGCTGAGTTCAGACTGCTCACAGGGGACACACCATAAGAACATTTCAGGGGGAATAAATGGCACGCACTGGAGTGGCTGTTGCGGCCGGCGATCATGGCGGCCTGCTCGACAAAGAGCGCATCATCGCGCCGGCGGATTATAACCGCTGGCTCGTGCCGCCCGCGGCGCTGGCCATTCATCTCTGCATCGGCATGGCCTATGGCTTCAGCGTGTTCTGGCTGCCGCTCGGGCGTGCCATCGGCGTAGCCCAGGGGCTCGACAAGCCGATCCCCTGCGCAGGCGACGCGACCACCTTTTTCGGCAAGGTCGCCATCACCGGCCACGCCCTCTTCGCCACCGACTGCGACTGGACCCAGTTCGACCTCGGCTGGATGTTCACCCTGTTCTTCGTCCTGCTTGGGGTGTCTGCCGCCATCTGGGGCGGCTGGCTCGAGCGCGTCGGTCCGCGCAAGGCGGGCGTCGTCGCGGCTTTGTGCTGGTGCGGCGGCCTCATGATGTCGGCCGTAGGCGTCTACATCCACCAACTCTGGCTGATGTGGCTCGGCTCCGGTCTCATTGGCGGCTGCGGGCTCGGACTTGGCTATATCTCGCCAGTCTCCACCCTCATCAAATGGTTTCCCGACCGCCGCGGCATGGCGACGGGCATGGCCATCATGGGCTTCGGCGGCGGCGCCATGATCGGCTCGCCCCTCGCGACCATTCTCATGAACCATTACGCCACCCCGACCTCGGTCGGCGTGTGGGAGACCTTCGCGACCATGGGCGTGATCTATTTTGCGTTCATGCTCGGCGGCGCCTTCGGCTATCGCCTGCCGCCAACGGGCTGGAAACCTGAAGGCTGGACCCCGCCCGCCAGCGCCAAGGCGATGATCACCACCGGGCACGTGCATCTGAATGAAGCGCATAAGACCGCGCAGTTCTGGCTGATCTGGGCGGTGCTCTGCCTTAACGTCTCGGCCGGCATCGGCATCATCGGGGCTGCTGCGCCGATGTTGCAGGAGACCTTCGGCGGACGCCTGTTCGGCGATCCGTCCGTCACCTTCGCCAATTTCACCGACGAGCAGAAGGCGAAGGCAGCACTGGTCGGCGCGGCCTTCGTCGGCCTGTTCTCATTGTTCAACATCGCCGGCCGCTTCTTCTGGGCGTCGCTCTCCGACAAGATCGGCCGCAAGGTGACCTATTTCATCTTCTTCACGCTCGGCTTCATCTGCTATGCGGCGGCGCCGACGCTTGCGAGCCTCGACCTGCTCGCCCTGTTCGCGGCAGCCTTCTGCCTCATCGCCTCGATGTATGGCGGCGGCTTCGCCACCATCCCGGCTTATCTTGCCGACATTTTCGGCACGCAGTTCGTCGGCGCCATTCACGGGCGCCTGCTTACCGCCTGGTCGACGGCCGGCATCGTCGGCCCCGTGATCGTGAACTACATGCACGACTCACGGAAAGCCGAAGGCATTCCGCCCGACCAGATCTATCATCCGATCTTCTACGTGCTGGCCGGGCTCCTGGTGGCAGGATTCATCGCCAACCTCCTGATCAGACCGCTGGACAAGAAATGGTTCATGAAGCCGGAAGAGGTCGAGGCGCTGCAAACCAAGACGGCGCGGGACCGCGCGATGCACTCCGTCGAGATCCGCGGAGGCGAGGATACGCACCCGGGCATCCGCCTGCTGCAGCCGATCGGCATGGCCCTGATCGCGGTGTCGGTGGTGTGGTGGATCACCTTCTACACCAAGGTGGGAGGCATCGGCGGGGCGTGGGAGTGCCTCTTCTACAGTGCGGGACCTTGCCTCGACACCATCACCAAGTCGGAGCTCGCCGGCTATTTCGCCTATCGGCCCTTCTTGATGTGGATCGGGCTCGCGCTGTGGGTCGCCGGCATCGTGCTCAGCCCCAGGCGCTTCGAGGTGGCCCCGCTCGCCTGGGCGGTGGTGGGCATACCGCTCCTGTGGGGCATCTGGATCACTGTGGACAAGGCGCTGGTCCTGTTCGAGTAGCCTCGCCCCAGATGAGAGGAGCCTGACAAAAGGGCCTTTGGGACCTGTTTTGCTAGGGCACTCTGACTGCGTTCCTATATCTAGTGGGTGACTCGGGGATAACGACCTCTATTTCTAGTCGGTCTTGCAAAACCTTCCTGTCAGAATTTCTTAATCTGGCATTCAGGGGGTGTTCATGGGCAAGTCATGCAGCCCTCATGCCCATACCCCATTATCCTATCTCTTGGTTCACCGAAGGAGACGACCTATGAAAGAGTGGCTGAAACCCGAGATCACCGAGTCCGAGGCTGGCATGGAAGTTACGAGCTATCTCCCTGCCGAGCTCGACCGCGCTTAATCAACGCGTCGATCTTACAAGTTTTCTCTAAAGATGGCGGTCCCAGCGAAATGCGGGGTCGCCATTTTAGTTGACCGGCTCTAAGCCGCCGCACCCAAGTGCGCGCCCCCTTCACCCCAGCTTCCCCTGAAGCCCAGCCTTGCGATAGATAGGCCTCCCTCATGAGAGGCGCATCCGGCGATGGCGCTTTTCCGAAGCGAGACCGAGCCTGACGCTGAAGCCGAGATCGCCGCCATCGCGCGCAGTCTCCGCCCGAAGTCCGCCACCGGCCCGGCCATCCTCTTTGTCCGCCAGCCAAGCTGATGGACATGCTCGGGCTTCTCATCGCTGTCGTCATCGCCATTCCGGTGCTGGCCATCGTCAGCATCGTGCTCACGCTTGGCACCCGCGAGCACGTTAAGAGGCTGGAGTTCAGGCTGGCCTCCCTCGAAACGCGCCTCGCCGGAACGGCCGGCGAAGCCCCCGCGCCCAAGCCTGTCTCCGCTCCCACCCCTGAGGCGCTGCCCGCAACTTCCGAGCCGCCTGAGGCGAAGATAGAGGCGCCGCCAACACCGTCAGGGCCTGAGCCACCTGCCGCTGCGCCTGCGCCTCCAGCGCCGGCGGCTAGGCCTAAGATCAGCCTTGAGGAGCGCTTCGGCACCCAATGGGTGGTCTGGGCCGGCGGCATTGCGCTCGCGCTCGGCGGCTTCTTCCTCGTGCGCCAGGCCATCGAGCAAGGCTGGTTCGGGCCTGGGGCCCGGGTCCTGCTGGCGGGCGCCGTGGCGCTCGCGCTGATCGGCGCCGGCGAATGGATGAGGCGAAGAGAGCTCCAAACCGGGCTGGCTGGGCTCCCCAAGGCGCATATCCCGAGCGTGCTTACCGCCGCAGGGACGGCAATCGCCTATGCCGACGTCTATGCGGCCTACGCCCTTTACGGCTTCATCGGTCCGACCGCTGCCTTCCTGCTTCTTGGCGTCGTCGCCTTGGGCACGCTGGCAGCCGCACTTCTTCATGGACCGGCCCTTGCCGGCCTCGGCCTGGTCGGCGCCTTCATCACGCCGCTGATCGTCTCGACCGAGCAGCCGAACTATTGGGCGCTCTATCTCTATCTTGCCGTGGTGACGGCCGCCGCCTTCGCGCTCGCCCGGGCAAGGCTGTGGCGCTGGCTCGCCGTCACCGCGGTCATCGCCAGCGTGCTGTGGACGCTGCCCGGGCTCGACGATCTACAGGCGCTTACCCCCCACGTGGTGCACGTCGCCATCGGCTTCACACTCGCCGCTCTCTTGATCATCTCAGGCCTGCTGTTCGGCCCTGACTCCGCGCGCGGCGAGATCGACCCGGTGTCCTCCGGCGCGTTTATGGCTTATCTTTTCGCCTCGATGCTTCTCGTCGTGGCGAGCGGCCATGACACTCTTGCGCTGACCCTGTTCGTGGTGCTCGTCACTTCGACCTTGGCGATCGCCTGGCGCACCGACGCTGCCGCTGCCGCCGTGCCCGCCGCCGCCATCCTCGTCACTCTCATCTTTGTGCAATGGTCGATCGATTTCGATGTCGGCCAGCTCGGCCTGCCCACGGGGCCCGTGCCTGACAGCCTGTGGGAGCCCGACCAATTCCTGTTCGGCACGCCGCTGACGCTCGGCGCCGCCTTCGCCGCTCTGTTCGGCGCATCGGGATTTCTCGCCCAGGATCGCGACGAGCGGCCGCTGGTGGCGGCCCTGTGGAGCGCCTCGGCGGTGTTCGCGCCCATCGCCATTTTGATTGCCCTCTACTACCGCATCGCCGGCTTCGACCGCTCGATCCCCTTTGCCAGTGCGGCGCTGGTGCTCGCCGGCATCTTTGCCTTCGCCACCGACGCCTTGAACAGGCGAAGCCCCGACGCAGAGCGCGCCGCAAGCGCCATCTTCGCCACCGGCTCGATCGCTTCGCTCGCGCTCGCGCTCAGCCTCGCCCTGGAGAAGGGCTGGCTCACGGTTTCGCTCGCGCTGATGGTCCCCGGCATCGCCTGGGTCGCCGAGAAGCGCAGCTTGCCCGCGCTCCGCTGGCTTGCCACCGCGGTCGCCATCGGGGTGCTCGGCCGCATCGCCTGGGACCCGCGCATCGTCGGCGATGCCATCGGCACGAGACCGATCTTCAACTGGCTGCTCTACGGCTACGGCGTACCGGCGGCCTCGTTCTGGTTTGCCGGCTCCATGTTGCGCAAGCGCGCCGACGACGTGCCCGCCCGCGTGGTCGACGCCGCTGCCATCCTCTTCACCGTGCTCCTCATCGTGCTAGAGGTGCAGCACTACATCGAGCGCAGCGACCCTTACGGAAGCGGGAGCGAGCTCGCCCAAGTCGCCCTCGACGTCTCGCTCCTGCTCGCCGTGGTGATCGGGCTCGAGCGCCTGCGGCAGAAGAGCGGAAGCGTCATCCACATGATCGGCGCGCGGCTCCTAGCCACCGCACTCCTGTTCGTGATCGTGTTCGGGCTGGGCGCCGGCGTCGACCCCTGGCAAACGGGAGAGCCGGTCGGCGGACCGTTCATCAATCTCGTTCTTCTCGGCTATGGCATACCCGCCTTGCTCGCGGGCGTGCTTGCTTACGTGACGCGGGACGCGCGGCCGCACTGGTACAGCACGATCGTTGCCGTCGTGGCGCTCGGGCTTGCGCTCGGCTATCTCTCGCTCGAGATCCGCACGCTCTACCACGGCCCGGTGCTGACCGAGGGGGCGACCTCTGATGCCGAGCAATACACCTATTCCGCCGTCTGGCTCCTGTTCGGCGTGGCGCTGCTCGCCGCCGGCATCGCACTCCGCTCGCTTCCCTTGCGCATCGCCTCCGCCGCGGTCGTGGTGCTGACCGTGCTAAAGGTCTTCCTCATCGACATGTCGGACTTGACCGGCATCTATCGCGCCCTGTCCTTCCTCGGGCTTGGCGTCGTGTTGATCGGCATCGGCTGGTTCTATCAGCTTCTCCTGTTCCAGCGGGCCCACGAGCCAGAGCCGTCTTAACCCCCGACGAAGCCTTCGCATCCTGCCGCCGTCTCTATATGCTCCGGCCTGAAGAGGAGAATGTAATGCAGAAACTATGTTTGACGATTGCTCTGGGTTTGGCGTTTTGGGCGCTTGGGGCATCCCCGCAAGGCCTGAGCTCTGCCACCGCCGCGGACGCCGAAGGTTCGGGAGCTCAGCCGAAGTGCCTCAAGGCCGAGGTGAACCCGGTCACGGGCCACGTGCTTTGCGTCGAACCTCTTGGCGCCCCGGTAGATCCCGCACCCTCCTGCGGCCGAAAACCCCTGCCGCGAGAATCCGCGCGCCGAGGACGATTGGAGCTTCACGCCCACATGCCAACCGGCGGCGCCTGCCGGCTCTTAGCCTGAGCCTCCGTCAGCAGCGCCTGGACTTCGATAGGACAATGAACGACACACAAACCCAACAGACCGACAAGACGGTCACCGGCAATTTCTTCGAGGACTTCACGCTTGGCCAGGAGATCGTGCACGCCACGCCACGCACCGTGACCGTGGGCGACGTGGCGCTCTTCACCGCGCTCTATGGCCCGCGCTTCGCCGTGCAGTCCTCTGACGCCTTTGCCCACGAGATCGGCTATCCGCGCTCGCCCATAGACGACCTCCTCGTCTTCCACGTCGTCATCGGCAAGACCGTGCCGGACATCTCGCGCAACGCCATCGCCAATCTCGGCTATGCCGAGTTCCGCTTTCTCGCCCCGGTCTATCCCGGCGACACGCTCGCCTCGACCTCCAAGGTGATCGGGGTGAAGGAGAACTCCAACAAGAAGAGCGGCACGGTCTATGTGCGCTCGACGGGCAAGAACCAGCGCGGGCAGCCGGTGCTCTCTTATGCGCGCTGGGTGATGGTCAACAAGCGCGACGCCGATATGCCGGCGCCGCAGCCTGTGGTGCCCGAGCTTGCCGCGAGCGTCGATCCCATGACGCTCGGCGCCGCACTGCCGCCGCTCGAGCTCGGCGGCTACGACTATGCCCTTGCCGGCTCGCCAAAGCGGTGGGGCGATTACACGGTCGGCGAGAAGATCGACCATATCGACGGCCAGACCATCGAGGAGGCCGAGCATCAGCTCGCCACCCGCCTGTTCCAGAACACGGCGCGGGTGCATTTCAATCAGCACGTGGAAGGCAAGGGACGTTTCGGGCGGCGGCTCGTCTATGGCGGCCATATCATCTCGATCGCCCGGGCCCTGAGCTTCAATGGCCTTGCCAACGCCTTCCACATTCTCGGGCTGAACGGCGCCCGCCACGTGGCACCCTCCTTCGCCGGCGACACCATCTATGCCTGGAGCGAGGTGCTCGACAAAGCCGAGCTGCCGGGCCGGTCCGACATGGGCGCGCTGCGCTTGCGCACCTTCGCCGTCAAGGATCGCGCCTGCGCCGACTTCCCTGGGCTCAAGGCTGACGGCAGCCACGAGGACGGCGTCGTCCTCGACTTGGACTACTGGGTCGCGCTCCCGCGCTAGGAGGAGTCGTCATGGGACGCAGAGCCGTCTGGCTCGCAGCATCGCTCGCCGCCGCTCTGGCGTTGGCATCGCCAGTCTCAGCGGAAGACAAGGCCTCCCCCGCCGCGAAGGCCTCGGCCGTGCTGAAGGACGCGAGCGGCAAGGAGGTCGGTCGGGCCACGTTCACGGCGACACCGAGCGGCGCACTCTTAAGCCTGGTTCTGACGGCGGCCCCACCAGGCGTGCATGCACTTCATGTCCATGCGATCGGCAAATGCGTGCCCCCCGACTTCAAGTCGGCCGGCCCCGACTTCAATCCCGATCAGACCAAGCACGGATTTATGGTTCCCGAAGGCCCGCATGCAGGCGACCTGCCGAACCTTCATGTGCCGGCAGACGGCAAGCTCGAGGTCGAGTTCGTGAACCCGGTGGTGACCATCAGCCAGGAGGCGGCGCTGCTCGATGCCGACGGCTCCTCCATTGTCATTCACGCCAACGCCGACGACTACAAGACCGACCCCGACGGCGATGTCGGACCAGGCATCGCCTGCGGCGTGATTACGCCCTAATCAGGGGCCGGCTGGCTATCGCCACGGCCGGGGAGCGGCAACTTATCGTGGACAAATACCGCCGTTGATCAAGGGTTTGATACACTTGCACCCCTGCGCCGTCGGCTGCCAACCTGGATTGCACCCCTTGAATTCGGTGGGATATTTTATAATACAATTTCTCTGACAACTTAATCGCTGTCTCTCACACTCGGCTCTTTCGGCATCAGTATATCCCTCCCTGCAAAAAGCAAAACAGTTATACATACAAACTTTGTAAGTGACATTTTCAACCTAGCCTGGCAACATAAGTACTGCCGATGTGACGAGTGCGGCGATCCACATCTTACGCTCTCCTTGTGTAACCCCCGCATTAACTCTAGACATACAGAAAAATTTGAAAACAGGAACCCACGCTAATTCCGCGGCTCATAGCAAGCCGGGTCCAATAATGGGCAAGCGAGCTCTGGG
>DFXC01000144.1:20313-23306 GCA_002383105.1 Hyphomicrobiaceae bacterium UBA4118
GACGGCGGAAAGTAAGAACAAGCCGAGAATCGCTACTTTTCGCATTATGCTTCCTCCAACTTTGTCAGCTCGGCACCTTCGCCATGATTAGAAACCCCCGCGCCCGGTCAAACCCGAACGCTCAAGGCTGGGTCAGTTGCCTGACGCGGTGGGCCAAGGGATTGCGCTCGGGCGGGCGTGTGCTTAAAGGATGGATTCCCCCCGAGACCGGTTCGCACCATGATCCAACCTAAGGCTTCCGCCGCCCGACCACTCTCCCCGCATCTGCAGATTTATCGGCCGATGCTCACCATGATGATGTCGATCGCTCATCGCATCTCCGGTGCGGCGCTGGCGGCCGGCTTCCTGCTGCTTGCCTGGTGGCTGGTGGCGATCAGTGCGGGGCCTGAGCAATACGCCCATGTCTCGAGCTTCTTCGCCAGCATCCCCGGGCGCACGCTGCTGTTCCTCTTCAGCTGGGCGCTGATCCACCACATGCTTGGCGGCATCCGCCACCTGATCTGGGACACCGGCCACGGTCTCGACAAGGTGAGCATCGAGATCTTCGCTTGGGCGACTATCATCGGCTCGACCGTGCTGACTATCCTTCTCTGGCTCGCGGGCTTTTGGCTCAAGGGGGCGTTCTAGCCATGGCGACCCCTCTTGCACGCGTGCGTGGGCTGGGCTCGGCCCATCGCGGCACCGAGACCTTCTGGCGCCAGCGGCTGACGGCCGTCGCCAACGTTCCCCTCGTCCTCTTCCTCATCCTGTCGATCGTCACCCATATCGGCGCCGACTATGCCGAGGTGAGGGCCTATTTCGCGCGTCCCCTCGTCGCGCTCGCCATGCTCGCGCTCATGCTCTCTGCCGCGGTCCATATGCGCATCGGGCTGAAAGAGATCATCGAGGATTACGTGCATGGCGGCGCCAAAGTGATCGCCATCCTGCTTGCCACCTTCTTCGCGGCCGGCGTCGGGCTTGCTTGCGTCCTCGCCATTCTCAAGATCAGTCTCGGAACTTGACCAGCTCCATGCCCCAAGACGCCAACCCTCAAGATACGACTCCCGACAGCACGCCTAAGGTGAACGGCCGGGCCTACCCCATCATCGACCACGCCTATGACGTGGTGGTGGTCGGCGCCGGCGGCTCAGGTCTTCGCGCCGTGGTCGGCGCCAGCGAAGCGGGCTTGCGCACCGCCTGCATCACCAAGGTCTTCCCCACCCGCTCCCACACCGTGGCTGCCCAAGGCGGCATCGCCGCGGCGCTCGGCAATATGGGTCCCGACGACTGGCGCTGGCACATGTACGATACGGTGAAGGGCTCCGACTGGCTCGGCGATCAGGACGCCATCGAGTATCTCTGCCGCAACGCGCCCGAGGCCGTATACGAGCTCGAGCATTGGGGCGTGCCCTTCTCGCGCACCGACGACGGCAAGATCCTGCAGCGCGCCTTTGGCGGCATGACCATGGATTTCGGCAAGGGCCCGGCCAAGCGCACCTGCGCCGCCGCCGACCGCACCGGCCACGCCATGTTGCACACCATGTACGGCCAAGCGCTCCGCCATTCCGCCGAGTTCTTCGTCGAGTATTTCGCCATCGACCTCATCATGGACGAGGACGGCCGCTGCCGCGGCGTCACGGCGCTATCGATGGCCGACGGCACGCTGCACCGCTTCCGCGCGCACCAAGTGATCCTTGCCACCGGCGGCTATGGCCGCGCCTATTTCTCTTGCACCTCAGCCCATATCTGCACCGGCGACGGCAACGCCATGGTGCTGCGCGCCGGGCTCCCGCTGCAGGACATGGAGTTCGTGCAGTTCCACCCCACCGGCGTCTACGGCGCGGGCGTGCTCATCACCGAAGGCGCCCGCGGCGAAGGCGGCTTCCTGCGCAACTCCGAAGGCGAGAATTTCATGGAGCGCTATGCGCCCCACGCCAAGGATCTCGCCTCGCGCGACGTCGTCTCCCGCGCCATCACCATCGAGATCAGGGAGGGCCGCGGCCACGGCCCCGACAAGGACTATATCCATCTGCATCTTGAGCACCTCGATCCCAACCTTCTCGCCGAGCGGCTGCCGGGCATCACCGATCTTGCGCGCATCTTCGCCGGCGTCGATGTGAAGGAGGGGCCGATCCCGGTGCTTCCTACCTGCCACTACAATATGGGCGGCATCCCTACCAATATGCATGGCGAGGTGATCTCGCCGCGCGACGGCGACCCCGACGCCATCGTCCCCGGGCTCATGGCGCTCGGCGAGGCGGCTTGCGTCTCGGTGCATGGCGCCAACCGCCTCGGCTCGAATTCGCTCATCGACCTCGTCGTGTTCGGCAGGGCCGCAGCGCATCGCTGCGCCGAGATCGTCAAGAGAGAGACCGCCATTCCGGAGTTGCCCAAAGGCGCCGGCGAGGCGGCAATCGAGAGGCTCGACCGCTTCCGCTATGCCAACGGCGGCACGCCCACCGCCAAGCTGCGCCTCAAGATGCAGAAGGCCATGCAGAACCACTGCGCCGTGTTCCGCACCAAGAAGGTGCTGAAGGAGGGCGTCAAGGCCATCCGCGCCGTGTGGGACGATGGCGCCGACATCCACGTCACCGACCGCTCGCTGATCTGGAACACCGACCTGATTGAGACGCTCGAATTCGACAATCTGATCTCGCAGTCGGCCGCCACCGTGCAAGGCGCGCTGGCGCGCGAGGAAAGCCGCGGCGCCCATGCGCGCGAGGACTTCCCCAAGCGCGACGACGTCAAGTGGATGAAGCACACGCTCTCTTACGCCGATTACGCCACCCACGCGGTGCGCCTCGACTACCGCCCGGTGCACAGCTTCACGCTGTCTAACGAGATCGCCTATATCGAGCCCAAGGAGCGGGTGTATTAGGCAATGGGCTCGATCAGCGGTGGGTTTGCGCTGGTAGCATTCATTGGCGGCCTTTTCTGTGCCCGGCTGAAGACCGCGGCCATCGTAGGCGCCGTACCTGCGCTCCTCCACGGGCTGTTGGTCGTGGTCGGGCTTT
>DFXC01000144.1:23418-26658 GCA_002383105.1 Hyphomicrobiaceae bacterium UBA4118
CTGGGGGCGCTCACCGCATCCTGTTTGGCGATCCTTTTGCTCGCTATCCTTGCCTATTACATGCGACGCGGCATTGGCGCGCTGTTCCGTCGCCAGCCTGGATGAGTGCGTTTTGCTTGCCCGGCGGGGCGCCTGTGCTACCTATTTTCCTCGGCCATCTCTCGGTAGATCAACATGGTCCAGTTCACGCTTCCCAAGAATTCCAAGGTGAAAAAAGGCAAGGCGTGGAATCCGCCGCCCGCGGGCGCGGAAGAGGGCCGCTGGCGCGAATACCGCATCTACCGCTTCGACCCCGAGACGGGCGAGAACCCGCATCTCGACACCTATTGGGTCGACATGAACGAATGCGGGCCGATGGTTCTCGACGCCCTTCTCTGGATCAAGAACACTATCGACCCCACGCTCACCTTCCGCCGCTCCTGCCGCGAAGGCGTGTGCGGCTCCTGCTCCATGAACATCGCCGGCACCAATACGCTCGCCTGCACCATGCATGCCGACGACGCCAAGGGCGCTATTCCCGTCTATCCGCTGCCGCACCTGAAGGTGATCAAGGATCTGGTGCCGGACATGACTGAGTTCTATGCCCAGCACCGCTCCATCGAGCCCTGGCTCAAGACCGACACGCCCACGCCGCCCAAGGAGTGGCGCCAAAGCCACGAGGATCGCCAGAAGCTCGACGGCCTCTACGAGTGCATTCTCTGCGCCTGCTGCTCAACCGCCTGCCCCTCTTATTGGTGGAACGGCGACCGCTATCTGGGCCCCGCCGTCCTGCTCCAGGCCGAGCGCTGGGTCGAGGACAGCCGCGACGAGCGCACCGGCGAACGCCTCGACGAGCTGGAAGACCCCTTCCGGCTCTATCGCTGCCACACCATCCTCAACTGCACCAAGGCCTGCCCCAAAGGGCTCAACCCTGCCGCGGCAATCGCCTCGCTGAAGCGGAAGATGGTCGAGCGCTCAGAGTAGGCGAGAGGGGGCGACGCGTGATCGACCATATCGGCATGCCGGTGCGCGATATCGCCCGCGCCACCGAGTTCTACCTGAAGGCGCTCTCCCCCCTCGGGATCTCGATCGTCATGGAGGTCTCTGCCGAGGAGAGCGGCCGTGGCGCGGCGGTCGGTTTTGGCGCCAACTGGAAGCCGTTCTTCTGGATCGGCGAGGCGCCGGCGCTGACCGGCGGCCATCTGCACTTCGCCTTCGCCGCCGAGAGCAGGGCAGCGGTCGACGCCTTTTACCGCGCCGCTCTTGCCGCCGGCGCCAAGGACAACGGCCCGCCGGGCTTGCGCCCCCATTATCACGCCAACTATTACGGCGCCTTCGTGCTCGACCCCGACGGCAACAATATCGAGGCCGTGTGCCACGCGCTGATGCCGGTCGCGCTCTAGCGCGCGCCCGTCACTGCCTCACGCAGCGCGGCAGAGAGAAGGTGCAGGTTGGCTGCTCGGTCGGGCCCTTCTCGGCGTTCTTCTGCCTTTCCTTCGCGCTCTCGCCGCCCTGATAGGCGTAAGGGCTTTCGACGTTTTTATGGGCGAAGTTCACCCTGATCAGATGATCGTTCTCGAACACAAGGCTGGCCGTGCAGGTCCAGTCCTTGTCGTCCTTCTTGATCCCGCCAAGGAGGCCGCCCTTCTTCTTCTCCTCGGACTTGTCTTTCTCGTCGGCCTTGGGCGCCTCGCTCGGCACCGGGCCGGCGCCTTCATAGTGATAGGTGAGCGTCTCGGTGGCGCCGCTGCTTTGATAGCGGGAGTGGGGTGGCCCGGCGCAGGCGATGATGTCGGTCTTGCTCATGCCGAGATAGGGCGCGGCGGGATCGCCATAGGCGATGTGCTTGAAGGTCGCGGCCGGGTTCGCGCAGGACGCGACCAGGAGCGAAGCAGCACAGGCCGGCAGGAGGGCACGGAGAAGGTGCATCGCCTTACGCTCAATCCCGAAATCCGGCGGCATCATGGCGGTAAAGGGCTGGTGCGGGGGCGCCTCTTGTTCTCCCCTCCCCCCTTTGAGGGGGAGGGATAGGGAGGGGGGTCGAAGTCAAGGACCCCGCTGTGCTGACCATCCCCCTCCGCGCGCCTGGTGGGGCGCGTGCTCCCCGCAAGGGGGGAGCAAGGAGCAGGCCGAGCCGCTCGTCCGCTACAGCGTGCCGACGAAATCCGACAGCAGCTTCATGTTGAGCACGATCACGGTGGCGGCGGTGACCACGGCGAGCCCCGTCACCCAGCGCGGCGCGATGAGCGCTCCCATCTTGCGCTTGTCGGCGGTGAACATCACCAGCGGCACGATGGCGAAGGGGAGCTGCAGGCTCAAGACCACCTGGCTCAGGATCAGCAGCTTGGCCGTTCCCGCCTCGCCATAGGCGATGGTGACGACGGCCGCTGGCACAATGGCGATGCCGCGGGTCACCAGACGCCGCAGCCAAGGCGGCAGCCTTATATCGAGGAAGCCCTCCATCACGATCTGCCCGGACATGGTGGCGGTGACCGTGGAGTTCAGCCCGCAGCACAGCAGCGCGATGGCGAACAGCGACGGCGCGATCGCCGAGCCGAGCAGCGGCGCCAGGAAATGATAGACCTGCCCGAGCTCGGCCACGTCGGTCTGGCCCGTGCGGTGAAAGGTCGATGCCGCCAGGATCAGGATCGAGGCGTTGATGGTGAGCGCGAACATCAGCGCGATCGTCGAGTCGGTCGTGGCCAGCGTGATCGCCTCGCGCTTCTCCGGCAAGCTCCTGCCGAAGCGCCTCGTCTGCACGATGCCCGAGTGCAGATAGAGGTTGTGCGGCATGACGGTGGCGCCGAGAATGCCGAGCGCCAGATACAGCATGTTCGGGTTCTTCACGATCTCGACGGTCGGCGCGAAGCCGCGGATGACCTGGCCCCAATCGGGATCGGCCATGGCGATCTGGATGCCGAAGCAGACGGTGATCACCAGCAGCATGGTGACGATGAAGGCCTCGACCCAGCGGAAGCCGAGCGCCTGCATCCACAAAATCAGAAACACGTCGAGCGCGGTCAGCAGCACGCCGATCTCGAGCGGAATGCCGAACAGGAGATTGAGCCCGATGGCCGTGCCGATCACCTCGGCGAGATCGGTGGCGCAGATGGCGAACTCGGCAAGCGCCCACAGCGGCCAGGCCACCCAACGCGGGAAAGCGTCGCGGCAGGCTTGCGCCAGGTCGCGCCCCGAGGCGATGCCGAGCCGCACGCACAGCGCCTGCAGCAGGATCGCCATCAGGTTCGACAGGAGCGCGAT
>DFXC01000144.1:26828-27345 GCA_002383105.1 Hyphomicrobiaceae bacterium UBA4118
ATGAGATAGCCGGGGCCGAGAAAGGCCAGCAGCTTCATCCAGAAGGGGCCCGTGGGGCGCGTCTTGATGGAGCCGAAGACTTCGGCGAGCGAAGGCGTGCGCGCCGCGCGCCGCCAGCCTTGGTCGATCGCTACCTCGGGGCCCTCCCCACGCGCCGTGTGCGTACTGCCCGTCTCCGTCTCGGCCCTGAACTGCCTACGCATGCACTTCCCTCTTGGCGGCGTCGAGCGGGAGCGCTCTAAGCGCTGGACTCCCCGCCCAAGCGGGATGTCACGTGCTGTATGTATCTTACATGCGAATAATTTGCAAGTGCAACAACGGGCGGTTGGAGGGCATGCGATGGTGGTTGTCACCCCTTTGGTCGGAAGCCCAGTCATCCACCTTGGCCGGTCCCCGCCAACTTGGCACAAAGCCCAACCGGGCGCCCGGGGCCAGGTCAGCCACCCAAGGGAGCGGTCAGGGCTTCTCAAGGATTCGAACTTAGCCTCTGGCAGCCGCGTTCAATGTTGTGCCGGGT
>DFXC01000144.1:27580-28297 GCA_002383105.1 Hyphomicrobiaceae bacterium UBA4118
GTTGTGCCGGGTCTCAGGCGCATGGAGAACGACCATGTCTGAGTCCTTCGAAATTATCGATCCAGCAGAGAAGTTCCGGGAAGCGAGGGAGGAAGCAAATTCCGCCGATATCGAGACCGCGAGACAAGGCGGCCCGACTAGAACGAAACAAGGGCTGTGGCTGGCCGGGGCTGCTGTCTTCTCGATCAGTACTCTGATCGTTATACATACCCTCGGTCCGCGGGTGGGTGAGTTTGCATCCGGGCTTAACAAGCAATCAGCGTCCGATAGGGCATCGCAGCCCCGGTTGTTATTGCGCCAGGCCGGCACCAATCCGCAGGCTTTGATCCCAGCCTCCGCGGCGTCGGCTCGGGGAGTACATGCAATCGACCCGGGAGCTATCGCTGATCAGAGGTCTGCACCGCTCTCGACGGCGACCAGCGGCCAATTTGCTGAAGTGGACAGAAAGCAGCCGGGTCAAGTCAATTCTGAAGCCCATGACGAGGACGTTCAATGGGTTAAAACATTACTTGCTGCGACCTTGCACAGCGGACCGTCAGTATCGACGCCCATTCTCACGTATTATCCGGTCGGGACCGAATTGCGAACTGCCGGACAACAAAACGGCTGGGTCAAAATTGTCGATCCTGCAACCTCACAGCAGGGATGGATCTACGAGATATATCTCTCTGCCACCGAGGGCCCAGCACAAGATGCGTTGCCGCAGCAGCCGCAGTC
>DFXC01000144.1:28536-42493 GCA_002383105.1 Hyphomicrobiaceae bacterium UBA4118
CAGTGGTTTCAGCGACACCATCACCTAGCTAAGGCGCCAAGCTGGCTGGGAAGCTTGAACCGATCGTACTCGACTCCTTTTACAGGCGTCGGTGGAACTGATCCCCGCCCCGAGCCGTCCGCCCTATAGCGATAAGCCTATCAAAGGAGGCTTGTTATGAAGGCAACCCCTGTGAACGCCATTCTTCGCCACGGCGCATTCGCACTGGCGCTTCTCGGCGGCGCGGCGATCACGGCGGCGCCCGCGTCAGCCAACTCGGTCGATAACGAGGGCTATTTCGGCGGGAGCTGGAGCTCGATCGGCCCGAGCAATTATTATGAGAGGCGCCATGCTGGCCGCGTCGGCCCGCTTTATGGCAACCGCGTCTATGTGGCGCCGTCTTATGCCTATGGCCCGTCCTACTACGGATCGGCCTATGACGACGATTGACCTTCGTTGGCCCCGGCGGCGCGGTGCTCACGATCGAGGGCGAGTAAGGGAGGCTATCCATGCGCTTCGGCCCCGTGCTCTCCCCGTGTTGGAGAAAGCTTTCCGCCAGGAGCTTCGCGACGATTGCGCAAGCCGTCCGGAGGAAAAGGTCAGCAGCACGTTGCCGAAGGCCACGGCCGATCCTTCTGAGCCCGCGCGCGAGCCTCTCGCTCGGCCCGTCGATACTCAGGAGCGCTTTTGGCTGCCGTGGTTCACGCCTTTCTGAGCTCAGGGCTGCCCGAGCTGGGCGCCGGCCTTGGGCACGACCTTCCAGCCCTGGGCTGCGAGCTGCGCGGTGGCCATCTCGCTCGCCCTTCCGGTGATCCAAATCTCGCCGTGGCCGGCGCCGGCGACCAGCCCTTCGAGCGGTGGGCTCCAATAGAGATAGTCCACCGGCAAGATGCTGACCGTGCCGTTGCCGGTCTCAAGCATCGGCGCCGCACCCATCCGCGCGAAGCTCCTAACCGGGGAGACGCGCTTATTGTAGGCGGCGATCAGCTCGGCCTGACGCCGGTAGAAGAAACCCATCTCGATGCTCTGCGCCCGTGCCGCGCCGGCGATGAAGATCTCGCGGCCGCCCGCGCTGCGGAGGCTGAGCAGCGCCTCGACGATGATCGCCTTGTCGGTCGGGCTGAGATTGGGGTTGGCGTAGAAGGCATCCATGGCGGGAGCGGAAATCCCCATCGAGGCGAGCCCCTCGCGTCCGTCTCTTTCCAGCTCTGCCGGCGTCTTGTCGCGCAGCGCCTCGCGCAGCTGGTTGCTGGTGCCGCCGGCGCTGATGGCAAAGCCGGCGGGGCCAGCGACAAAGCTAAGGCCCACATTGGCCGAGGTCTCGCCGACCGCGCTGGCCGTGGCCAGCCGCTTGAGCTCGTCGCTGAGCGGCGGGAAGCTGGTATTCGGGTCGACACCCAAGTCGAAGGCGAGCTTTCGCCGCGCCGTGGCGCCCCCGGTGACGGAGGCGATCACACTGTCCCCATGCGGATCGGTCGCATTCATGGAGGCATTGGCGCTGCCGAAGATATGACCGACGCCGCGGAAGGTATCGCCGAGCGTCTTGCCGGGAGCGGTGACGAGGTCCTTGGCGGTATTGAGGGGCCGCAGCGCCGTCTTTCCCGCCGACTCGACCACGGTTTCCGCGCCGTTGACTTGTTCGAGCTTGGCGGTGGCGGCCATCTCGCGGAGGCGCACGCGCAGCAAGTCGCTGCCCTTGATGGTGAACGGCCCCCACTTGGTGTCGACCCTGAACACGTATTGGAAGTTTTCGAGGCCGACGCGTTGCCCGATGGTGTAGTCGGGCCCGTGCAAGAGATTGGACGGGAGCACTTGGCTCGCCGTGAAGCTCGGCGGCTGCTCGTATTGGCCGGCCGGCGCCGTCCTCGTTATGGCAATGAGTGAGACAGCGAGCGCCGCGGCGCAAACGCCGCGCAAGGGAAGCCGTCCGACTTTACGCATTGCTGATCCCCGTGACGCCACTCGGCCCCGGCAGCAGGGGCGCCGGAGGAGGGAGTTTAGTCGCAAAACCGGGTGGCGAGAAGGAGGGCGAGGCGCCCCCTGCCCTTTCAGGGCAAAGCCTGCGACACCGCGGCACAAGCCTGGCCGGCGGCCGAAAGGCCGCAGTTTCGGCCGATCTCTCTCTAACCGAACAGCACGTAATAGATGACGTAGAGCCAGCTGAAGAAGCCGTGGATGATCGCCCACAGGACCGAATGATTGTTGGTGTAGGAGATGGCGATGGCCAGCGCGGTGCCGAAGCTGATGCCGTATTTGGCACCTTCCACGCTGTAGTTGTAGCTCGTTCCGTTCATAGTCGCCTCCTTCGGGCGCGAATCGCTTGCCCTTGGCGCGAGACTATAGAGGCAAAATGACCGACCCACGAGGCAGGCGCAGACAAGAGGTGAGGCCATGAGAATGAGAACCGCCATCGCTTGCGTTCTGCTGCTCGCCGCCGCGGCTGGCGCCGGCCTTGCTCTGGCGCGCGAGCCTGAGGATGCATCAAAGGTCCAGGCGCAGTCTCTCCTCGCCGAGGCGCTAGCCGGCGAGCCCGGCAAGGAGGTCGTTGCCCAAAGCTACACCTTCGCGCCGGGCGCCGTGCTGCCCTGGCACATTCATCCCGACGCCCATGAGATCGCCTATGTGATCGAGGGCGATTTCACCTTTCAGATCGAAGGCGAGGCGCCGAAGGAGATCAAGGCCGGCGAGGCCTCCTACCTGGCGCCGAACGTCGTCCATCGCGGCATGAACAAATCCAACGCTCCGGTGAAGCTCTTCGTCGTGCGCATCAAGCCGAAGGACAAGCCGCTGGTGCAGGAGGTTACGCCGCCCCCGCAATGAGCGATCAAACCGCACAGCCCTCGTGGCAGCTCAAGCCCGGCAATGACCTCGAAGTCAGCTCAAGCCTCGCCTCTGGCCTAGCGCGTAAGATCCTATGGCCCAAGCCGGCAGCACGAGCAGCCAGTAGAACAGGTTCGCCGGCTCGCTCAGCATCATGCCGAAATGGTGGTGGGTGAAGGTGCCGAGCAGCGCGATGACCGAGTAGAACGCGGCGAAGGCGAGCACGAAGGCGGTCGCATAGCGCGGGCGGAAGAAGCCGATAAAGCTGCCGGCGAGCCCCCAGACGAAATGGAGGGCGGCCTGGATCGGATCGAGGCGGAAGCCGATGGCGAAGCTGTTGGGATCGGTGCCGAAACCGTAGATGGCGTAGGCCAGGAGCATGATGCCGCCCTGCGCCAGGAAATAGGCGCTGAGCCGCGCTGCCCACACCACGAGCGGCGTCGACGGCATCTCGGCGGAGCCGTCCGCAGGTTGGTCTTCCGCCATGACGCACCTCGCTCCCCGCGCCGGGCCTTTGAGAGCGGACTCTATCCGATCGGCCTACTTGCTCTCAACCGCGTTGGCGTTGGGGGTTTGGGGCGCCGAATGAGCCCCTTCTGGTAAGCTTCGAGAAGCTGTATCCTTGGAAGCCATGGATCTGCTGCCGACCCCAGAAGCCCGCGCCGCGCTGATCGCCCGCGTCAAAGCCATTCTGCTTCAGCCCAAAGACGAATGGCCGAAGATCGACGCCGAGCCCGCCACCATCGGCGGCATCTACTCCAACTACGTGGTGTATCTCGTCGCCGTCCCCGTGCTTTGCACGCTGATCGGCAGCCTCGTGTTCGGCTATGGATTTGCCGGCATCACCTACCGGCCGTCGTTTTTCGGCGCGGTGGCGACCGCCGTCGTGCAATACGGGCTCCAGCTTGCCGGCGTCTATGTATTTGCCCTGATCATCGAGGCGCTCGCGCCGCGCTTTGGCGGCAACAAGGACCGCGTGAGCGCTTTCAAGCTCGCCGCTTATTCGGCGACCGCGAGCTGGCTCGCGGGCGCTTTCTCGCTCATTCCCGCGCTTGGCGTTCTCTCCATCCTCGGGCTCTACAGCCTCTATTTGCTCTATACCGGCGTGCCGATCCTGATGAAGGTGCCGGCGGACAAGGCGTTCTCCTACACCGCCGCAATCATCGTCATCGGCATCGTTATCGGCCTCGTGGCCGCGGCGCTCTCCACCTGCATCCTGCCGAGCCGCGGGCCCACGACGCACGGCGAGCTGAGCGGCAAGCTCAACCTGCCGGGCGGCGTGAGCGTCGATATGGGCAAGCTCAACGAGGCGGCCAAGCGCATGGAGTCGATGGGAAAGCAAATGGGGCAACCGGACGCCGGCGCACCGAGCGGCGAGCCTTCATCCACCGAGAAGGACGCCGCAAGCCTGCCCCCGATCGCCCCGACCGACCTTAAGACATTGCTGCCAAAGAGCCTACCCGGGGGCTTTGCCCAGACCGACGCTTCCACATCGGCCGGAGGTGCCGCCGGATTCTCCTTCGGGACGGCCAAGGCGACTTACACCAAGGGCGATGCGCATATCACCCTCTCGCTAATGGACATGGGAGCGATGGGCGCCCTGGCCACGCTCGGCAGCGTCTTCGGCGCCAACGCCACGGAAGAGACCGCGACCTCTTATTCCAAGATCGGTGAGGTCAATGGCCGCATGACCATGGAGAAGTTCAACAGCGACACCAAGGACGGCACCTTTGGCGTCATGGTGAGCGACAGGGTCATGGTCGAGGCCGAAGGGAATGGCGCCAGCATGGCCGCGCTCAAATCCGCGGTCGGTGCCATCGACCTTGGCAGTGTCGAAACCCTGGCCAACAAGTAGGCCGGCGCCGCCGGGCCTTAGACGGGTCTGCCCAAATTTTAGTCCTGGCGCCGACCGGCTCGCGGGAAACGGCCCTCTCGAGGCCGCGCGGCGGCAAAATCCCCCGACCGCCTTGCGCGCGGCCAAGATTGCATTTAACCAACCCTTCGCATTGATGTTCGCCCGCGGGATCGAGCAACCGGCGGACAAACCGAAGGGGGTTGTTCATGGCGCGTAATCGCATTGCGTTGGTCGGCGCTGGCCAGATCGGCGGCACGATCGCCCATCTTGCCGGCATCAAGGAGCTTGGCGATATCGTGCTGTTCGACGTCGTCGACGGCGTGCCGCAAGGCAAGGCGCTCGACCTGTCCCAGTCGGCCCCGGTCGAAGGCTATGTGCCGAAATTCAAGGGCACCAACGAATATGCCGAGCTCAAGGACGCCGATGTGGTGATCGTCACCGCCGGCATTCCGCGCAAGCCCGGCATGAGCCGCGACGATCTCATCGAGATCAACCTCAAGGTCATGGAGCAGGTAGGCGCCGGCCTTCGCAAATATGCGCCGGAAGCCTTTGTCATCTGCGTCACCAACCCCCTCGATGCCATGGTCTGGGCGCTGCAGAAGACAAGCGGGCTCCCGCGGAACAAGGTGGTCGGCATGGCGGGCGTGCTCGATGCGGCGCGGTTCCGCTACTTCCTCTCCCAGGAGTTCGACGTGAGCCCCGAGGACATTGCCACGATGGTGCTGGGCGGCCATGGCGACACCATGGTGCCGCTCATCCGCTATTCGTCGATCGCCGGCATCCCGCTCGCCGACCTCGTCAAGATGCGCTGGATCACCCAGAAGCGGCTCGACGATATCGTGCAGCGCACCCGCGACGGCGGCGCCGAGATCGTGGGCCTGCTCAAGACCGGCTCGGCCTATTATGCGCCCGCCGCCGCTGCGCTCGAAATGGCTGAGTCCTATCTCAAGAACCAGAAGCGGGTACTGCCTTGCGCCGCCTATTTGAACGGCGAGTATGGCGTCAAGGGCATCTATGCCGGCGTGCCCATCATCATCAGCGCCAAGGGCGTCGAGCGCGTCATCGAGCTCGACCTCACCTCGGCCGAGAAGGATGCTTTCATGCATTCGGTCGAGTCCGTCAAAGCCCTTGTCGAATTGTGTCAGAGGATCGCTCCGAGCCTCGCCTCGGCATCCTAGTTATTGTGCCCATAACCTTTAGCCCCGCCCTTTAGCCCCGCCCTCGATCGGCGGACACGAGTCCTCCCATGAACATTCACGAATATCAGGCCAAGGCCCTGCTTGGGGACTACGGCGCCCCGGTGGCCAAAGGCCGCGTCGCCCACTCCCCGCAAGAGGCTGCGGCGCATGCCCGCGACCTCGGGGGCCAGACCTTCGTGGTCAAGGCGCAGATCCACGCCGGGGGCAGAGGCAAAGGCGGCGGCATCAAGCTCGTGAAGACGCTCGAGGAGCTGCACGCCGAGGCCGACCGCATGCTGGGCAAGCCCCTCATCACGCCGCAGACGGGACCCAAGGGCAGGCTGGTGCGGCGCGTCTATGTGGTCAACGACGCCACCATCGCGCGCGAGCTTTATCTCTCCCTCCTGGTCGACCGCGGATCGGGACGCGTTGCTTTCGTCGCCTCGACCGAAGGCGGCGTCGATATCGAGGCGGTGGCCGCCAACACGCCGGAAAAGATCGCCACGCTCACCGTCGATCCGGCTTCAGGCATCAGCCCCTTCCATGGCCGCGTCATCGCGTCGGCCTTGAAGCTCGAAGGCGCCCTCGCCAAGCAATGCGCTTCACTGGTGGGCGCGCTCTACAAGCTCTTCGTCGAGAAGGACGCAAGCCTCATCGAGATCAACCCGCTGGTGGTGACCAAGGAGGGCAACCTGCTCTGCCTCGACGCCAAGATTGGCTTCGACGACAACGCGCTCTTCCGCCATGACGATATCGCCGCGCTTCGCGACCTCGATGAGGAGGATCCTGCCGAGGTGGAGGCTGCGCGGCTTGGCCTGTCCTATGTGAAGCTCGACGGCACCATCGGCTGCATGGTCAATGGCGCCGGCCTCGCCATGGCCACCATGGACATCATCAAGCTCTATGGTGGCGAGCCCGCCAATTTCCTTGATGTCGGCGGCGGGGCGACCAAGGAGCGGGTGGCGCAGGCCTTCAAGATCATCCTCTCAGACCCGCATGTGAACGGCGTCCTGGTCAACATCTTCGGCGGCATCATGCGCTGCGACACCATCGCCGAAGGCATCATCGCGGCGGCGCGAGAGACCAACATCGCCGTGCCGCTCGTGGTGCGCCTCGAGGGCACCAATGTCGAGCGCGGCAAGACGCTGCTTCGCGAGTCGGGCCTCGCCATCATCCCCGTCGACGACCTCGACGATGCGGCCAAGAAGGTGGTCGCCGCGGTGAAAGCCGGGGCTTGATCATTTACACAGTTACACATATCCTGTGTAAATGAAGAATATTACTCTAGCGATAGACGAAGAGGTGCTGCGCTCGGCCCGCATCTATGCAGCTGAGCACGACACCACGGTAAATGCGCTCGTTCGCGAGTTCCTCGCTCAATTCGACAAGCAGCGAGAGGTGCGAGCGGCGAAGGCGCGCGAGGAGCTCGTAAAGATGTCGGAGGAGTCTACGGCTCGCATGGGATCATGGAAATGGAACCGGGATGACGCTTATGAAGGTCGAGTACCTCCTCGACACCAACATTCTGATCTACGCGGCTTCGGCGAACGAGACGGAACTGAAAAAGAAGACAAGGGCGATTGAGCTCGTTCACACGAGATTCGGCACCTCGACGCAAGTCATCCAGGAATTCTACGCAACCGTCATTCGTAAGCCCGACAAACCGCTTACGCCAATCGCAGCCTTGCAGTGGATCAAACGGTTGGAGGCCCAGCCCTGCGTCGTGGTCGATCTCCCCCTCATTCAAGCTGCAATCGCGCTGTCGCAACGCTATCGCATCAACTATTGGGATGGTGCGATCCTTGCAGCGGCCGAGCGTTTGGGGGCTGAGACCGTCTACACCGAGGACCTCAATCACGGGCAGAGCTACGGCGCGGTCCGCGTTCTCAATCCATTCCTCTGCGCGGTTAGCGTTTAAGCATGTCCATCCTCGTCGATAAGAATACGCGCGTCATCTGCCAGGGCTTCACCGGAGCGCAAGGCACCTTCCACTCCGAGCAGGCGATCGCCTACGGCACGAGGATGGTCGGCGGCGTGACGCCCGGCAAAGGCGGCACCAAGCATCTCGGTCTCCCGGTGTTCGACACCGTCAGAGAAGCCGTGGAGGCAACCGGCGCCGACGCCAGCGCCGTCTATGTGCCCCCTGCCTTCGCCGGCGACGCCATCCTCGAAGCAATCGATGCCGGTGTGCGGCTCGTGGTCTGCGTCACCGAAGGGGTGCCGGTGCTCGACATGGTCAAGGTGAAGCGCGCCCTGGGCGGGTCTTCGACGCGCCTGATCGGCCCGAACTGCCCCGGCGTCATCACCCCTGATCAATGCAAGATCGGCATCATGCCCGGCCACATCCATAAGCCCGGGAAAGTCGGCATCGTCTCGCGCTCAGGGACCTTGAGCTACGAGGCTGTGGCCCAGACCACGGCTGCGGGGCTCGGGCAAACGACCGTGGTCGGCGTTGGCGGCGACCCGGTCCACGGCACGAGCTTTGTCGATGCGCTTTCGATGTTCCTCGAAGACGACGCGACCGAAGCGATCGTCATGATCGGGGAGATCGGCGGCAGCGCCGAAGAGGAAGCAGCATCCTTCCTGGCAACCGCCGGCAACAAGAAACCGGTGGTCGGTTTTGTCGCAGGATCGAGCGCGCCTCCTGGCCGGCGCATGGGTCACGCCGGTGCCGTCATCTCAGGCGGCAAAGGCGACGCAAAGCACAAAATTGAGGCAATGCGCGACGCCGGCATCGTCATGGCAAACTCTCCTGCCGCTCTTGGAACGACGCTTGCACGGGTATTACATGGAGGATGAGGCGGGCGCCCAATGCTCGCCTTTTTTGCCCTTCACGCCGGTGGCCTTCAACGACCGGCAGGATTGATCCGATGACGAGACACGAATTGAACGACGTGTTTGCCCGCACGTCGTTCCTGCAAGGCGCCAACGCCACCTATCTCGCCGAGCTTTACGCCCGCTACCAGGAGGAGCCCGCTTCGCTCGATCCGGAGTGGCGCGCCTTCTTCGCCAGCCTCGACGACAACAAGGACGAGGTGCTGGCGGAGGCACGCGGGCCCTCATGGGCACCCTCCAACGGCGCCGGTTTGTTGCCGGCAGTTTCGGCAGGCTCGATCACCGAGCAGCAGGCGCTAGCCGCCGCGCGCGATACTTTGGGCGCCCGCATGCTGATCCGCGCCTATCGGACGCGCGGCCATCTCGCCGCCAAGCTCGATCCGCTCGAGCTTGTCACCCGCCGCGAGCACCCCGAGCTCAGGCCCAAGACCTACGGCTTCACCAAAGCCGACTATGACCGCCCCATCTTTATCGGCGGCGCGCTCGGGCTCGAATTCGGCACGCTGCGCGAGATCCTCGACATCCTCAAGCGCACCTATAGCGGCCACATCGGCGCCGAATACATGTACATCTCAGATCCGGAGCAGCGCTCCTGGATCCAGGAACACATCGAAGGCCGTGAGGTCAGCTTCACGCCGCAAGGCAAGAAGGCGATCCTGAAGAAGCTCATCGAGGCCGAGACCTTCGAGCGCTTCCTCGACGTGAAGTATACCGGCACCAAGCGCTTCGGCCTCGACGGTGGCGAATCCACGGTGCCGGCGCTCGAGCAGATCATCAAGCGCGGCGGGCAGCTCGGCGTCGGCGAGATCGTCATCGGCATGCCCCATCGCGGACGCTTGAACGTGCTCGCCAATGTCATGGGCAAGCCCTACCGGGCGATCTTCAACGAGTTCAAGGGAGGCTCGGCCCACCCCGACGAGGTCGAGGGCTCGGGCGACGTGAAATACCATCTCGGCGCCTCCTCCGATCGCGAGTTCGACGAGAATCGCGTGCACCTGTCGCTGACCGCCAATCCCTCCCATCTCGAGATCGTCGATCCCGTCGTGCTCGGCAAGGTCAGGGCAAAGCAGGACCAACGCCACGACAAGGAGCGCAAAGAGGTGCTGCCGCTCCTCCTGCACGGCGATGCGGCCTTCGCCGGACAGGGCGTGATCGCCGAATGCTTCGGCCTGTCGGGCTTGCGCGGGCACCGCATCGGCGGCTCGCTGCACTTCATTGTCAATAATCAGATCGGCTTCACCACCGCGCCCCGCTTTGCCCGTTCCTCGCCTTACCCCTCCGACGTGGCCAAGATGATCGATGCCCCGATCTTCCACGTGAACGGCGACGACCCCGAGGCCGTGGTGCATGTGACCAAGATCGCCATCGAGTTTCGCCAGCGTTACGGCAAGCCCGTGGTCATCGACATGTTCTGCTACCGTCGTCACGGCCATAACGAGGCTGACGAGCCGGCCTTCACCCAGCCCTTGATGTATCGCCGCATCGGCGAGCATCCGAGCGTGGTTGAGGTCTATTCCAAGCGTCTCGTCGAGGAGGGTCTTTTCGCCCGCGCCGAGATCGACCGCATGCAGGCCGACTTCCGCGCCTATCTCGAGCAGGAGTTCGCGGCGAGCGATGCCTATCGCCCCAACCGCGCCGACTGGCTCGACGGCAAATGGTCGGGCATCGGCCATGCCGAGGAAGGCGCCCGCCGCGGCGTGACCGGCGTCGACCTTGAGCTTCTCAAGGAGGTCGGCCGCAAGCTCACCACCATCCCCAAGAGCTTCACGCCGCATAAGACCATCGCCCGCATCATGGCCAATCGCCGCAAGATGATCGAGGACGGTCAAGGCATCGACTGGTCGACCGCCGAGTCGCTCGCTTACGGCACCCTGCTCATCGAGGGCTTCCGCGTCAGGCTCTCGGGCCAGGACTCCGAGCGCGGCACCTTCTCCCAGCGCCACTCGGTGCTGATGGATCAGGAGAACGAGAAGAAATACACCCCGCTCAAGCACGTCTCCAAGAGCCAAGCGGAGTTCGAGGTGATCAACTCCATGCTCTCCGAGGAGGCCGTGCTCGGCTTCGAGTATGGCTACAGCCTCGCCGAGCCGAACGCGCTCGTGCTGTGGGAGGCGCAGTTCGGCGATTTCGCCAATGGCGCGCAAGTCATCATCGACCAGTTCATCTCCTCAGGTGAGCGCAAATGGCTGCGCATGTCGGGGCTCGTGCTGCTCCTGCCCCATGGCTATGAGGGCCAAGGCCCCGAGCATTCCTCGGCCCGGCTTGAGCGCTACCTCCAGCTTTGCGCCGAGGACAATTGGCAGATCGCCAACTGCACGACGCCGGCCAACTATTTCCACGTGCTCAGGCGCCAGCTCCACCGGCAATTCCGCAAGCCTCTGGTGCTGATGACGCCGAAGTCGCTCCTTCGTCACAAGCGCGTGGTATCGACTCTTGCGCAATTCGGCCCGGACTCGAGCTTCCATCGTCTGTTGTGGGACGACGCGCAGTTCCTTCCCGGCCAGGCGATCAAGCTCGTTTCCGATGCCGAGATCAGGCGTGTGGTGCTCTGCTCCGGCAAGGTCTATTACGATCTTTATGAGGAGCGCGAGAAGCGCGGCATCAATGACGTCTACCTGCTGCGCATGGAGCAGCTCTATCCTTTCCCCGCCCGCGCGCTGATCCAGGAGCTGTCGCGCTTCGCCCAAGCCGAGATGGAGTGGTGCCAGGAAGAGCCGAAGAACATGGGCGCTTGGAGCTTCATCGAGCCCAACCTCTCTTGGGTGCTCGAACATATCGATGCCAAGCACAAGCGCCCGCGCTATGCTGGCAGGCCCTCGTCCGCGGCGACCGCGACCGGGCTGATGAGCAAGCACACGCGTGAGCTTAAGGCGTTCCTCGACGAGGCATTGAGCTAGACTGCGGGGAGATAGGGCAGCTTCCATGACGACCGAGATCCGCGTGCCGAGCTTGGGTGAATCCGTCGTCGAGGCGACGGTCGGCCAATGGTTCAAGCAGGCAGGCGACGCGGTTGCCGCCGATGAACCCCTCGTCGAGCTCGAGACCGACAAGGTGACCGTCGAGGTGCCGGCTCCGGCTTCCGGCGTGCTGGCGGAAATCTCGGCCAAGGCCGGCGATACCGTTGCCGTGGGCGCCCTCCTCGGCGCCATCGGGGAGGGTGACGGCAAGGCCAAACCGGCAAAGGCCAAGCCTGCAGCAGCTTCGTCCGACCTCGCCAGGGCCGAAGCGACCGACGTCGCCGATGAGCCTGTTTTGCGCACCCCCAAAGCGGCAGTGGCCGAGGCCAAGAAGCTCGAGCGCGAGCCGATGCGCCGCCAGGAGGTGAGCGGCGACGAGATGCCCCCCTCGCCTGCCGCGCGCAAGCTGCTCGCCGAGGGAGGCTTTGGGCCAAGCGAGGTGAAGGGCTCAGGCCGCCGTGGCCAAGTTTTGAAGCAGGACGTATTGGCCGGCGGCCATGCGGCTTCGACCGAGACGGGCGAGGTCGAGCACGCCGCCAAGACGCTGCTTCAGCGGGAGCGAAAGCCGAAGCCGCCCGCCTCCCCTCATGCTCCAGTGGCGACCGATGACGCTGCCCGCGAGGAGCGGGTGCGCATGACGCGGCTCCGCCAGACCATCGCCAAGCGTCTCAAGGAGGCGCAAGACATAGCCGCCATGCTCACCACGTTCAACGACGTGGACATGAGCGCGGTGATGCAGCTCCGCGCCGACTATCGCGAGGCGTTCGAGAAGAAGCACGGGGTGAAGCTCGGCCTGATGGGCTTCTTCGTCAAAGCTGCCGTGCAGGCGCTGAAGGACATCCCCGCGGTCAACGCCGAGATCGACGGCGAGGACATCGTCTACAAGAATTATTATCACATCGGCGTTGCCGTCGGCACCGAGCGCGGCCTCGTGGTGCCAGTGCTGCGCAATGCCGACCGCATGAGCCTCGCCGAGATCGAAGGGGCAATCGCCGATTTCGGCGCGCGCGCGCGCGGCGGCAAGCTCGCCCTGGACGAGATGCAGGGCGGCACTTTCACCATCTCCAATGGCGGTATCTACGGCTCACTGCTTTCGACCCCGATCCTCAATGCGCCGCAGTCGGGCATTCTCGGCATGCATCGCACCGAGCAGCGCGCGGTGGTGCGCGACGGCCAGATCGTGGCGCGGCCGATGATGTATCTCGCGCTCTCCTACGATCACCGCCTGGTCGACGGCAAGGAGGCCGTCACCTTCCTGGTGCATCTCAAGGAGTCGATCGAGGACCCGAAGCGCTTGGTGCTCGATCTTTAATGCCTCACCAACCGGTTTTTTCGCATCTAATGGACCCGGCGCCCCCATTTGCCCCATGCTGAAGGCCCCGCAGGCAATCGAGCGATCGTCCCATGCGCCTATTCAGCATTCTCCTTAGAGTTTTCGCGCTTATGGCCACGCTTACGCTGGCGCAGGCCCAAGCGCCTTCGCCCCGCGCGGCGCTCGTCATCGGCAATGCCGACTATTCCTTCGGGTCTCTCAGGAACCCGGTGAACGATGCCGAGGCCATGGCCAAGTCGCTCGGCGAGGCCGGATTCGATGTCATGGTCGCAACCGATGCCGATCAAGGCGCCATGGAGAAGGCGATCCACGCCTTCGGCGCCAAGCTGAAGGCCAAAGGCGGCGTCGGCCTGTTCTATTTTTCAGGTCACGGCGCGCAGATCAATGGCGAGAACTACCTTATCCCGGTAAGCCTTACCTCCGCGGAGGAGATCAAGAATGGCTTGGTAAGCGCGACCGAGATCGTGGACGCCATGGCCGGCGCGCATAACGGGTTGAACATCGTCATCCTCGACGCCTGCCGCAACAACCCGATGGATCCGAACGGCGCGCACGGGCTGTCCAGAATCGACTCGAATGCCAGCCTGTTCGTCTCCTACACAACGTCGCCGGGCAGCGTGGCTCTGGATGGCGCCGGGCACAACAGCCCTTACACCAAATATCTCTCGGAATGGATCGCGACGCCCAATCTCTCCATCGAGGACACCTTCAAGCGCACCTTGAAGGGTGTCTATCAGGACACTCATGACGAGCAGACGCCTTGGATCTCGTCGACCTTTTTCGGCGACCTCGTCTTTCGCCCCGAGGGCGCCGAGGCTGAAGAGGAGGACCAACAAGCGGGAGAGGCAGAGCAGCGGGCCACCGTGCCGACCCTTACCGGAGTCTATCGCGCGAGCGGCACCAATCCGAGCGGCAGCCAATATACCGGCATGGTGGCGCTCGCGGAGGACAACGAGGATTTCAAGCTGACCTGGTGGATCGGCAAGGACGTCGGTGACTC